>JAZDKP010000250.1:0-7530 GCA_043802925.1 Fibrobacterota bacterium | reverse complement strand
CCCCTTCACTTAACGCTTTCTTAAGATCTTTTTCCGTAAAATCCAAAAGCCTTGCCGTCACAAACGAAAGACCGATTTTGTCCGGTTCAATGCTGTGGGAATCATCCGCTCCGTAGCCCCATAAATAAGGGAACCCACGATCATGGCAAATCGTCAACAAGCTGTCCCACAGCGCTTCGCATTTCAAACTGTTGCCCCCATGACTTATTTCAATCCCCGCAAGGTGTTTTAAAGCCGCAATCTCTTTTGCGGCATGAAAAGGCATGTCCATGGGATGCGCTAAAATGCAAATTCCGCCTTTATTGTCGTTGAGGTAACTGTGAAAAGGATTGCGGACCCAGTTCAAATGCTCCTGCGGCGATTGGATACCATCATTGGGGTCTTTACCTGTTACAAAAAGAGAGATGATATGACAGGGCCATCCGGGCTGGTCCTCCGTAACTTTGGAAGCTGTCTCGTACCCCCTGCAGATTAATTCACGCCCAACACCGGTTTCATTCTGCGCAGACAAGAATACGCTGAATGAGAGCAGTATCCAAAGTACCGTCTTCATTGGGGATCTCCTTCTGACAGGGTTGACATTAGTGCCATTATAACAACCCCTCCGGCGCCTTGGCCGAATCGCCAAACCGGTTGTAAAACACCCGTTCCTCGAAAGGCATTTTCTCCGGGGGCTTGGGGTCCTCGGCCGGATGGCCTACGGGCAAAATGACGCGCACAGCATAGGCGTCCGGAACCCCGAGCAGCGCGGCCATGCGTCCGGCACGCTCCCCGCTCCGGAGCGCGCCGTCAATCCAGCACGAAACGTAGCCGTAGGCCGTCAGCGCGAGCAAGGCGTTCTCCACGGCTGCGGCGCAGTCCTCCACCGCGTATTCCTGCCCCTTTTCCATGCAAAAGACCAGGACAGCCCCGGCTCCCGCGACTTTTTCCTTAACGATAATGGCGCTGATTTCGCGAATGAACACGGGATTGTCCACAAGAATGAACCGCGGAGTCTGGCGGTTGCAACCCGACGGCGCCAGGCACGCGGCCTCCGCAATGGTCAGAAGATGATCGAGGGGAACGGGGGTGGACGAAAAAGCTCCCCGGTAGCTGGCCCGGGCGCGTATGGCGTCAAACAACTGCATATTTTCCCTTGAGTTGAAGGACGAGCCGGTCAAGCGCGGGATAGTCCTCGGCCGCGCGCGCGGTCTCGAGCGAAAGCAGGCGCAGGGCGTGCGGGATGTGCTGTTCAAACCAGGTTTTTCCCTTGATGCGCGAGAGCATGCCATACGCGCCCAGGGCCTGCATGTGGCGCTGAAGCCCGCAGTATTCCATGGATTCCCGCAAGACCCGCACCGGGTATTTTGCCTTTTTCGCCATGCGCCCCACATAGTACTCGGTCAGTTCCCGCGCCAGCGCCTCCGGGAGCGGGCAGTAAGGGTCGCGGATAAAGGAAACCGCGTCATAGGCCGGGGGCCCCATGCGCGCACTCTGGTAATCGATGAAATAGAGGTCGTTCCGGTTGAGCATGATGTTCCGCGACTGGAAATCGCGGTGCAGGATACGCTTGGGATAGGCGTCCACGCGCTGCGCGAGGCCCGCGAACTCCTCGGAAAGAAGCGTCTCCTCCTCGGGCGCCACGTCCGCATACCCTTTGACGAAGCGTTCGAGAAAATAACGCGTTTCCCAGAGCAGAGTCTCGCGGTCAAAGTGCCATTCCGAAAGGCTTTTAACACCCGAGGCGTCAAGGGTCTGAAAGCGGACAAGCAGGTCCAGCACACGGCGGTACATGTCGCGAATTTCCTTTTCCGTATGCCCGGCATGGTACCAGTCGTACAGGTCAACGCGCCCAAGGTCCTCGAACAGGGCGCGCCGCCGGAGGGGTTCGGCGCGGAGCAGGCGCGGCACCGGGAAGCGGTGCTGCCGGAAAAACTTTGTGTACTCGACCTGGCGCTCGTAATCGGGATCGTTAAGGTCGGTCTTCATGAGCACGCCCTTGAGGTCGTCATCCGCAAGTGCGATTTCGGTGTACTGTCGGCTGGAACCGCCCCGCCGCAGGGCCGCGCCCTCGGGGTTTTCGGGCTGTTCGCGGAACCGGAGGGGCAGGCTTCCGCCCGCGTGCAGGAGCGCATTCTTATGCTGTTCGCCGCCACGGACATGGGCCCCGGGCAGCACGATGCAGTTTTCGAGCGACACGCCAATGCCCAAGGCCGCGCCTGACTCCAGGACCGTCCGCCCCTTGAGCCGGCATTCGAGCGGCACATGAAGGTCGCGCCCAATGAAGCGCTCCTCACCGCGCAGCGCAAGCTCGTAGGCCACGCGGTCGGTATAGGCCGCCAGCGTACCAAGGTCGTTCCAGTCCGCGTCCGTGGCGTCAAAGGTGCCCACACGCCCGCCATCCGCAATTGCGGCAAGCCAGGCGCCCGTCACATGCGACTCACCTGTGGGCAGGTACTGGAGAAAGCCGGGTTCGTAGAACGCGATACCCGTGAAGGTGACAAAGCGCCGGGCCCGGGCCTTGTCCCCCTTCTCCCCCACGCTTGCAAGCAGGCCGCGGTTGTCGAGTCCCACGTGGTCCTGGCCGCCGTTCTTGACAACAGCCAGCGTCACGAGGTTCTTCCGTTTCTGGTGCATGTCGAGGAAGGAGACCATGTCGAGGTCCGAGACCACGTCGCCATTATGGACAAGAAACGTGCCTTCTTTCAGGAATTCGCGCGCGTTCCAAAGCGCGCCGCCGGTCCCGAGAATGGGGTCCTCCGGGAACCAGGTGATCATGTCGCGGTAAAGCGAATGATCACCCCAGGCGCGGATGGCGTCACCCAAATGGTGCAGGTTAAGCCCAACGCGCGTGATGGGAAGTTCGAGGATGCTGTCGAACACGCACTCCAGAAGCGGCCGGCCCAGGAGCGGCAGCAACGGCTTTGGAATGACGTCCGTCACGGGCTTGAGCCGGGTGCCAAAGCCCGCGGCGGGAATGAAAGCAGTGAGGTTCACCTCACCCCCCCTCTCTCGCCCCTCGACTCCGCTCGGGGCTCGAGAGAGGCGGGTAGGGTTTTATACAAAAGATTAATGACGATCTCAATAACCATCTGCTTTTTATTCAAAATTCATCCTGATACAGCTATTTAATTTTTCCCATTCCATAAGCCCCCCTCTCTCGAGCCCCGAGCGGAGTCGAGGGGCGAGAGAGGGGGGTGAGTTAATATATCAGATACTTCTTCCGCATTTTCATGAACTCTTTTCTTTCCTCCGCATAGCTTCCCTCAAACACCTTCAACGTTACGTTGTTTTCAAGAAGGATGCGGAACCGGTCCGAACCGAACAGGATGTCGATGGGCTTTAATTTGTGTTCATATTCATAAGGCCCGGGGTGCCATTGAAACGTTGAGGGATACAAATCGAGATAGGCCTTGAGAATTGCGGCCCCGGTCAGGAAGGGCTTGAATCGCTTTTTATTGAGAACATGAATTTGCGCGCCCCCGCAGATTTCGCCCTTGAACTTGTCAAAGGTGGGCATAAAGAAGGCGGGGCGAAACCGGACCCCGGGCAGTTTGAATGAATCGAGGCAGCGGACCAGCTTTTCGGGATCCGTGAACGGCGTGCCAAAGAGCTCGAAGGGACGCGTGGTGCCGCGGCCCTCACTGACATTGGTGCCTTCGAGCAGGCACAAGCCCGGATACACATACGCGCTTTCGAGGTTCGGGATGTTGGGCGATGGGTTGACAAAAGGCAGCCCGCTCCGGCTGTAATCGTCGCCCCGTTTCCAGCCCACGCATTTGACAATATGCAGTTCCGCGGCGGGAAGGAACTCGCCCTTGAAATAGCGCGCGATTTCGCCGATAGTCATGCCGTGTCGGATGGCAAGGGGTTTTAATCCCACAAAGGAGGCAAAAGCCGGGTCCAGCACCGGGCCTTCCACCGCCTCGCCCCCAATGGGGTTGGGCCGGTCGAGCACCACGAGAGGTTTGCCGCTTTCGACACACGCCTCCATACAAAGATAGAGCGTCCAGATATAGGTATAGTAACGGGCGCCGACATCAAAGAGGTCTAGCACGAGCGCATCGAGCCCTTCGAGCATCGAAGAGGTAGGCTTGCGGTGCTGACCATACAAGCTGTAAACCGGCAGGCCCGTGACTTTGTCCCGGCTCCCTTCCCATTCAATCATGTTGGCCTGGGTTTCACCGCGGATACCGTGCTGCGGGCCGAAAAAGGCCGAAAGCCGCGCCTGTTTGAACCGGAGAAACACATCCGAGGCGTGCTGATAGCGTGCGTTGACGGACGCGGGATGACAGACAAGGCCGATGCGGGCGTCTGAAAGCGCTTTGGGCCAGTTAGCGGAAATGCGGTCGAGGCCGGTTTTCACCATGATCTTTAAAATAACTTTTTGAGCCGTTATTCCAGCGGATTAATGACGCGCAAACCCTTGAACTTGAGAAAATCCCGGTCAGCAGAAAAAAGAGTTGAAACCCCCTGTTCTTTCAGTATCGCCGCAATCAGGGCGTCTGAGATCGCACCTCCCCGGATGTGGCCGGTCAACACAGCGGTCTTGTAATATTCCCAAAATCGCTCTCCCTCGGCCACAAAACGGACATGCGAAAGGCCCAGGAATCGCTCCAGGACCAACACGGCCTGAGCCAGGGCAAGGGGGTGTGGAAGGATTCCGCTGTGCGTGGAAATTCTCAGGAAAGCATGGGCCACCTGCCATGGAAAAATCCAGGTCTCGGAAGAACGCGCCTTTTCCTCAATGAATCCTTTTGCCCGGACATGATGGACTGCGTCCTGATTGACTGCATAGAGCAGAAGGTTGGCATCCACAGAGAAGTTCATTTATGTTTTTTCTCCAGAGCGGAAAAGAGGGCCTCCTTGTCTTCGATAGGAATGATTGGCACACCGAGGGAAAAAGAGGGAAGGGTGAATTCACAGGGTTCCAGCCGGGTGCGTTTTAACTTGGATTGAATCCCAAGGCTGATCAGTTCCGAAATGGTTTCACCCAGGGTCGCGTGTTCCTGCTGTGCGATTTTCTTTGTCTGTTTCAATAGCGATTCATCCAGGCCGATTGTCGTCCTTGTCATATCGTTCTCCTTTCCCGGTACAAATAAAGATAATAAAACAATCATCATAATGCAACACGATATTCATCATGATGAAATAAGTTCTTCTTACCGGCCCCGGTTTCGGCTTCTTGACGCCCGCTTCCTGACTTGAGTTTTCATTTCACGAAGGCAATAGTTTATTTTTACCTTTCATGAAAAAACTTCTCCTCTGCTTCCGCGCCACCCGGCCGCACTTCCTTGTCCATTCGCTGTTTCTTTCCCTGCTCGCCGTTGCCCTGGCATCGGTTTCGGGCCCGGTGAACGGCCTCCATGCCCTGCTCTGCGTCTGCGGCACCCTGCTGCTGCATGCCAGCACCAATGTCCTGAACGACTACTTTGACCATCGCTCCGGCATTGACGCCCGAACCGACCGCACCCCGTTCAGCGGAGGCAGCGGCCTCATCCGCGATGGGATATTGACGGAGCGCGCCACGCTCATCCTCGGCCTCCTCCCCTTTGCGCTAGCCCTGCCCATCGGCGCCTATTTCGTCTTTTTTACGGACTGGCGGCTCCTGTTCCTCTTTCTCTTCGGCAGCGCCATCGTGCTCTTCGGCACCAGTAAAATCACGCGCTGGGGCTTTGGCCTCGGTGAACTGTCAGCCGGTCTGGGGCTGGGGGTGCTTCCGATACTGGGCATTTATTGGATACTAAAGGGAAGCGTTGACGCGCGCGCGCTCTTCGGTTCGCTCCCTTCCGGATTACTGGCGTTCAACCTTCTCCTGCTCAATGAATTCGCGGATGTGGAGGCGGACAAGGCCGGAGGACGGCGGACACTCGCCATCATGCACGGGAAAAAGGGGGCCGCATCACTCTACGCCCTGCTGACCGGACTGGTCTATGTGTGGATTCTGGCCGGTGTGGTTTCGGGCCGCATGCCCTTCCTCTGCCTCCTCGGCCTTCTGACGCTACCCTTTGCGCAAAAGGCCATGCGCGGCGCGGTACTGCATGAGGAACAAAAGCAGTTAGTCAAGGCCATGGCCGCCAATGTCGTGGTGGTCCTGGGCACCCAGGCGCTGCTCGCGCTGGGGTATTTTTTAGGTTGACGCCCTCCCCGCTATCGCAGATAAACCATCTGCTTCTGCAATACCTTTTCCCCGCACCGAAGACGATAGAAATAGGCGCCGCTGCCCACGCGGTTCCCGACATTGTCGGTGCCGTTCCAGCAGACGCTCTGGCTTCCGGGGGTTTTCATTCCATTCACGAGCGTCTTAACCAGTTTTCCCTGGATGTTCACCACCTCCAGTTTAACCCATGTATTGCCGGCACCCGAAATACCGGGTACGCTGTACGAAATCACTGTGGAGGGATTGAAAGGATTGGGGACGGCAGCATCGAGCTCCATGCTTCGGATGGCCGGACCGGTCCCGGAAACAGCCGTGCTTCCCGCCTTTTTTATGTGGACCGCGTCGATAAAGGCCGTGTTGTCGCCCGATGTTGTCCCTGTAAAAGTAATCAAATGTTCGCCCGCCGCAGCCATAAAAATACCGGTGGAACATATTACAAACATACCGGAGGATGGTGCAAATGTGCCTATTATATTTCCGTCAAAGGACACGTCAAATGACTGGATTCCACCATACGATGTCCTCTTTGCAGCTTTGAAAACAACGCGGTAAGAACCTTCCGCAAAAGTGACTGCCTGCGAAACCGTGCATTGGGCCTGCAAAAATCCGGTCTGGACCCCTTCGGGCGCATAGGCGGCCTGAAAAGCGCCGCCATTCCGCTGGACGCCGCTGCCTCCGGTGAATGTCCAGCCGGCGCCTGAGGGAGTGTATTCAAGGCTGCTGACGACCGGCGATTCAAACCCCCAATTGGTGAGAGTGACGTCCGTAGAATCCGTGGGTATGGTATCGACCGGAGGAGGGCCGGGATACAATAGATTCAACCGCGCTTTTTGCTCAAGGGTGGGCGTGAGGTCGGTATGCGCAGAACTATCCCCGAACACTTCTCTGATGGCATCAAGATAACGGTAACCGAGGCCTTCTGTCGGCATTAAAAAATGGCCTTCTCCATATTCGTTCCAGTTATCTAAAAGAAACATTTTTTGTGCCAGCCCCGTTTTAAGCGGCATGTTGTTCTTTTGGGCAGTTAATAACGCTTTATAGCTCGATGCGGTTCTCCACGTTCCGATATCTTGAAAAGGAGCTGTCCAGGCGCCAACATCCCAATTCACGGAGGGAGAACTTATGTGCAACGGGGAAGATTCAGCGCTGAAGGTTTGGCAATAGGTATAGGTATAGTCGAATCCCCCGCCGTTTGAAATCCCCGTCACCCCGCTGAAACCTGCCGCCATGCATTGTTCCCGCAGATACGTCATTGCAGCCGTTATATCGCCGGTGCCATTCAAACCACCAAAAAATCCGATAACCGGCTTATTGTCAATCACCAAATACCGGGGGTCCTTGAAATAGTGTTCGACAAGGAAGGGAACAACATTAAATTTCCAGTCATCCAT
>JAZDKP010000249.1:0-2018 GCA_043802925.1 Fibrobacterota bacterium | reverse complement strand
AGAGTGTCCTTTCCACGAGAAGGGATTCATACTCTCTCAGCGGGCGAATGAGTTCATGCTGCTGGGTCAGCTGAGCCGGTTCCGGCGCCTTATAGAGAGCGACCGCCTCACAAAGGTAGCGGAAGTCCTGGTAACGGCAGTGGTGTTTCCGCAGCGCACGGCCCGCCGACTCCTCTAGAATCGCTTGAGAGAACATACGGCGGAGGGACAGCAGGCCCCGGACGCGCCGAATGGTCAGCGGGTGATCATCCTCCAGGGTCCGGTTGATCAATTCATGGAAATTCGGCCCCACCTGCTTCGCCTGGCGGCAATAATACTGCTCCTGGCTCTCCTGGGAAGGATGTTTCCAGGATGGCAGACAGGACGGCGGCTGACTCACATACCCTTTGCGGTGCTGCCGTGAGTGGGTAATCAGCAGGACCTCCTCCTTGAAGATGCTGACCTTCTCCTGGTTATAATGGACGATGACTGAATCGCCGACATAGCGGGGCGGGACACCGTAATAACAGGACTCCACCTCCACCAAGCCGTTGACATCAACTTTCCGTTGCCCGGTCTTGAAGAAGGCAAAAGGCTTTTCAGCCAGAGGGCGGAGACGGGGATGCTCCAATTCACAAAACAGCTTCCAGACTTGGCATTTGGTGGTTCCGTGGATGCGTGTCCTTGCCCATTGCTTGTTCCAGTGCCGCAGATACAGGTTGGCCGCCTCAAGATCCTCGAATTTCCGGCCTGCAAGCCCGTTGCTCTTCGTGTAACCAATGTCCCGTTCCACCACGCCTTTGTGCTCGGGACGGCGGGGCATGCAGGGATTAGCCGCAAAACCCCAGTACGATGAAAACGCCAGATACACCGGATTCACGACAGGGTCGTACATATTCGCCAGAAGAACCCCGGACTTGATGTTATCCAGCGTCACAATCTCGGGAACACCGCCGAAAAACTGGAAGGCCCGCTCATGACACCGGATGAAGGTTTCTAAATCCTGCCGTTCCACCAGTTCCTCATAGGCATGCTTGCTGCAGCTCAAAGTCGCCTTGAACAGCCACATCCGGCGGTAACGGCCGTTCTTATCCTTGACAAAGCAGGGACTCTTCCCGAAATCCACCTGAACCTCACGTCCAGGAAGATGGGGCAAACGCTCTTTGAAGGCCCGGATGCGCTTCCGAAGCTTCCGCACATACCGTTTCACGCTGTCATAACTGCCACGATAGCCATGGCAGTCCACCAGTTCCTGATAAATCCACTGCGCGGACAGATGCTGAAGATAATGACGCCGGATCAGTTCCAGATGCGGTTGGATCTGGATACTGTGCGTCCCGGGAAAGGGTGGATGGTCGGTGGGCACTTCTGGCGGGTTTTGCCCTTTTTCCTCTAAAAAGTCGGCGGGCACTTGTGGCTGGTTTTGAAATCCCTCCCGGTACTTGGCCACCGTACCCCGGTCAAGACCGCTCGCCCGGCTGATCGCACGGTCCGACCAGCCAAGACGGATAAATGCTTGAATTTGTTGGCGTTGTTCCATCCTGAGATAATTCCCCATTCATTGTTCCTTTCTGTTGAAGCCTCCAGAAAGAAACAAATTAAATTATCGGGTACTTCTCAGGTGGCTGGTTTTGGGCTTCTATAAGTGCCCATTAGTGGCGGGTTTTGAAGTGCCCGCCGACAAAGGTACCCATTCTAATCATAAGTACATTCGGATCTTTAAAGCCTGCCTGTCTTCCCATCCTATTAAATTTGGAAATTGTTGCGCTTGCCGAGAACAGAACAGCACTTATGTATTCCGCATCCGTTTGGAAATAAAAACCTGAAGGGATTTCTTTTTCCCCGACACTGTGTGTTTGAATCTTTATTGGTTTAATGATTAGCTGCCCATTATCGTCATGGTGAAAACTGTGTTTAACACCATACAGATAATTTATGAGGGCCGTTGAACTCCATAGCATGGACTGATCATCGTGGAAATCGGCAATTGCCAACACCAGGGGATTGTTATTTACATGTGGCAATTCCCAATATCTTTT
>JAZDKP010000248.1:0-8622 GCA_043802925.1 Fibrobacterota bacterium | reverse complement strand
GGGTATAAAATTCGCTATTTCAGGATGGACTTGCCTGCGTCGCGAATTCCATCGAACTGCTGGCCGATGTGGTCTTTCAGTTTGGAGGGCGGGACAGCGACCACCCCCTGGATGACAGAAATTATTTTTGGGGCGAGAAGCGAACGATTAATGACATCGGATTTGTCGAAATTTAGCAGAATAGCGCAAAATAAAAGAAATACGGCGACCAGCAGCCCCCGCAGTATGCCTAAAAGCACTCCCCCAACCACATCCGCAGCCTTGGAAATGACGATCCCACCAAGGAATTTAAGAAACCGACCCAGATAGGTCAAAATCCAGAACGCGAGAAGAAAGCAAAATACAAAGGCGGCCCAGCGAATGATTGGATTGTGACCCAGCATCGTGGAAAATCGGTGGCAGGCATACCCGGCCGCGTAAAAGCCGACCGCAATGTAAAAAACCGAGAAAAGGCTTGACAGAAAGCCTTTTCGCAAGCCCAGGTAGATGGAGAGCGAAACAATCAGCAGTAACGAGATGTCAATCCAATTCATAATGATTTTACCGGTTGTTTTAAGATATATTTAATCCCGATGGAAAATCAACCCGGGCCCGCGGAACTCGGACGCCTGTTTCTCTCGCGGAACCAGTTTCACCGCGCGGCACGCTGTCTGCAGCGGGCTCTTGACGCAGGCGACCCGGATCCCGCACTCCCTCCCCTGTTTGCGGAAGCCTGTTTGCAGCGGAAGCGTTTCGCGGAAGCCATTGCCGTGCTGCAGTCACACCCTCCCTCCTGCCCGAAGGAGGAGGCGGCCGCGATGACGCTGGCCAACGCCCTGCTTTTACGACAAAACAACCCGGAAAAGGCGCTCGAGCTGCTCGATCGCATTATCGGTGGTGAACACGCTTCATTTGAAGCACTGGACTTTGCCGGTGAGTGCGAATTCCAGCTTCTGCAGTATGGACCGGCTGAAACGCATTGGTTGGCGGCACTCAAAATGCGGCACAACCCGGAAACACTGGCCAAGCTGGGCCGGCTTTACCTTGCCATGAAACGAAATGCCAACGCGGTCCGCGTCCTCACGCGGGCGGTCGAGCTCCGTCCCTGGGCCGCGGAAGCACTGCTGCTGTTTGCGCGCACATTATCCGCATCCGGGCCCTCTGCGGAAACGCGACGGACGCTGCAGCGCCTGGTTTTTCTTGACCCTCAACATCCGGATGCACTGTTATCAGCAGCGCGGCTTTACGAAAAACTCGGCGAAACCCTGAAAAGCGCGGAATGGCTCCGAAAATATTTCGATGCAAACGGCCGTGAACTGGACGCCTGCCTGCTGCTGCTTCGCATTGTTGCGATGCACCCAACCGCCTTTCCGGACGAAACCGCCGTGACCTGGATCAAGAGCGGCTACGCACGCTTCCGCCAGAACCCGGCGTTCTGCCTTGCCTATGCAGAGCACCAATGGGCGCAGGGCCACGCCGAAACCGCCCTGGCTCTGCTGCAGAAGGCCCTTGACAATCCAGAGACCGCGGCAAGGGCCCGCTTTTGCATGGGCCGCATTTACGAAAAAAACCGGGATATCGGCAAAGCCCTTTTCTGGCTTGAACGGGTGCTGGAGGCGGAGCCCGGAAACAGGCCGGCCCTGCTTCTGTCCGGACAGATTTACCTGGAAACGCACCACGACTTGAACGAGGCGGAAAAGAGACTGAAAAAGGTGCTTGAAACCGAAGCCGGGAACCCCCGAGGACTTTACTTAATGTCAAAACTCCTCCACGCCGAACAGCGCACGCAGGAGGCGGAAGCAACGTTGTCAAGGGCAGTCCGGGAAGGATTTTATGATTTTGCAAACGAGTCGGACGATGTTTTCAGCGGCTTTGTTCTCACGGTCTGCACAAGGAGCCTGACAGGGGTCGCGCTTGCCCCAGCGCCATAAACCCCTTATTACTATCAGGTTATAAAACAAATATCTTGACAAACATTTAGTACTTGTTTTATTTATATGATATTCCGGTTATTGCATCGTTACACTTTTTAAAGAAGAGGTCGTCATGGAAGAATCTGAAAAAACGTGGGAATCGCCCCCTCTTGCGATTTCAACGGCGTCGAGTAAAAATCGAATCTATAACGCACTCATGAAGTCTGATTCCGTCAAGCCGCAGGAAAACCTTTTTGAGGTTTCCGAACGTATGGTCCAGCGCGAAAAGGAAAATTCAAAAAAAGCGCTCGAGGAGCTCTGGCTTCTGAAGAAGACCAGCCGTGAAAAAGACATCAAGACCCTGGACATGCTCATTGATTATTATCAGAAGAAAGTCGATTCCGTCCGCCAGAAAGAAGAACGCCTCCGCAGCATCGGCCAGGAGTCGCAGAAACTAATTGACGATAAAAAGAAACTCCAGCAGGAGATTGCGAGTATCACGCAGGAAGTCGAGGATTGCGTCCAGGAGATTAAATTCCTGAACGCCAAACAGGACAAACTCCGTTCCAAGGAAAAAGATCTCAAGGAAAAGAACGACTCGGTTCTCGACAAGCTCCAGAACCACGAACGGGAGGTCCTTGACAGCCTCCAAACCGTTATCCTCACCCGGCTTTCGGAAGCCCAGGCCGCTGCAGGCACCCTGCCCGAAGCCGTGACCCTGACGCTGTCACGGACCGCGGACACGGACGCTGCCGGGATTGCGGCGCCGGTCGCGGAAGCCACCGGCCCACACGAACCGGACAGCAAGGACGTGCTTGCGGAAACGCAAACCGAGGCGCTCCCCGAATCGGTCTACAAGGCCTACAAACCGGCCGACCATTCCCGGTTCCCAAAATCCATTGTCAAAACCGACAAGGGCCGAATCCTCGGCGAATACTATTACGACCCCAAGGTGTATAAGAACTCCCGTAGCTATGTTTTCAACGGCCGTTATTTCATTGACCAGATCCGGAAAGGACTCGACCTCTACCGTATCGACGAAACCAATCAGACCATTCTGAACGATTTCATTCTCATGACGTCCGACATTTTAAACCGGATCCAGAGCCGCGGCAACATCCATTTTGAGGTCGCCACCAACGAAATCCTCAATCTGGCGGCGCTCACCGAACTCATCGAGAACATCAAGGCGCGTGAACTGAAGCAGATCGAAAACCTCTGCAACCGTTACACGAAAAAGCTCGAAATGCTCGGTCAAAACCATGAACTGATGATGGCCGAGCAGCTTTCATCGCTGACCACCAAACCCCCGGCCAATGCCTCCTAAGAGTAAAAAAGAGGCCGCCCCCAAGGACGCCTATGCCCTCGCTGAAAAGCAGCGCAGCATTTCGGTCTCCGAGTTCTTTTCCAAGAACCGGCATCTCCTGGGGTTTGACAACCCCCGCCGCGCGCTCCTGACCGCGGTCAAGGAAGCGGTCGACAACGCACTGGATGCGTGCGAAGAAGTGCGCATTCTCCCGGAGGTCCTCGTGGAGCTCAAGCAGCTCGCGGAAGACCGCTTTTACATGTCCGTGGAGGACAACGGCCCCGGCATCGTGGAAAAGGAAATCCCGAACATTTTTGGAAAGCTCCTGTACGGTTCCAAGTTTCATTCGCTCAAAATGTCACGCGGGCAACAGGGCATCGGCATCTCGGCCGCGGGCATGTACGGCCAGCTCACCACGGGCCAGCCCATTAAGATTACCTCCAAAATCGGGCCCAAAAAGCCGGCGCACCATTACCACCTGCACCTCAACACCGCGCTGAACAAACCCGACATCCTCCGAGACGTGGAAATCGAATGGGACAAGGATCACGGCACCAAAGTTGAAATCGAGCTGGAGGCCAAATACCTCAAGGGCCGCCAATCCGTGGACGAGTACATCAAGCTGACCGCCATCGCCAATCCGCACGTCACGCTCCATTATCAGTCACCCGTGGAAGGCGAATCACGCGTCACCTACGCGCGGGGCACTAAAACGCTTCCCAAAGAGACCAAGGAAATCAAGCCCCACCCCTACGGCGTCGAACTGGGCGTACTCATGAAGTTGCTCAAGGACACTTCGAGCCGTTCGCTCAAAGGCTTCCTTGCCTCCGACTTTTCGCGGGTATCCCCCAAGGTGGCGGGCGAGATTTGTAAAATCGCGGAATTGGACCCGGAATCGAAACCCCGGGCCATTGCCAATAACGAGGTCGACAAGCTCTATCGCGCCATCCAGAAGGTCAAAATCATGAATCCGCCCACGGACTGCATCTCGCCCATCGGCGAAGCGCTTATAATGGCCGGAATGAAAAAAGAGGTGGAAGCTGAAATCTTTGTGGCCACCACGCGTCCACCGTCCGTGTACCGCGGCAACCCCTTCCAAATAGAGGCGGGAATCGCTTACGGCGGCAAGCTGCCGGCCGACGAACTCGCGCAGGTGATGCGCTTTGCCAACCGCGTGCCCCTGCAGTACCAGCAGTCCGCCTGCGCCATCTTCCGAACCGTCCAGTCACTCGACTGGCACAACTACGGCCTCGACCAGGCGCGCGGCGCGCTCCCCACAGGCCCCATGGCCGTCATGGTGCACATGGCGTCCGTCTGGGTGCCCTTCACCTCCGAAAGTAAGGAAGCCATCGCCAACTACGATGAAATCACCAAGGAGATACGGCTTGCGCTGCAGGAATGCGGCCGCCAAATCGGCTCGCACATCAGCCGCAAGCGCAAAATGGCCGATGAAATGAAAAAGCGCAATTATATCCAGATGTACATCCCGCAGATCGGAATCGCGCTGCAGGAAATACTCGGCCTCTCGGACGCGCAGGTCAAAAAGACCGTGGATGCGCTCACCGACACGCTCGAACGGAGCCGTAAGCTGTGAGCGCCAAGCGGACATCACCCCGTAAGGGCGGACTGCCGTCCGCCCCGACAAAGACACGTAAGGGCGAACAGCAGTTCGCCCCGACAAAACCTGTCCCCACCAAAGCCCTGCCTGGCGCCGCCTCCGACAAAGTCGTGGTCGAACGCATCGCGCAAAACGCCGGGGACATGCATAAAAAAATCCTGGCCAAACAGTCACCGGTGCTCAAGTTTCCCCTGCGCGCCCTCTCCAACGTCCATTACAAGTCGGACGAAGGCTATTTTGAGATCGGCAACCAGAACAAGATTCGCACGCTTTCCGTCAATACTGTCAAGCCCTTTGCCCAGACCCTGCGCCTGATGGCGCTTTCCAAGCGGCTCGTTGAAACCAGCGACTTCGCCACCAAACGAGACGCCTATTACCAGTCCAAAAACTGGGGCGACGCCCGCTTTGACGAGCAGGTCGAGTCCGACGCGGTCATGGACGACATCGAAGCGCTCTTTTCCGTCCACGGCGTGTCGCGCGAGCAGCTCCGCTTTATTCCCGAGGAGCATGGCGGCGCGGTGGCGGGCCAATTGCTCGTTTACGACCGCGACCTTCAGACCGGAAAGACGGAGACCATTGATTGCACGCGCTTTGGGTCGGGCGCCTACTCCATCCCCTCGCTGAACGAACACCTCCGGTTCGAGACCAAGGCCAAGTTCATCCTGGCCATCGAGACGGGCGGTATTTTCCAGCGGCTGCAGAGCCACAAGTACTGGGCCAAGGCCAACTGCATCCTCGTGTCCATGAGCGGGGTGCCCACACGCGCCACGCGCCGCTTTATCCGGCGGCTCTCGGAGCAGTGCAAAATTCCGGTCTACGCCTTTGTGGACTGCGACCCGTACGGCATTTCAAACATCTACCGCACGCTCAAGGTGGGCTCGGGCAATGCCGCGCATATCAACCGTTTCTTCTGCGTGCCCTCGGTGCATTTTCTTGGCGTCACCCCCCAGGACATCCTCGACTACAAGCTGCCGACCCATCCCCTGCAGGATGTGGACATCAAGCGCGCGCGCGACGCCATTAAAAACGACCCGTTCTTCCATTTCCACAAGCCCTGGAAAAAAGCCCTGGAGCAGCTGATTGAAATGGGCGTCCGCGCGGAGCAGCAGGCCTTTGCCGCGCACACGCTCAATTATGTGATGGACGAATACCTCCCGTACAAACTGAAGCACCCGCAAACATTTTTACCGTAAAGGATCGCTTTTGAAGCACGTCCTGCTGGCCGACCTGGTCAACATGAGCGATCCCGAGGCGGTTCTCCGGGAGACGCGGCTTGTCATGGAATCGGCCTTTCCGGGTTTCGACTTTGTGCCCGTGGAAGCGGCTTTCCACGACACGACCCGGCTTTTCCTCGGCCTCTACCCTGGCTACCTCTCCTGCAGCACCCCCTACCACGATTTAAAGCACACCACAGACTGTCTGCTCGCGCTCACCCGTCTTATCCACGGCGCCTGCCTTGAAGGCGCCTGCCCCGGCGAAGACACGGTCCGGGACGGACTTTTGAGCGCACTCTTCCACGATGTGGGCTATCTGCAGCGGCTGGACGAGCCCCGCGAAGGCACGGGCGCAAAATACACCCTGGTGCATGTGCGCCGCAGCGCGAATTTTGCCATGGAGCACGGCCGCAGGCACGGCTTTTCGGACACCACCATCGAAAACCTCAAGGACATCATTCTCTGCACGGACCTCGTGGTGGACATCGACAAACTGCCCTTTACCGGGGACGATGTGCGGCTCATTGGCCGGATGCTGGGGACCGCGGACCTGCTGGGCCAGATGGCGGACCGCACCTATCTTGAAAAACTTCTTTACCTGTACCGCGAGTTTATGGAAGGGGGCATGGAAGGCTATGCCACGGAACTCGAGCTATTGCGAAAGACAACCGGGTTTCACGATTTTGTCCGCAAGCGATTTTCGGAAACACTCGGAGGGGTGAACCGCCATATGCTGCGCCATTTTCAGTCACGCTGGAACATCAACGAGGACCTGTATGAAATCGCAACCCTGCATAATATGGGTTACCTGAAGTCCCTGGTCGAAACGCCCGATTACCGCAAAGGCCTCCGGCGCGAAGCTATCGTGAAAACAATTGAAAGCCGCGAAACCGGTAACAACCGCTGACCCCTAACAGCCTCACTCAATTACAATAGGCGATTCAGCGTCCACTTATTTGAACTTGTCGAGTTTTTCCTTGATGGCGTCCACGGTAAAGGGCTTGACCAGGTAGTCATTGGCGCCCGCCTTGACCGCTTCGAGGATGTCGTCTTTGACATTGCGGGACGTGACCATGATAAAGGGGATGTTTTTGGTGGCCTCTTCGGCGCGCATGGCCTGCAGGAGTTCAATGCCGCGCATTTCGGGCATGTTCCAGTCAGAAAGCACCATGTCAACGTCCTTGTGGATACAAAGTTTTTCCCAGGCGTCTCTGCCGTTTTCAGCGGTGACGATGTTGGTGTACCCCGCTTTTTCGAGGGTGTTCATGATAATGCGCACCATGGTGGAAGAATCATCGGCAACCAGAATCTTCTTTATGGCCATGGCGTAAACTCCCCGTAAAAATCAGGCGTGCTTAAGGCAGACCTGAAGGAAAAACTCCTTGCCGGTATCGGTGACGAACTGGACCACGATGCTGTTGGCCTTGATACCGTGGTCAATCTGGTGGCCCTTGCCCTTGATCATGGTCGGCGTGGTGAAATCGAAGTGGTACTTGTTCTGGTTAAAGGCGGCCTGCGCATTGCCCGAGATGATGTTGATGAGCTCCATGACCCCCCCGTCGATGATGGATTCTTCGTCCTCACGAACGTTCCCGTGGGTCATTTTTCGGACCAGGTCGAAAGCGGTGTCGAACCCCATGCTGATGACCACGAAACCGTTGGCCTTGCCCGAAAGGGCCATGACCCCGGAAATGTCGCCGTGCACGCGGAGGCCGTTTTCAGCATTGACCTCCTTTTTTTCGATGTCCGTGAACGCCATCTGCTTAAAGACCATTTTCGTGGCCTCGATGAATGGATTGATGTAGTCAATGCTCATTTTGGGCGGTTCCTTTTTCTCGGCCATGAGCATACGCATGCCAATCTGGAGGCGTTCCTTGGTGAGTGGACGAAAGATGAACCGGACGTTGTCGTAACGGACCAGGGTGGTGATGGCGTCCTTGATGCCCTCGTCGATGATCAGGAGCACGCGGATACGCTCGCGGAGCGAATCTTTCATGAGGTCGCGCAGGTTCGCGATCGCTTCGGCCGTGTCGCCCGACCAGTCGTAGAGGATGATGTTCTTTTTACCGGACAGCTTGCCTTCGACCAACCCGATGTTTTTGACGGTTGCGACGGAGTCCACGCCGTTCTTTTTCAGAATGTCCTTGAGGTCGTCCCCGAAGTTTTCTTTGGTCACCAGAATCGCATTCATGCCCATATCCTCATTGTTAGGGTTTTTTCTATTATACAATTTAGCCGACGGCCGATTCCAGCCAAAACTGGACGGAAGCGCTTGAAACCGAAGAACCAGAGCCATCGATTGTTCGTTCATAAAAAAAGCCCCCTGCTTTACACAGGAGGCTTTTTATTGGGGTGCCAGATGGGACTTGAACCCACAACGGCCAGAACCACAATCTGGTACTCTACCAATTGAGCTACTAGCACCACGCTTTTACGATCATAAAATAATTCTTATCGCACAAACGCGCAACGGAAAACGGGCGCGGTTGCGCGGACCCTCCATTTTTATTATACTTACAAAAAGGAGCGTTTTCATGAAATCCTATAAAAAAGGCAATTTCTTTTTCCTGGAGGTCTCGGACGATATCCTCG
>JAZDKP010000247.1:0-31320 GCA_043802925.1 Fibrobacterota bacterium | reverse complement strand
GCTGCTGGGCAATGGCCCGTCGCATATGACGGGCCTGCCGAATCCGAGGGGACATAGGACCTCCTTCGCAAAATCATAATATCGCGAAAAAGGCCGGGATTTGCTATATGGGTTCACAGGACGGATACGTTTGTCACGCGTATTAACCACACTCATGCTGCTGCGGCAGCGATATGCGTATGCGCCGTATTGTTCGCTGGAAAGCATTGTTGAGGAAAACAAGGGGCGCTATTACCTCGCTCTGCGAAAGGCGCAGACATCCTTTAAGCGTGAACATTCAGGGATGGAGGATTGGCTCCGCTTTTTTCTGGTGATGCTGAAAAAACAGAAGGACCTCCTCGCGGAAAGGCTGGAGAAGGAAAAACTTCTGTCAAATGTGGGTCTGCCGGAAATCAGTCTGAAACTGCTTGCGTTGTTCCGTAAGAACGGAAGAATGACCGCATCCGGCGCGGTCGTAAAAACCGGGGCGAACCGGAATACGCTGAAAAAACACCTGCAGGCACTGGTCCGGAAGAAACTGATCAAACAGCAGGGCGTTGGAAAAGGAACCTGGTATTCGGGGTAGAGCGTAATAAAGCCCCATCGTTTTCCCTACAACCGCACCACCCTTCCTTCGCGCCTTGCCGTTTCCGCGGCAAAGACCATCCGGTGCGTCTCCAGCGTTTCCTGCGGGCCCGAAAGGACTTTTCCCGGGTCATTGGCCGCAACCGCGGCCGTGAAGTGCTTCATCAGCTCATAGTCGCCGCCCGCGTGCCCCGAGTGCCCCTGGGGCGAGGCCGGGGGAGGCGGGAGTTCAATTTTGCGCCACTTATCCGTCATGAACTCATAGCACTCAATATCCTCGTCCTTCACGCTGATTTCTCCGCGTGTGCCGAAGATGCGCGTGCGGCGACCGGCCAGTTGGCTGAACGCGGTCATGGTAAAGGAACCCGTCCGGCCGCCTTCAAACTGCATGCTGACAACCTGGTGGTCCACCACGTCGTTGTCGCACTCGTAAACGCAACGGCCATACGGCCCTTCCTTCAACGCCTGCAGGACCGTGGCCTCCGTGGGTTCCAGCGTAATGACGTTGACCGGCCATCCGGTCTTTCCCTGCTGGATTTTGTCACGCAGATAAATCTTTTTCGCGGAGTACGGGCATTCGGCCTCATACGCGCAGTCGATGCAGCGCATGGCGTTTCCAGCGGCCTTTGGCTTTTCGCTTTTGCGGAAATGGCAAAGGCTGCCGAAGGAGGAGAGGGCCTCGCAGGGCCTGCCCATGATGTAGCGCATCCAGTCGAGGTCGTGGCAGGACTTGGCGAGCAGCATGGGCGAGGACTTGGCCTCGTTACGCCAGTTGCCGCGGACGAAGGAATGGGCCTGGTGCCAGAAGCCCACGGGCTCCATGTGCTGGATGCTGACAATGTCGCCGATGACGCCTGCATTGAGCGCTGTTTTGAGCGCCTGCGTGTAGCGCGTGTAGCGGAGCACGTGGCAGACAGCAAAGAGGATGTTGTGCCTGAGCGCGGCCTCGACGATGTTGCGGCATCCGGCTTCGGTCGGGGCCATGGGCTTTTCGAGGAGCATGGCATACCCTTTTTCCGCGAAGGCGATGGCCGGGGCCTCATGCATTTTATCCTGCGTGGCAATGATGACTGCGTCCGCGAACTTCGGACGCGCGGCCATGGCGGCCCAGTCCGTGAAGATGTTCTCCTTCGGGATGGAATGGTTTTTCACCATCCGGTCGCGGAGCGCCTCGTTCGGCTCGGCCACGCCGATGACCTTGGCCTGTTCCGGATGCCCGAGTGCGTATTCCGCGTAGACCTGTCCGCGCCCGCCCGCGCCTGCAATGATGTACGTGACTGGTTTCATGGGATGGCCTTTCTATTATCAGTAAATTACGAAACACATAAATCGGACGCGGATTTACCAAGCATATTATTGTTATTAGACATAAAGGGTCAATTATGACGATTAATGATAATATAGTCTACACAATAAAAGATTTCTATCAGATTTTACCCGGGGGTTTTTTTCATCCGGATGTATAGCCAAAACCTATCAGTTTAGAGTCTGTATCGGCAACATCTACGTGAAAAACGTAGATAAGTTGCCGATTTACAGACTCTTATTTTCGGCCTTGGCCGAATTAGAACGTTGTGGTTGCATACTGCGGTTTCTCCACGGCAAAGAACGAATGGATGGCGGCCTCGGCCTCCGGTAATGTTTTCGCTTTGTGCAGGCCGCTGTAGAGCGTCTGGCCAAAGGCCACGCCGTTGCTGAACCAGCGCGCAAAAAGCCGCACCCGTTTACGCATGATCACGCACCCGTACGCCGTGTCCGCTTCACGCGCATAGGCGAGCAGGAAGTTCCGCTTTTCCTCCCATGACATGACGGGATGATTCATTGGCTGCCCGGCAAGTTTAAGAGCGATGGCGCGGAAAATGGCGGGCGTCAAAAGCGCGCCCCGGCCAATCATGATACCGTCCAGCCCGTAGGCGGCTTTGACCTCCACTGCCTGTGCATCAGTCATCACATCGCCGTTGCCGATAAGCGGCGCCTGCACTCTCTTTTTCAGCTCCCCGAATAATTCGTGCCGCGCGGGCCGTGCATACTGGTCCTCGGCCGAACGGGCATGGAAGATGATTGCGTCCGCGCCCGCATCTTCAATCTGATGGCAGAAATCATAGAGCTTCACGGGTTCATGCGTGAGTCCGGCCCGCATCTTCACGCTGAAATGGGTGTTCGGGAACGCCTTCTTTGCGGCCTGGATGATTGCAACAACCCGTTCCGGGCATCCCATGAGTGCTACACCCACTGGAGGTTTGTCCGTTCTCTGTACCTTTTGCCGGGGGCAGCCACAGTTAAGGCAAAAGCCCGCGGGTCCGTTTGCGACAAGATTTTCCATTCCGCGGACAATGGTTTCCGCATCACCGTGCATCAGGTTGTAATAGAGGATTTCGCCGGGGTTGACGGGCACGGTCTCGAGTAAACAGCCGTTTTTATGCAGAACTTCATTGGGGTTGATGGCCGGGCTGAAAAAGGCCATGCGCGTCCCTTTCGGAAGCAGGGCCGCAACGAGCCCGCGGAACACCGGGTGGGTGAGGTTGTCCATGGGTGCAAGGCAATAGGGGAAGGAGGAGGGGAGCATGGTGACGAAGCGGGTTATAATTTTCTGTCAAACGCTGGAATGGCGCGCCGCATGAATTCATTGAAGAACGGCACGGTAAATGCCATATCACCATGTGAGGGACTGTAAATCATCCCTTTCTTTATCAATCCCGCGCGGAGGGGACCCAGCGTGGAAATCTTTACACCCAGGCATTCCGCGATGTCCGCGGTCCGGCAGTTTCCGGGGCCCAACTCCGCCATTGCGCGAAGATAGTGCTTTTCGCGCGGGGTAAGACGGTCAAACCGGACGCGAAAGAAGTTCTCATCCAACCGGCTTTTTGCAATCGCGGTGGCCTCCTGCACCGTTTGCAGTGTGATAGGCGAGGTCACGGCATGGTTCCATGACTGATACCCCCATTCCTGGAGGAAATAAGGATATCCTTTTGTCAGTCTGAAGATTTCCGCAAGAGCCTCGGGGGTAATCTCTTCTCCTGCAGCTTTCACCGGATCGCGTACCGCTTTTGCGGCATCCGGCTCCGACAGCGGGCCGATGTTCGGAAAACTGAAAAGCCGTTCGGCATAAGACTTTGATTCGCCGGCCAGACCCGGTAAAATCGGGAGACCTGCCCCAATGAGAACAAATGGAAACTGGCGCTGCTGCATTTTATGCATGGCCATGATAAGCGCGCTCAATTCCACGGATCCAAAATATTGAACTTCATCAATCAGCAGAGCCACTGCCGTTCCCCGTTCTTCAGCCGCTTCCGCTACGGCTGCAAAGAGGTTTGGAAGGTCGGCTTCCAAATCACCGCTGTCAGCGGTTCCCTGTTCGGGGGCGATATCCAGCCCGAATTCCACTTCACCTAGAATTACTTTGACCCCGCCAATGAAGCTTTTCAGGACCGCGATTGCACGGTGGGCCTTATTTCCGGCTCCTGCAACCCTGTCCAAATCAAAAAGCAGGCGGCGGAGATGCGGCACCAGTAAAACTACCAGTGGTTTGCTTTCGTGAGCTTCAACTAAAATTGTCCGATAACCCATTTTTTGAGCCATCCGTTCCATTTCATTGAGTAGTACGGTTTTTCCGACGCCGCGCAGACCGGTGAGCAGAACGCTTTTTTCCGGCCGCTTTTCGCGCACCCGCCCCAGCAGAATCTTTGCCTGCTCCAAAACAATTTCGCGGCCTGCCAGTTCAGGTGGTGGAGAACCTGCTCCGGGTGAGAATGGGTTTTTTATGTTGTCCATCTGAAGCTCCGTTTATAGGGATAGATACTTAACTATACTGCGGTATACTAATAAGTAAGTATAAATATATATAATCTCATAACTAATTGTTTTATATGTAGATGCGAATTGTTTGTATTGGATAAAATAATAAAACCCGCCCATAATATGGAAATATAATTGTTGAAAAGTATCAAAACATGTTTTAGTCTTTTAAGTTAAAACGGATAAGCCGAATAAAAAATATCGGGGGAAGCGATATCAGACTTTTATTATTTTAAATCCTCCCGCACTATAAGGAAAACATGATAACGGTCCATTCTGCGACACCTGCTTTTCGCGCTCTGGTTGGCGCATTGATGTTCCTGTTACCGGGTTGTACCGGTGACTCCCCCGAGCATGTCAAACGCACCTTTTTCCGTCTTGACACAGCAGTGGAAGTCACGCTCGTGCGCCACGGCCATACTGACAGCGAACTTAAGAGCGCTTTTGCGGCCATTGATTCGCTGCTCAAAGACTGGGAGGAGCGCTTTTCCCAAACGCATCCCCGTTCGGAAGTGCTGGCCCTCAACCAGCGGACCGGCCCCGCGGTCCCGGTCTCCCCTGAGCTGGCCCGCATCCTTTTTGATGCGCGACGGTATTACGATACGTTACAGGGAACGCTGGATGTCACCGTGCTTCCCATCAAGGAGCTTTGGGGCTTTGGCGAAAAAGAGAGCGTGCCGCATTTGCCCTCTGTGGACTCCATTGCACTGGCACTGAAACGGGTGGATGGCCGGAAAATTACAGTGGATACGCTTGGTAACATCGTGCATTTTGCTGCTCCGGAGATTCGGGTGGATGTGGGAGGCGTGGCAAAAGGAATTATCTTTAAGAAAATCAGGACGTTGCTGGGTCCGAGGGGATTTCCCGACTATCTGTTTGTGGAAGGCGGTGACATATCCATGGGGGGGCGGCGCGGCGACCGGACTCCGTGGCGTCTTGGCGTGCAGCATCCCCGTGCTTCCGACCGCCTGTTGGCCACGTTGGCCCTCGACAGCGGCGCGCTCGTCACAAGCGGAGATTATGAAAGGTTTTTTGTGAAAGATGGAAAACGTTATTGCCACATCTTTGACCCGCGCACCGGGTACAGCGTTGCGCATAACCAGAGCGTCACCCTGTGGGCGATGGATCCCGTGGAACTGGACATGTTAAGCACCGGGCTGTTCTGCTGGATGCCGGATGCAATTCTGGCGTTTGTCGAATCGCGGCCGCGCCTTCAGTGCATTGTGGTGGACAGTGCGGGCGGTATCCGTGTCAGCCATGGTTGGAAAAGCCGGGTTCGCTTCAAGTAAACGACACCCCGCTATCCCCGCTTTATCCGGTGCTTCCGGACCTCGTAAGGGACATCCGCGGCTTTCATCATCCGCCGGCGCTTTATCCGTGTCGCAACCAGCACAACCAGGAAATACCCCCCCGCCAGAATGTAGAACAACCCGCCGCTGATAAAGGCCCATGCGGCCTTTGAAAGGAACAGGGCCGCGTAGACGATAAGCGCTGTGTGCAGGAGAAAAAGGACGAACATGCCCGCTGCGGAGCGCTGCATGGATTTCAGGTGGTGGTCCCGCACCTCCACGCCCTGCATAAAACGGCCGGTCGCATGCAGCAGCAGGCGGGGGTTCAAAAAAGCCGCCACGCCGAGGATGACCACGAGGATGAACTCAATGAGCGCGGGTTTGAGCTTGAAAAAGAGGTCGTTGCCCGAAAGCCAGGAGACCGCGCCGAGCGTCACGAGGAGGCCGGTGTCAAAAAGCGTCATGGCGTCCACGCGGCGTTCGCGCGCCAGAATGAACAGGAACTGCGCGATCCCCAGCCCCACGGCTGTGATGAGCGCGTATTGCATGCCTTTCGTTTCACCGTACCGGGCCGTGAAAAAATGGTCCGCGGCCACAAAGACCAGCAGGGGTATGAAGCCGATAAGGAGGTTCTTGATGAAAAGTCGTTTGTCCATAGGGAATGGAATAAGATAAACATTTCGCTTGCCCGATATTAACCGCAGTGTATATCTTTTTATAATGGAAGACAATAACGCCGAAAAACGGAAAAAAGTCCGCATCCCCTTTATCTACGGCATCGAATTTGACGATGCCGGCGAGGTGACGCTGCTCACCGATAAGCACATCAAGGAGGGGGAAACCAAAATCACCATCAAGGACATCTCCGCGGACGGAATGCAGATTGCGTCTCTGCAGTTCATCCCCGAAGGGGCTGAAATCAAGCTCCTCGTCCGCTTTCCACGGTGGCGCGGCGTGCCCAAGGACATTGTCATCGAAGACACCAACTGTGTCATCCATGCCCGCGTGCAGTGGACGTGTAAAAACTCCAGCGAAAAGGCCTATCGTGCGGGCCTTTTGTTCACCAAACTGCGGGATGAATCGCGTGAAATCATCAACCGCTATCTCGATGACAACATCATCATCGAAGAAGAGCTGATGTAATTCCGTGGCCCCCTCCCTGTTCGACCAGCGCTTTCACGACATCTTCTCCGCCTATTCCGGCACCAATGCCAAGGCCCTCACTGCGCGCCTCTACCGGCATAATCGTCTCATCACGCACCCGGCTTACCAGGCGGCCGCGCGCCAGTGCGCCGCGCTCATGAAAAAAGAGGGGTTCGACCGTGTCGAGGTGCTGAAATTTCCAATTGACGGGAAACGATGCTACGGCAACTGGCGGACCCCGAAGTTCTGGGACATCAAACGCGCATATCTTAAAATCAAGGTCGCGGGAAAGTGGCGCACTTTTGCCGACACCCGCAAGGTCCCGACCTCCGTCTTTGTTTATGCCGCGCCCACGCAGGGTGAGGTCAGCACGCTGCTTGTTTCCATGGAGAGCCAGGCCATTGCCGGGAAAATGGTCTTCTGCCCGCCCACGGACGAAAACCGGCTCAAGCTCGAAAAGGCCGGCAGCCTGGGCATGGTCTCGGATTTTGCGCCCGACTGGGAGGGGGTGCGGGGGCCTTCCGATTTCCGCACCGGGCATCGTTGGGAAAACGGGGTCTTTTCCGATTCCGAGCGCCCCATGCCGGGTTTTTCGCTCTCGCGCGACCAGGGTGCCGCGCTTCGCAAGGCCTTGGAGCGGGAAGGCGCACTCGAATGCCTTTACCGTATTGACGGGACCCTGGGCCAGGGCGATTTCCTCTGTGTCACAGGCTGCTTGACAGGAACAGAGCTCCCGGATGAAGAGGTGGTCGTGCCCGCGCACCTGTATGAATGCGGGGCCAACGACAACTGTTCGGGCGTGGCCGCGGCCATGGAGGCGCTCCGCGCCATCCGGATCCTGGTTAAAAAGAAGAAAATCGCCCAACCCCGCCGCACTCTCCGCGTCCTCTTCGCCTTTGAGGTTGTCGGCTTCCTCGCCTATTTTGAAAAACGGCTGAAAGAAAAGAAACACACGGTCTATATTGCGGGTGTCAATCCCGATATGGTGGGGCAGGACCAGAAAAAGTGCCGGTCCGTGCTGAACCTCTATACCTCGCCCCACGCCAACACCACCTTTGCGGACCCGCTCCTGTTCGAGTTCATCAAACGGGCCGCAGGGGACCAGCTGCAATGGGCCCGGAAGGGGTTCATCGTGAACGACAACGTGATATCAGACCCTGTCATCGGCGTGCCCTGCCCTGCGCTCATCCACCTGCGCGACCAGTTTTACCACTCCAACCTTGACGACATGACCAAGGTCTCGGCCGACACCTTAAAGCGCGTGGGCGGCGCCATGGCCGCTTACCTGTATGCGGCCGCCATGCTCGCGTCCGACACTGCGGAACCGGTGGCCGCGCTCTGCCTCGCCTATGCGCACGAACGCCTTACGGAGGAGGCGGAGAAGGGACTTTCCCCGGAGCGGCGCGATTACCTGCTGGACCGCGAGACCGAACGGCTCGCTTCCGTGGAACGCGCGGCCGGGACCGCGCTGCCCGGCCCGCGCGCAGCGCTCCTCGAATTCGGCCGGGGCCTGAAGGTCGCGCCTTCGCAGCCCGTTGCCCTTCCCGCGGGTTTTTCGGAAAAGGCAAAGGCGCTTATTCCCGTGCGCACCGTGGCTGGCACTTTCACGCTCGAGCACATTCCCTACGAACAACGGCGCACTCTGCGCTTTCAGCCCCACTGGTCGGTCAAATGGAACCTCCCGGTCTTCTGGGCCGACGGCCGGCGAACCCTGCTCGACATCTACCGCCTCGCTTCCTTCGAATCCGGCCCCTACGCACCGGAAGAGTTCCTGGATTATTTCCTCTTCCTTGAGTAGGAAAAGCTCATCAAAATCCGCTAAGACGTAACCAAGAACTTAAATCATCGCTTCAATTTTCACTTCATTCTTTTCCCCTTACCGCGCTTTTCCTGTTAAACTATATTTATCATTAGTCCGGTTCTGCCGATAATACCAAATGTCTATGAAGCGAATACTGCCTATTCTCTGCCTGTGCGCCGCGCTGTCCGCGCAGTTCAGCACCCTGGCTGATGTGAATGACGAAATGACCGGCGTTTCCACCCTCGGCTTCCTCAAGCTTCCGGTGGGCGCCAAGTCCGTGGGCCTCGGCGGTAACGCGGTGAGCCTTCTGAACGACGGCAGCGCGGTGGAGTGGAACCCCGCGCTCCTTTCGACCTTCACCCACAACGAAGTCTTTTTATCGCACGATGAAATTACGGCGGGTTTGCGCCATGAATATGCGGGCCTGGTCATCCCCACCTTCCGCCTCGGCGTGTTTGGCGCCTCCTGGAACCTCCTCCGTTCCGGTGAAATCCAAAACGCGCGCGACATTGACGAGCAGCCGGTCTCGGCCTCCGCCGCGGATATGAGCCTCGCCCTGGCCTGGAGCCATGGCCTCTTTGACAACCGCCTCAGCGCCGGCATCTCGGCCAAATACCTCCAGAGCCGCCTCGCCACGCGGACGGCCCGCGGTGTTGCAACGGATCTCGCCCTGTCCGCGGCCCTGCCTCTGGGACTCCGTACCTCCATTGTTGTCAAGAACCTTGGTACGCCCGTGATTTACGACCGTGCGCAGGAGTACGCGCCGTTCGGCGTAATCGGTGACGTGGCGGGCGTCTTTCTAAAAGAGCGGCTCTCGGTGTCCGCGGGCGCTAAAAAGTTCAATGATGCGCCACTCAAAGTCGCGGGCGGGGCCGAATATTTCATCCTTCCCGCTTTTTGTGCGCGTGCGGGCTATGAGTACGCTTACGGCGTGCTCGAACAGGCCGGCGGTGCGGGCGGCCTCTGCGGCGGCATCGGCATCCGCTACAACGCCTTTAAAATGGACTACGGCTATGCCCGCCGTTCCGACGCCCTGGGCGGCCTCCATACCGTGGACGCGGGCTTTCGCTTCAGCCAGCTCGTGCCGCCCGATGACATCGATTTTTACAAGCGCGCGCTGCGTTTTTTCCGGCAGGAGCAATACCGCAAATGTATCGCCGCGGCCCAGCAGGCGCTCGAGAAAAACCCCAACCTCTGGCAGGCCTATGTGCTCATCGATGAGGCGCTCCGAATGATGCGGGTCCAGGAAAAGGCGGTGATCGCTGTTTTCTACACCGGCAACACCCAGGGCGCTTTTGTTCCCGGCAGCGAGCGCGCCATGGGCGGGCTTGCCAGGCGCGCGGGGATCCTCAAACAGCTGCGCGCGGATTACCCTCTCGCGCTCACGCTCGACGCGGGCAATCTCCTCGCTGCCGCTTCGGACACGGTCAAGCAGCGTTTCGGTTACCGGCTCCTGCGCCGCATGAAATATGACGCGGTCAACCTGGGCGCGGGCGAGTATGCCCTCGGCGCGGCCGGGGTGCTCCAATTGGCGGACAAGGCGGGTATTCCCTGCCTGGCCTCCAACCTGACGCCGGCCGATGCCAAGGTACCGGTCCTGGAAAAATGGGAGGCCCGGCTCGGGGGCAAGTACGTGGTGACCGTGTTTGGCGTGCTCCCGCCCGCCACCCAGCCGCGCGACCGCGCCGCGCGCATCGACGAGGTCGCGGAACGGCTGCAAGGCCCGCTTGCGGAAGCGCGGAAGAATTCGGACCTGATTGTGCTGCTGTACGCGGACGACTTGGACGCCTGCAAGGCCGCGGCTGAGGCGCTCCCGGGCATTGACCTCATCATCGCGGGCGGCGCGGGTTTCACCACTTACGTGCCCGAGACCGTGGGCAAAACGCTCATTGTCTCCCCGGGCGCCTGGGGAGAGAACGTGGGTTTTCTCTCGCTCCAGTACAACGCCCAGAAGCGGCTCGTTTCCTATGCCAACAAGATTCACGCGCTCGACAACAACGCAGCCGAGGACGTGGGAATCCGGAACGCGCTCAAGTCCATGACCCTGCCGGTCGGTGATACGGCCGAGTCCGACACGGGCATGCTGCCCTCACCCTATCTGCTTCCCTTTACCGCCAATTATGACGTCACGGCCTATCATGCACCGGTTCGCGACCGGATTAACCTCGACAGCGCGGCCATGGCAAGCATTGGCGTGGTCATTTTACGCGACTCGATCCATCTCGACTCTGTCAATGCGCTTCTAAGTCATAAGGACAGCCTCCGCGCGGACAGCCTCATCCGGGCCGACGGGCTGCGGGGCTACGCGGACGCAGCCGACACCGGGGTCCAGGTTTATCTGCGGAACCTCTTTACCGGAAAAACCAAGCGCATTTCGTGGGACCGGCGGCCGCACCGCGAACCCACGGTCAACAATCAGGGCTCGGCCCTGTTCTACTATTCCGACACGCTGACCGGTAAAATCTCCTTTGTCGACAGTGTGGACCGCAGGAAAAAGGTGAGCACGGTCCATGTTTACGACGTGCGCCGCGACCTCGCGACCGTGCTCCCGCCCGAACGGGGCAACACCATTGTCCAAGCCGCGTGGGCCGCGGACGGCGCTTCCCTCTATACCGTGGAGCGGACCGACAGCACGGGCCGGCTCGAGCTTTGGCTCAAGGCCGTGGGCAAAAAAATGAAGTACAACGTGTCTAAAACACCCGACGCCTCCGAGTTTTTCGTGGCCGCTTCGCCCTATGGGCGGAATATCGCCTTCACTTCCGACCGTGATGAGGGCGAACAGCTTTACCTGTCGGATCCGCTGGGCGAGACCCCGCTGCGCGTCACCTATGGCAATGGGTTTTGTTCGCAGGCCGCCTGGTCCCCGGACGGGCAGTTGCTGGCCTTCATTTATAACGCGCGTGAAAAGAACCGATTCGGCGACTGCTATGTCCTGCACTTGCGGAACAACAAGGTCGATACCCTCTCGCAGAACGGCCGGGTCTGCGACCTCCGCTGGAAGAGCGTCGAAGAACTGGTGCTGACCTCGGGTGTCAACTACACGGACCTGCTCCTCTGTGACGTAAAAACGCACGCAATGCGGCGCGTGACATCGCGTGAGGGGGCTGCCATGAGCGAGCGGAACCCACGGGTGTTTGACTTTGGAAGCGGCCGGGTCGAAATCTACTACGAGGTGGCGGGCCGGGAACGCAGCTATGTGGGCTATACGGATCTGTTGACCGGAACGGAACGGAAGCTTTTTATACCGCAGGGCACCTACCGTCTCAAGTGACCCGGGCGTTCAAACTCCCCGGGCATCGGCGCTTCAAACGTTCTCTTTCCACCTGACACAGGGTCCTCAATACTCACACGGAAGGCGTGCAGCATCAGCCGTTCCGCGTTTGCGCCGTTGTAACGGCGGTCCCCGGCCACGGGGTGGCCGATGCCGGCCAGATGGCGCCGTATCTGGTGCGTCCGGCCAGTCAGGATGCGAATGGACAGGAGCGTGAATTCGCCGGCGGTTTTCAGTACGCGGTAAAGCGTGACCGCACTCTGTTCTGTTCCCTCTTTGTCTGCCAGCGGGGTCTCCAGCGTTCCTTCCTGTTCTGTAAACGTCCCCCCGGCCCAGGCGCGGTATTCTTTTTGCGCGCGGCCTTCGCGGAACTGTGCGGTGAGCGAACGGAGCGCCACTGCGCTTTTTCCGGCGAGGATGACGCCCGAGGTATCACTGTCGAGCCGGTGGGCAAAGGCGGGCCGGAAGGTGCGGCTGTTCCCGGCGTTGTCCGGGAGGTAGGCGGAGAGGAGGTCCGAAAGGGTTCCCTCTGTGTGGCCCGTGCCTTCATGAACCGGAATACCCGCGGGCTTGTTGATAGCGAGAATGTTTTCGTCCTCGAAAATGACCCATGCCCTAAAATCGTTGCGACCCGTGGTTCCGGCTTGCTTTTTTTCCTTTTCCCGGAACCATTCGTCCGGCAATAAGACCCAGTCTCCAGTTACAAGCCGTTGGTCCCCGTCCGCTCGGCGGCCGTTCACGCGGACCTTGCCGGTGCGTAGCGCCTTCTGAATAAGCGACATGGGGGTGGCGCGGAAGGCCTTGCGCAAATAGCGGTCAAGGCGCTGGCCCGCGTCGTTTTCAGGGATGGGGATGGGCATAACTCACCCCCCTTTCCCCCCTCTCTCGCAGAGAGAGGGGGGCTTTTGATAAAGCGGTAGAAATAAATGTATAGCATTATTTGTTTTAAATCCAGGCCCCCTCTCTCGCCCCTCGACTCCACTCGGGGGTCGAGAGAGGGGGAAAGGGGGTGAGTTCCCTGTTTCCATTATTGAATTCATATTCTTCATTTATCTATTTATAAATAATGCGCATGTGCTTCTTCAACCTCATTCTATTGGCCGGCCTGTCCGCAGCCGCTTTGGCCGTGCCGGCCGACACCGTGACCGTCATCGCGGTGGGGGACTGCATGTTCGGCACCAATGTCACGGACCTGCTCGACAACAACGGCGTGGACTACCCGTTCCGCGGTGTCAAGGATATCCTGTCGAATGCGGACGCGCGCGTGTGCAACCTTGAGGCGCCCCTCGCGGACTCCGGCACCCCTTTCAACAAGACTTACACCTTCCGTATCGCCACGCGCCATGCCGCGGCGTTCAAGGCCTTTGATGTCGCGCACCTTGCCAACAACCATATCCTCGACAACGGCGAAAACGCCCTGTTCTCAACGTTCCGCGTACTCGACAGTCTCGGTATCCGGCATATCGGCGCTGGGCGCAACGCGGCCGAGGCCCGGAAACCTGCCATCCTCGAACGCAAAGGGGTTAAAATCGGTTTCCTCGGTTATTCGCTCACCTTTCCGGAGGAGTTCTGGGCCGCCTCCGGAAAGTCCGGCACGGCCTTTGGTCATGACTTCTATCTGAAAGAGGACATTCCAGCCGCAAAAAAGCAGTGCGACTACCTGGTGGTTGTGTTTCACTGGGGGGTTGAAAAATCACTTGGTTTGCGGGACTATCAGAAGGAAATGGGGTATCTGGCCGTGGACCTCGGAGCGGACGCCGTGGTGGGCCACCACCCGCATATTCTGCAGGGCATGGAACTTTACAAAGGAAAGCTTATCGCCTACAGCCTTGGTAACTTCGCCTTTGCCACCTGGACCCACGCGGTCTGGGACAGCGCGATTTTAAAGCTTTTTTTTGCGAATGGAAAGTTTCTGAAGGCCGAGGTCACGCCCGTTCTGGTCAATAATTACCAGGTCACGGTGCAGCCGAGGCCCTTGACGGGTGCGGATGCGGAAAAGAGTCTGAGGGGGTTGGCCGCACTCTGCGATTCACTGAAGACGCCGCTGGTTGTGCGTAACGGCCGGGGCGAAATAACACCCTAACTGTTATTTCAGCGACGCGGCCATCTCCGCGACCGACAGTTGGCCGGGTGCCACGGGCGCCTCGCCCGTGAAGGCGTAGCCCGCAAGGGAGCCGAGCCGCAGCGCCTCTGTGCGTGCCGGCTTCCCGAGTTCTCCCATCACAATCACAATGACCGGCAGCGGGCTCTTTTTAATGAACCCGAGCAGCCGCGTGCAATCGTCCGGTGTTTTTGCCATCGCGGCAATCTTGAAAATATGGGCGCCCTGTTTGCGGGCGTTTTCGGCCATGGAAAAAAGTTCGGTTTCGGCCGGGGTCTTCTGGAAGTCGTGGTGAGAGACGATGACGGTCTTACCTTTGGAGAGTGAAATAACCTGACGGTTAATCGGCGCATCGATTTCGATGTCCACTGCGTCCACGTCCGGCAGAAACCGGCGGAAGAGGTCGTAGCGCAGCATCGTGTTGGCCGGGGTTTCGCGCAGGGTGCCGAGGATGCCAAAGGAAGCCGCTTCGCGCACGGTCTTTGCGTAGCGCAGGGCCTCGCGCGGATCGCCGGGCAGAAGGTCGAACCGGATTTCGGCAATGGCCGCGCCCTGATCAAACTGGCGCTTGAGTTCGGGCTTGGGCAGAAATGCATCCACGACTGCAATAATTCGCGGGCGTTTTCCGAGTTCCACAGGGCCGATTTTCAAAGGCAGGGGCATGGTTCGCGTCCTTTTTTTACACAATATAAATAAAAAAGACGGAACTTGAAAAGGTTCCGTCTTGGGTCTATGATGATGTATTCTTAAGCGGTTGGTTGTTTTGCGGAGCCCTTCAGCGCCGCGTCCAGCGCCTCGAGGATGTCGTCGGAGTGCTCCAGCCCGATGGACAGACGTATCAGGTCGGGTGTGAGCCCGCCTTCCTTCTGCTGCGTCTCGGAAAGCTGCGAATGCGAGGTGCTGGCCGGGTGCAGGATGAGGCTCTTGGCGTCGCCCACATTAGCGAGGTGCGAAAAGAGCTTGATATTGTCGATGCACTTCACCGCCGCTTCGTAGCCGCCCTTGATGCCAAAGACGACCATGCCGCCAAAGCCGTTTTTCAGATACTTCTTTGCCGTTGCATTCGCGGGGTCGCCTTCGAGACCGGGGTAGCGCACCCAGCTTACCTGCGGGTGTTTTTTCAGGAACTGTGCGGCTTTCAGCGCATTTTCGCAATGGCGCTGCATGCGCAACGGGAGCGTCTCGATGCCCTGGAGGAAAATCCAGGCATTGTCGGGTGAAATGCAGGCCCCGAGGTTCCGCAACGGGACGAGCCGCAGGCGCAGGGCATAGGCGATGGGGGAGAGGGGCCCTGGCAATTGAGTGGACCACTGAAGCCCGTGATAGTTGGGGTCCGGCTCATTGAAGAGCGCGAACTTTTTGTCGGTCCAGTCGAACTTCCCCGAATCCACCACAATACCGCCGATGGCGCTGCCGTGGCCGCCCAGCCATTTGGTGAGCGAGTGGATGACGATGTCCGCACCGTGCTCGAGGGGCTTCATCAGCCAGGGCGTGGTGAAGGTGGCGTCCACAATCAGCGGCAGATGATGCTTTTTCGCCACCCGGGCGATGGTCTCCAGGTCCGTGACGCCAAGCGCGGGATTGCCGATGGTCTCGACATAAATGCCGCGCGTCTTCGCGTTGATGGCCTTTTCAAACGCTTCGGGCTTGTCATGATCCACAAAGCGCGTTGTGATGCCGAATTGCGGCAGGATGGCGTCGAACATGGTATACGTGCCGCCATAGAGGTTGTTGGCGCTCACGATTTCGTCGCCTTGTTTGCAGAGGTTGATGATGGCGTAAAAGATAGCGGAGGTGCCGGATGCCAGCGCCACGGCCGCGGCGCCCCCTTCGAGCGCGGCCACGCGCTGTTCGAGCGCGTCCTGCGTGGGGTTCATGAGCCGTGTGTAGATGTAGCCCAGTTCTTTGAGCGCAAAGAGGTTGGCCCCGTGCTCCGTGCTTTTAAAGACATAGGAGGAGGTGCGGTGCACGGGGACCCCGAGGGCCAGCGTGGCCGGGTCCGGCGACTGGCCGGCGTGGAGGGCCAGCGTTTCGAAGCGGTAGTTTGACAACATGGTATAATCCTTTCTGTTTATGCAAAGAGCGTGGTGCTCAGGTAGCGTTCCCCGCTGTCAGGGACAATGACCACAATGCGCTTGCCCGCGCTTTCGGGCCGTTTTGCGACCTGGAACGCCGCAAAGAGCGCGGCACCCGATGATATGCCGCACAGGATGCCTTCCTGCCGTGCGGCCTGGCGCGCGGTCTCAAAGGCATCCTCGTTGCTGACAGGGATGATTTCATCATAGACCTTCGGGTTCAGCACTTCGGGGATAAACCCCGCGCCAATGCCCTGTATTTTATGCGGCCCCGGTTTCCCGCCCGAAAGCACGGGAGAATCCTTGGGTTCCACGGCAATCACTTTTAGGGCCGGGTTCTTTTTTTTCAGCGCTTCCCCCACGCCCGTGATGGTCCCTCCGGTGCCGATGCCGACCACGATGATGTCGACCTTGCCGTCCGTATCGTCCCATATCTCCACGGCCGTGGTCGTCCGGTGGATTTCCGGGTTGGCCGGGTTTTTGAACTGCTGCGGCATAAAGGCGCCGGGCGTATTTTTCGTAATCTCTTCGGCCCGGGCCACCGCGCCGGTCATGCCCTTGTCGCCTGGAGTGAGCACCAGTTCCGCGCCCAGGGCCTTCAGCATCGCGCGGCGCTCCAGGCTCATGGTTTCGGGCATGGTGAGCATGAGCCGATACCCCTTGACGGCCGCGACAAACGCGAGGCCGATGCCGGTGTTGCCGCTTGTGGGTTCCACGATGAGGCCGCCGGGTTTCAAGAGCCCTTTTTTCTCCGCATCCTCAATCATGGCCGCGCCGATGCGGTCCTTAACGCTAGAGAAAGGATTGAACGATTCCAGCTTGGCCACGACCTCGACCTTGGGGTTGGGGTTCAACCGGCGCAGGCGTACGAGGGGTGTTTTGCCGATGAGTTCGGTGATGTCGTTGAATATGCGTGCCATGGATTCCTCCTGTTTCGTTTTAATGGTTCAGTTCCAGTACAAAAACCGCGGTCTCACAGAACAGGTTGGGGCAACATCGGCCAAGGAGCCCGAGCGGACGGTCGCCCGCGGTGTAAAACTCATGCGTCACGCGCAGCCCCTTTTTCCTGCACACGGTTTTGAAGTCATTCACTGTAAAGAGGCGGATGTTGGGCGTATTGTACCATTCATAATGCAACAGGCGCGTGACCGGAAGCCGGCCGAAAATCCCGAGCGCAATCCGTATCCGCCAGTGCGCAAAGTTGGGCAGGCTGACCACGGCCCTGCGGCCCACATGGAGCATTTCGCCGAGGAGGAACTCGGTATGGTAAATGTTCTGCAAGGTCTGGTTGAGGATCACGAAGTCATACGATTGGTCGGGGTATTCCTTTAAGCCTTCCTCGATATTGCCCTGAAAAATCGGAATCCCTTTTTTGATGCAGGTGATCACGTGGTCCTCGTCTATTTCAACACCCCGGCCTTTTGCGTTCTTGATTGAGTTTAACGCGTGGAGCAGGTTGCCGTTGCCGCACCCGAGGTCCAGAACGCTCGCATTGTTCGGGATGAAGTTCAGAATCCACTGGTCGTCCGCGGCCGTCAATGTCACCGGTTCCTTGTTCATGACCGCACCGCCTGTGTTTCGAGGAAACTCGTCACGATTCGGCCCAGCCGTCCTTCCTCGAGCAGAAAGGCGTCGTGGCCGTACGCTGATTTGATTTCGCAATAGGAGACGTCCTTGCCATCCCGCATGAGCGCCTTCACAATTTCTTTGGACTGGTAGGGAGGGAAGAGCCAGTCGGAGGTGAAGGAGACGACCAGTGTTTTGGCGATGACGTCGCGGAACGCCGCATCGAGCGAACCGCAGGCGTCCGGCAGGTCAAAGTAGTCCATGGCCTTTGTTATATAGAGGTAGGAGTTGGCGTCAAAGCGCTCCACAAAGACCTCTCCCTGGTGCGCGAGGTAGCTTTCGATTGCGAACTCGTCCGCCAGTTCGAACGAGAGTTCCGCGCGCTCCTGCAGTTTGCGCGAGAACTTGCGGCGCATGGACTCGTCCGACAGGTAGGTAATATGTCCTATCATCCGCGCGATGGAAAGGCCCTGCGCCGGCCCGCCATTGCCGTAATACTGCCCTTGGTTCCAGCCCGGGTCCGAGGTGATGGCGTTACGGCCCACCTTGTTGAAGGCGATGCCCTGTGTGGAAGTGTAGGCGGACGAGGCAATGATTGCGGCTGAACGGACAAAGCCCGGGTGACGCACCATCCAAACGAGGGACTGCATGCCGCCGAGGGAGCCGCCCGTGACGCAGAGAAGTGAAGGCAGTTCCAGGTGGTCTATGAGTTTTTTCTGGACCGTGACCATGTCTTCCACGGTCACGACCGGAAAGTCGAGGCCGTATTCACGGCCGGTGGCAGGGTTCACGCTGCCCGGGCCGGTCGTGCCCTTGCAGCCTCCCAGGATGTTGGAGCAGACGATGAAATATTTTTCCGTGTCAAACGGTTTTCCAAGGCCGACCATGTTGTCCCACCAGCCGGGCTTGCGGTCTTGGGGCGCGTAGCGGCCCGCCACGTGCGAATCGCCCGACAAGGCGTGGCATATCAAAATAGTGTTGGACCGGTCCGCATTGAGACGGCCCAGCGTTTCATAGGCCACGGTGACCGGGGCCAGCGTTTTGCCGGACTCCAGTTTAAGCGGCGCATCGGGCGTGAACAGGGTCACGCTCTTTTTTTCAACAATCAGATCACCCATTCGGCCTTCCCGTTGTTGGCGAGGTCTGCAAGCGTCATGTTTTCCAGGATGTTCTTGTGCGCTTCGTACAGTTGTTTCCACAGTTGGTGAGATTCGCACCCTTTAAGTCGCTTGCAGGAGGATGGGTTGTCCACGCATTCCAGCGGCGCCAGTGAGCCTTCGAGTGCTTCAACAACCCCGAGCAGTTTGATTTCATCCGGTCTTTTCTTGAGCCTATAGCCACCCGCAGCTCCGCGTGCTGTTGAAATGATACCCGCTTTTCGCAGGGTCACCAGAATATTTTCAAGATAAGGCATAGGAATGGCCTCGCGTTTGGCGATATCCCTTCTTTTAACGGGTCCGTTGCTTCCGTTTTTGGCCATATCCAGAAGCGCCCGGACACCGTACCTGCATTTTGTCGATATTTTCATAACTGTTTCGCAACTTGATTATGTTGACCTACATTGTAAACAATATATATAAAAAGCCTGGAAGAGTCAAATAAAAAAAGGCAGGTCCTTTCAAACCTGCCTTATCATTCTTTTTCCAGAAGTTGTTACTTCAAGAAGACCAGTTTCTGTTTCGCCACAAAGCGGCCGCTCTGCATACGCACGACATAGACGCCGGAGGCGATGCCGCTGTTGTTTGCGTTCTTTGCCGCCCACATGACGCGGTGCGAACCCGTTGAACGGACCTCGTCCAGGAGCCGGACCACGTGACGTCCGGAGATGTCATAGACATCAAGCGTGACCCGCGACGGAGTGGGCACGTCAAACCGGATGTTCACGGTCGGGTTGAACGGGTTGGGCGAGGGCTTGGACAGCGAGAACACCACGGGCCGATTGTCCGCATCCTGCGAGCGAGCCAGATTGGGTATCGTGTCGGTATCGGTGAAGGTTACGGCGGTGAGCGCGGTGTCGTCGTTGATAATGAAAAACGCTTCAACACCCGGCGAAAACTCGAGCGATTTTCTCAGCCGCCAATCCACGGGGTTAAAACCGTTTCCCATGGTTATTTCGAGGGCGTAAACGCCATCAGCGATACCGGCAAGCGTAAAGGGTCCAGGAGTAAACGGCATGTCAAAATTGAACGCCTGTACGGCCTTCAGTTGGGTCAGCGTATCGTATTGCCCGACGGTAAAATGGACATGATCGCAGCTGATGACGCTGGAGTTGGAGACCGTGCAGATAACTGCGCCGTTGGGCATGGGAACCATGTTAAAGAGAACGGTGTCTCCGAGTTGCACGTTGACGTCGCTCCCGCCTGCGATGTAATAGCCGGCAGGGATTGTGTCATATTTGTTGTCCCACGTTACCAGCGTTACGCTGGTCTGCGTAGCCAGGGTGGAGGCAGGGAGCCGGAAATAGCCGTTGCTGTCGGGTTCGGCCGATGTGCCGCCGATATCGCTGCGCAAATCGACCCGGTAGTTGCCGCCCGGGTTGCCGCCGTCCTTTGTAAGACGGCCATAGATGGCCGTGTCCGCGGGTACCAGGGTTATCGTGGTGTCCACAAACTGCCCGCTCATCACATGCACAACGATACTTCCGGGAGACATATAATTGGACCCCAGCGACTGGTTGTCCATATTGAGCCAGTAAACACCCGCAGCGGCACCCAACAGGCAGAAGCCTGTGGAATCGGTCTGTCCGTTACTGCCCTTGGCCCAGGTTGCAGAGTCGCTGAGGCCCAGATACACGCCTGGGAGCGGAGTTGAACCCGAAAGCAGCGTTACACGGACACCGGACGTAATGGAGTCGTAGGTAAAATCAATACCGCCCGCACTTGCGGTTCGAATATCGACCTGGGTTTCGATCGGGTTTACCATGTATCCTGGAAAATCGCCCTCGGCCCGGACGCGGAAGACGGTATCCGACGTGTTGGCAAGGGTTGCTGAATCGATGGCAATGGAATAATCGCCCGATGTGTCGGTAAAGGCGCTAAAACGGCTGTTCTCTTCGTCCGCATTGACTTGAATGAAGGACTTCTGACGGCCAACCGGCGGTGTTACATTACCGGTAATAGTGCGGTAGGGATTGGCAACAGGCAACATGCGGAAGGTGTCGACCTGGGATAAACCGGTGTTATTGTAAAAACAGACCCAGTAGAGTCCGGCCGGCAGGTCCATATCAGGAATATACCACAAATAACGTCCCAGGGTATCGTTGCCGTCCTCAAGATAACCCAGTTGATTTTGAAAATCACTCAACGTACCGTTATCGGTCTGGATAATATGATAAAAGAACCTGTCATTTGCCGTATCGAGCACCGGGTTGCCTTCTGTCTCAATATATATAAGACTGTGAACCGTGTCCTCGTCCGAAGAATAGAGAAAACCGACCGCTTCTCCTGAATTGATGCTGTGCGGGGTGGTCATCTGCAGATTTGTCACGGTTGCAAAGAGCAAAACAGGAAGTAACAAAATCGATAAGATTGCTGAATTACGGAACGTTGCCATTTCGGCCTCCTTATATGGTTTTACGGGTTCCCAAAAATTTAAGACATGGTTTTGAATGTTTATGAGGATAATATAATCAAAATAGTGGCTGAAAATATGTGAACACTATCACATTTTCCGCACAAAGAGACGCGTCCCTGCCCGGGGTTAGGGGAAAAACGGTCAGCTGTTTTCGTGCAGCAGCAGGGTCGTGGGGTTGAGCCGGAGATGCGTGTCTTCGACACATTCGCGGTCGTGGTCGCGCAAAAGGCGCAGCATGACCCGTTCCTTTTCCGAATCGAGCAGAATGACAACGGAAAAGAGGCCGTTGAAGCGGTCGAGAGGGGCCGGGAGCGTGTTGGGTTTGCGGGCAACGATGTCCTTGCCGTGCAGGGGAAAGGAGACCCATATCTCAGCGTCCATTTCTACGGCAAGCTGCTTGAAGTGGCCAATCTGTTCTTTATCGGCCTTTTCAAAGTCGTAGCCGTCCACAATAATAAGTTCGGGCGCAAACGAAAGGCTTCCGATGAAGGTCTTGACCTTGTTTTTGAAGGTGTCGTACGAAAGGTGGCGGTCCGTGAAATTGAGGATGAGCCGGTGCGCTTCGATTTCGTCATGGATGTCGGCCGCGGATTCAAGCTTGTAGGCCTTTTTCAGTTCAGTGAAAAGGCTTTCGTACCATGACAGGATATGCTCCGCGTTTTCGGCGAAGGAAAGGTGGAGCACTTTTTTGCCCTGCAGGAGCGCGTCGAGCGCGAAGTGCACGAGGCAGGCGGTTTTTCCGACGCCGTGCCGTGCCGCGAACACGCCGAGATTGCCTTTGCCCAGACCGCCCTGAGTGGTGTTTTCCAGGATACGGAGCGGGCTCTTGTTATTCAGCTCTTTTTTCAACATGGTCCCCTTCCTATTTCTTCTTATCCTGAAATTCTTTAATCAGTTGCTCGCTTTTGGACATCGGCGCTTTGCTGTACTTGAGGAATTCCATGGTGAATTCCGCCTTGCCTTGCGTGGCCGAACGGATGACCGTGGAATAGCCGAACATGTCGCCCAAGGGCACTTCGGCGTCGACGCGGCAGAACAGGCCGTCGTCCGTGGCCGTGAGAATGATGCCGCGGCGTTGGCTGAGGGTGGCGAGAATGGAGCCCTGGAACTCGGAGGGGCCTTCGACCGAGACCTTCATGATAGGCTCGAGGATGCAGGGGGCGGCCTTGGGGTAGTACTCCGCAAAGGCACCCTGGGCCGCGACCTGAAAGGCCATGTCCGAGGAATCCACGGCGTGGTACTGGCCGTCGTTAATGGTCACCGAGAAGCGCACCACCGGGAAGCCGATGAGCCGCCCCTTTTTCATGCAATTGGCAAAGCCTTTTTCGATGGCCGGGATGTATTCCGTGGGGATAGAGCCGCCGCGGACTTCGTTGTTGAATGTAAAGTCCCCCTCGTCGCTGGGTTCAAAAAAGCCCGCGATGCGCGCAAACTGGCCCGAACCGCCGGTCTGTTTCTTATGCAGGTAGTTGAATTCGACGCGCCGCGTCATGGCTTCGCGGTACGCGACCTGGGGCTGGCCCGTGATGACCTGCACGCCGTATTCGCGTTTGATGCGCTCCACGTAAATTTCGAGGTGCAGTTCGCCCATGCCCTGGATGATGGTCTGGTTGGATTCGGGGTCCACAAAGGCGCGGAAGGTGGGGTCTTCTTTGGTGAACCGGTTGAGGGCCTTGCCGAGCTGGGCTTCGGCCTTGGAGTCCGGGGCGGTCACGGAAAGCGAGATGACGGGTTCGGGCACGTGCATGCTTGACAGGGTATAGTTGAGCGAGGAGTCGCAGAAGGTGTCGCCCGAGGCGCAGTCGACGCCGAAGAGGGCCACGAGGTCGCCCGCATAGGCGCACGTGATCTCCTCCATTTCGTCGGCGTGCATGCGGATGAGCCGGCCCACACGGAAACGCTTTTTGGAGCGCGTGTTGGTCATGTCGTCGCCTTTTTTGACCGCGCCCTGGTAGATGCGGAGGTGCGTGAGCTGGCCGTACTGGCCGTCCTCGAGCTTGAAGGCGAGGGCCACCGTGGGTTTTTCGATGTCCGCGATGAGCGCGACATCGGCGCCGTCGGCGTCGATGTCGTGGGCCACGGGGTGCGCCTCGAGCGGGCTCGGGAGGTACCGGAGGACCCCGTCGAGCAGGAGCTGGACCGCCTTGTTTTTGTAGGCCGAGCCCATGAGCACGGGCGTGATTTTGAAGGCGAGGCCGGCCTGGCGAACGGCCTGATAGATGAGGTCGTCCGTCACTTTGCCTTCGAGCATGGCCTCCATCAATCCTTCGTGATGAAGCGAAATGGCGTCGAGCATGAGTTCACGCCGGTGCGCGGCATCGGCCGCGAGGTTTTCGGGAATTTCCTTTTCCACGATAATTTCGCCCTGGGACCCTTCAAAATAATAGGCCTTCATGCCGATGAGATCCACCACGCCCAAAAAGTTGGCCTCGAGCCCGATGGGCATTTGGAGCGGAACGGCGTTGAGGCCCAGCTTTTCCTTGAGGTCGCGCGCTACTTTGTCAGGATTGGCGCCGGTGCGGTCGCATTTGTTGATGAACGCGATGCGGGGCACCCGGTAGCGTTCCATTTGACGGTTGACAGTGATGGACTGGGACTGCACGCCGCCCACGGCGCAGAGCACGAGGATGGAGCCGTCGAGCACGCGGAGCGCGCGTTCCACCTCGATGGTGAAGTCCACGTGGCCGGGCGTGTCGATGATGTTGATGGAGTGGTTTTTCCAGGCGCAGTTGGTCACGGCCGAAGTGATGGTGATGCCGCGTTCCTTTTCGAGCTCCATAAAATCCATGGTCGCGCCCACGCCGTCCTTGCCTTTGACGTCATGGATGGCGTGGATTTTCTTGGTGTAGTACAGGATGCGTTCGGTCAGCGTGGTTTTGCCCGAGTCGATGTGGGCGCTGATGCCGATGTTCCGGATTTTGTCAATGCTCATTACTTGCTCCACTTCCTATTTACCCTAAAGAAATCAATATGCATAATGCGTGATGGAAAAGACAGCAGGGGAACATAAGGCAGTGAAAAACGGTTAGAATCTCAATGGCCTGACATGCACGTTCACCCGATGAGCCACAAAAAATAATTATTTCAGGCAAAGCGGTGCAATGAAAAGTATAAAAAAACGCGATCCTATCTTTTAAGCGCGGCCTTAATGGCCGGGTCAATCCGTAAATACGCTGAAAAACTTTTGCAGCGGGCCCTTTTCCATTTGTGTGACCTGTTCCAGTTCGCCCGCATCGAGCCAGATGCCGCTGCATTCGGAACATTTGTCGATTTTGATGTGCTTGTAGTCGATTTCAATGAGCTCCATGCCGCACTTGGGGCAGTGCATATGGTGAAGCTCTTTCAGCCGTTCTTTTTCGGCGGCCTTCATGTTTTTATGGTGTTCTTCTTCCTGCTTTTTTTTCCGTTCAAAGGCCTGGCGGGCGAAATAGGCCTCTTCCTTTTCACTGGGGCGGACGGGCATGGTTAAACTCCTTCTTTCAGTTCGGTTTTTACCTGTTCCCGCTCTTTTTTTATCAGCAGGCAGTCGTTTTTACATTCTTCCGTGCATTTGTTTTCGCACGGTTCGATATGGATGGTGACGATGGTGCGGGGGTAATGCTCGCGGATGGCGTCACGTAAAAGGTCGGTGATGCGGTGGGACTCGTCCACGGTCATGCGGCCGTCGACCAGCATGTGGAACTCCACATAACGCTGGGCGCCGGCCTTGCGCGTGCGCAGCCGGTGAAAGCCGCGCACCGTGGGCGCAAATTCGCGGATGTGATGGCGGATGAGGGCCTCCTCCTCGTCGGGAAGGCTGACATCCAGCAGATCGCGGGACGACTGTTTGGTGAGCGTATAGGCGGCCTTGAAAATGAGCAGGGCAACGCCGATGGCGGCCACGGGGTCGAGCCATTCAACGTTCATCCAAGGGAAAAGGGTTTCGAGCCCCCAAATCAAAGCCAGGCCAGCCATGACACCGAGCGAGGTGTAGACATCGGTGCGGAGATGCCAGGCATCGGCCTTGAGCGCCATGGAATCGGTTTCCGTGCCGACTTTGAAGAGGCGGCCTGAAACGAAAATGTTCACGATGCAGGAGAGGAGCATGACTGCCACGCCCAGCCCGGGCGTGGCGAGGTCCTTGGGGGGATAAAGCAGTTTGTGCACGGATTCGTAGATAATCCAGACCGCGGCCATGAAGATAAGCAGGGCTTCGATGGTGCCGGACATGTTTTCGACCTTGCCGTGGCCGAAGGGGTGGTCTTTGTCTGCAGGCTTGGCGGATTCGCGCACGGAAAAGTAGGCGATGATGGCAGCCAGAAGGTCCACGCCGGAATGGATGGCTTCGGACATGACCGAGACCGAGCCGATGAACAGGCCAATCAGGAGCTTGAGGCCAACAAGGCATGCGTTGGAAATGATGGAGAGTAGTGCGACGGAGGTCTTTCGTCGATTGATATCGTTCATATTAGGAAATTATAGTAAACTTACAGGGGACTGTCAATCGGATTGTCATTATCGTATGTCATTCACGGATATAACAAAAAGCCCCGCCTTTTACGCGGGGCCTTGCTGACATTGCCGGTGTGAATCGCTTACTTGTCGTTTTCCTCGGCCGTATCGAGGTTCACCAGGATAATCCAGGTTTTGTTGTCCCGTTTGCGGGTAATGGTCGTGGTCGCGGAGTTGCCGCCCGTGAAAACAGTCTCGATGGTGCGGAGGATACGGTCAATATAGATGCTGCCCGAAACGGGGAAGCCCCAATGGCCATCCACGCGGGAACGGGTCACGTTGGTGACCGTGGCGGTGTTGGAATCGAGCTCATAACCGTTAAACGTGCCCCGGATGTTCCCGTTCTTGACGGCCGTGGTGTCCGAAGCGGTCTTCAATATTTTTGTGGCCATGTGGAGACGCATAATCACTTCATTACCGGCGCGCGTACGTATCGTTACCCGCTTGTGGACAACGGAATCGACCGTGGCCAGGGTTGGGGAGGAGAGGAGGTTGCCGCTCGCATCATAGAACAGAACCGTGTCTTTACGGTTGCGCTCACCCTGCGGGAAAGTCACATTCGCTTCGCGAACGAAACCCTGGGCCGCGGCATCGTAATGCCAAGCAGTGACGCTCCGTTCAATATAAAGGGTTTCGGCCTCGGCTACAAATTCCTTGGGCGCGCCCGCGCCAAAGGTGAGCGACGTGTTGTCCATGTTGTTTACTTCGGAGGCCGCAAAGCCGGCATTGCCGTCTTTGTAGTCGAAGGTGTCGGGTTTGGTGGTCTTTGCGCAGCCCGTCATCAGAATGAGGGCGCCGAGTGTCAGCGCAGCAGTAAGGGGTCTTGAGAGGTTCATCGTAACTCCTTGGTTTAATGATTTTGTCTTGTTCGGCATCGTTTGTCGCCAATGATTAAACAAATACCGTGCCAAGGGGTTTTTGCGCGAAAAGAGGGATTATTACAAACCTGAGCGTACTTGAAGGTACGGGGTTGTACTTGAATTGAGAATATATAGCAAAATACCTCACCCCCCTTTCCCCCCTCTCCTGGTCCCCGAGCGGAGTCGAGGGGCAGGAGAGGGGGGCGGGTTTTATATCAAGGCTCGTGTCTCTTTCCATTCGCCTGGCTGGAGATTCTTCACAGACCACGGGCCGATTGAAATGCGTACCAGCCTGAGCGTGGGATACCCCACCGAAGCGGTCATCCGGCGAACCTGGCGGTTGCGGCCCTCCGACAGCATCATGCATATCCAGCTTGCGGGTATCTTTTTCCGTACACGGATGGGTGGTGTCCGTTCCCATACCTCCGGTTCCGGCATGCGTTTCGCCTTGGCGTTTCGCGTCATGCCGTCCTTCAATGCCACCCCGTTTGCAAGTTTCCGCAGGGCTTCGTCCGTTGGAACGCCTTCCACCTGGACCCAGTAAGTCTTTTCCATCTTGTCCGCGGGGTCCGCGATACGTTTCTGGAGTGCGCCGTCATTCGTCAGCAGCACCAGCCCTTCGCTGTCATAATCTAGCCGGCCGGCCGCGTAAACATCGGGTACGGGAATATAATCCGCAAGCGTGGGACGGCCTTCACTATCCGTGAACTGGCAGAGCACGCCATAAGGTTTGTTGAAAAGAATGAGCCGGGCCATCAATCCTCCGGTTTCAGCGGTGGCAATTCCCATTCCACCCTCGCCTCGTTGCACCTGTCAATCTGTTTCTGCGTTGAAGCGATGCGGTTGTTTTCCCATTGGACGCCGAAGTTGCGGCAGGGGGAGGGGCGTCTGTCGTAGATGCCGCAACGCGCCGCATGGCCAATTTCGCCCTGGAGCGCGGCGCAGCGCGGGGCGAGCTGGTTGGTGCCGAGAAGGCAGAGCCGGTCTTCGTCAAAGGGTTCGGTGTAATCACGCGGCACCGTGCCGTTTTGTTCGGGGTCGGCTTCTTTTGCGAAAAATGGGACGAGAAAGTGCGCACAGCAGGCGCCGCAGGTGAGGCAGGGGTTTTCGTGTGTCATGGCTCTTTTCCGGTCGCGGATAATATAACCGGACAGGATTTTGATGTTTGCTATCCTGTAAAGCAGGGCGCTTTCAATGGCTTGGTATAATCACTTAATGAAAGTCAGCGTTATCTTTCGCTCAAAACATTTTCCATCCGCTGTGTAGGTCAGCCGGCAGAAATAGACTCCCGAAGGGACCGGCCGCCCGATTTCATTCATGCCGTCCCATCTGGAAATAAAACGGCCGTTTTGAACCCTGTTATCTTCCAACGTGCGAATTTTTTTTCCTTGAGCGTTGAAAACATCAAGACATATCCTGGAAATTCCGTTCACGGCATAGACCAGGCATTGAATTTGGACGCTCGGGTTGAACGGGTTTGGAAAAGCGGCCAGCGAGGCAAGGGTGGGCGCTGCCTGGGACTCGGCGGAGGTCGTCGCGGTCGTGAAGGTACGGTCTTCGGTTGCGGTCTCGTTGCCCATCGGGTCTTTCAGTGTGACCCGATAATGGTACGTGATGCCCGTGGTCAGGCCGGTCAGGGAGAGGGTGTGTTGCATGCGATAAAAACGGCTGTAATCCACAATCGAATCATAGGCGGTGGTGATACCATATTCCAGTTTGACCAGGACCAGATCAGGATCCATGCCGTCCGTGTTGATTGAAATGGAGAAATTCCTGCAGGAATAATCGCCTCCGGGCACGGTTTCGACAATCACAGGGGCCGGCGGAGGCACATCGTCCTTCACCGGGGTTTTCCCAACAGCCAGGGGACGATAGAGCGGGTCGCCGATGTTCCAGGTTTTCCAGCCGAACATGGGATCGGAATGGTAAGCGATTTCACCGTAATTGGCCCCATGCGTGATATAATAGAGGAACTTTTCAGGCTGGGTATGACCGGTCAAATAGGGCTCATCAATCACGCCGGAAACTGCGGTGGCCCCTTCGCTTATGGCACTGCCGCCGAAGCAGTAAATGCTTGGAACCTGTGACAAGGAATTGGAGTTCAAATCACAGGCAAATGCGCCAGGCATCCAGGTCCAGGTATTGGTGTAGTATTGCATGAAATTATACCAGCCGCCGTAGAAAATCGCGTTTGGCGCTGTCAAGGCGCTGCTACCGTCATGATACAAGGCGCTCGTCTGGCCAATGACACTGCCGGTATGTTCCCAACGGCATTTGAAACCGGCCTCTGTGATATGCCGTACCCCTTGAATCATATCCATGTCCGCATTGCCGTAGGAACCGTATCCTTTGGGATAAAAGTTTTTCATGGAATCTGGGCTGTAATAGCCATAGCGGGTATCGACGTATCCGATAGGGCTGTAATAGCCGTTGGCGCCAGTGCTGTCCGGATAAAGATATTTCTCCGCGTAGAGCGCCTTATCGACTAGTTCTTTTGAGTCTTGAAAGGAAACGCCATTCAGATACGTGACAAGATACATCGTGCTGCCATCGTTAATTTTAAAGGTATTATGGTCAAAAGCGATGTTCTTGTCCGAACCCACCTCCGGCGAGGATTCATACATGGGGTTGCTTCCGATGGAACCTATTTTTGAAGAGGCGGAATCATTGCCAATGGCCCAAATAGCGGCAATATGATGGCCTACCGGATAAGAGGCTGTGGAGGAGGACTTGGACACCATTCGATAGGGAATACCTTTGCAGAGAACTATAAAATTGATATTCGTTTCTCCAAGAGCAGTGAGTTTATTCCGTAACGGTATAACGAGATTAGTGAAGAAACCATGCAGCGTGTAATTGGGATGGTACATAATCGGGTCTGGGGTCGTGACGCCGAGCAGATTTTCCGCCGGGATTCCCCGTTTCGCCTGGTAGTATTCGGCCAGGTCCTTGGAGTCGGACTGGCCATTGCCATCGCCGTCTGACTGGTTGGTGCGGTAAACGACAACCACTCTGGAGGGATCATCATAGGCTTGGGAGAAAACGCATCCGGCCAACAGACCCATCAGAATGAATAACTTCATCATGGCAACCTCCTCGATAATAAACTAAGATAATTAACTGATGGATAAGATAGACGGCAAATCTTCCTGAAATCAAGAAAAAAGAATCCACATAAGGCAATGCTCCACCCGACGCACCATTTAAGTGGAAGGTTCGGAACCCGTTTTCAACGGTAACGGCTGGGATTGGCAGAGGGGCTTGTCCCGGAAAACCAAGGTATTGTATATTATAACCTCAATAATTATAACCTCAGAAAAAACAATAACAGGGAGGCGCCATGTTCAAAAGTTTTATTCTGTTGATCTTCCTTTTTACCGGTCTTTCTTTTTCACAGGCCTGGCTCGATCCGGCCAATTTTCCCAATGCCACAAACTGCGACACCTCGGGGCTCATTGCGCCTTTTGAGGGCCATTACCGCGGTGACACCAAGTACAAAGTCCGCACCACGCCTCCGGTCCCTGGTTCCATTCCCCAGCGGTACTATGCACCGGTCATCGACGGTCTGCTCGAAGACTCCATCTGGTGGTACGCCGAGACACTCATCATCAACAGCTGGGAGGACGCGGGCGCTGCAAAGGCCTGCCAGGACCCCCGCGAGTATAAAGGCCCGCAGGACCTTCACGCCATCTGGCGCTTCTGCTACAACCATGACGGCCTCTATGTGGGCATTGAAACGCATGACGACATTCATGACGTGGACAGCCTGCTCGGCTGGTCCCAGCAGGACGGCATCCAACTCGCTATCGACCCTTGGGACATGGGCGATTACGGCGCGGGACTCTGGTCAAAGACCGGAGGCAACACCTTTCGCCGCTATTACAGCGACAATGCCGCGCTCATGCCCTACGGCAACAACTCGCACACCGCCTACCTCATGCTCCTGAAACGTATGAACGAAGAGCCTTACCTCACCGGTCTCATTCATTCAACCTTTCTCGCCAATTACAGCCGCAGCGACGAGGCCACGAACTTCACCCGTGGCCAAAGCGCCTTTGGCATCGACTTCGCGGCCAAGTCGCAGGGCACGGACCCCTGGTTCCGCTCCGTATGGCACATGGAATTCAAATTCCCCTACAAGACCGAGCTCTGGAGCGCGCTTGACGGCACCGGCTTTTACGGCACGGACGGCCTGCCCCAGGTGGGCAACGTCTTCAAGATGGATTTCTACAGCAATGATGACGACATTCTCGGTCCCAACGGTTCCAGAGGCGGGCTCAAGCAGATGTACCGCCGCCGCACCGTCCCGTTCAACGAAGAAGCGAGCGGCCACGACCACTGGTCCGACACCAAGTACTACATGGCCATGCAGTACGACGGCAGCACCCAGAAGCAGGTGGTCCACCCCTTTGTGGGCGGTTTGCCGCATGGCGACAAGCGTGTTGCGGGCAACTGGGTCGACGCGGCCACGGAACTCGAGCGCTACAGTTTCACGGGCGATGGCACCGTCGTACTGGGCACCACCACCTACTTTTTCGACTCCACATCCACGACCGGCGGCGCCATCACCAACAGCGTGGGCACGGGCTTTGGTACCTACCAGTACCTGCCCAATCCGGGCGGGGTCAAGCTCAACGACACCCTCAAGGTGGCGTACGGCAGCACGAACCTTACCCTGATACGCGAGCTGGTCACGGGCTACAGCCAGGTCGAAGGCCGCTGGGTGCAGGCGCACCTGGCCGTGACCGCGAACGCACGCTGCGGCGGGTTCGACACGGCCTGGGTGCCCAA
>JAZDKP010000246.1:0-5067 GCA_043802925.1 Fibrobacterota bacterium | reverse complement strand
CTGTCATTCCCGCGAAAGCGGGAATCCACCACCTGATGATGGATTCCGGGTCAAGCCCGGAATGACAAACAAGCCGTAGCAAGCTACGGGGAATTAAACCCATTGTGATTAAACGGTTAACAATAAAAGGGGCTCCCTAATGAAATTAATCACATGCCTTCAGCTGTTGTGCTTCCTGGCTATCGGGTCACACGCGGACTATCACGACCATTCCCATGTCAGCGCCGTACTCGGCACCACGAAATACTTCCGCGTCTTTTACCCCCCGACCTACAGCGCGGCCAATACGGCCACGCGTTATCCCGTGATTTATTACAATCATGGCAGCGGCGGCAGTTATCAGGGGGACAGCTACCCCTCCTATCTTGATCCGGTGAACGGCGGCAATTGCCACTCTCCGATTTCGGACGTTGATCCGGTAATGAGCGTGCCCTTTAACGGTGATTTTGAACTGGCCGTGCGCAACCATGATGTTATCATTGTCACCACGGACCAGCTGGTGGGTGACAACACCGGTGATAATTCGTCGTATATCCGTGAACTGGTCGGCGTGGTGGACAATCTTTACAATACCAATCCCTCTCCCGCCTACCGGGCCATGACCGGCCTTTCCATGGGCGGGCACGCGTCCATCTGGCTCGGGTCCTCCAATGCGGATCTGTTCAGTTCCATTTCGCAATTCTGCCATTCCCCGCATCAGCATACCGGCGGTGCCGGCAGCAACAACACACCGATTGATCCCCGGGAATTATGGCGCAATCTTCGCGGTATGCCCTTCCGCAGCAGTACGAATTACGGGGATTATCTTATCTGGTATACCTATGAACTGGGTTCCCTCTTCAACCATGCCGGGGTGGGTCCTTACGAATATCACCAGACCTCCTTCTTTCGCCATTGGGCTGCGGACGTGGATTCCCAGGTTGATTTTCACCTGGCCCATTTCGGGACCGTGCCCGCGCCAGCCTGTTTTTCGGTCATCCAGATGGACTCCACCTTTGACTACCGCGGCTACCATATCCAAAGCAACAAGGCAGAGGCGGGCTGGATCTACCTGCGTGACGCCACAGCCAACGGGTTCGGCGTCTGTACCCGCAAACAGTTGCCCTTTGGAAAGGGCCTTTCCCTGTCCGCTGTCACGGTCACCACGCCGCCGGTCTATCAGGCGTCGCAGAGCTATACGGTGACGCGTTACCTCTACCGGAGCAACACCTTTCAGACCGGAAGCGCCATTGCCACCGCGGAAGGGAAACTGTCGCTGGCCTGCACCGGAGGGCAGGGCGAGGAAGTGGGCATTATCGGGCCATCGCTCAACGCGCCGGTGGCCCTCGTGGCGGACACCCTGTTCGAAGACCTCTATATCAATGCAAATGCAGACACGGTCATTTCCGTCTCGGCCCTGAACCTCTCCCAGGGGGCCTTGTCCGGCGTGGAATTCCGGGTGGCCACGAGCGCACCGTGTCTTTCCGTGGTCCGGGACCGCAAAGCCGTTGATATGCCCGCATTATCAAAGGTGGCCATTGACACCCTGGCCGTCATTCGCGGGAATTACATCGTGAACAACAACATCGGCTATCTTCAGGTGGTGCCCTATCTGGGGGGTGTCAAACAGGATAAAGAAAGTTACCTACGGGTCCATGTCATGAATGTTCAGGAAAGTATAGTGCCCGCGGAAATCACCGTGCTGGATGGAAAAAGCGCAAGTCTTGCGACCTATCATTTTTCGTGGAACGGGGCGGTCTACACCTCGGCCATGACCGTGTCCGGCGCAACCACCGGCAACCAGGACGGCGTTGCGGATTCGGGCGAAGTCGTGGCAATCTGGGTCAAACTGGATTCCGCGGTGGCGTCAAACGATGTGCATTTATGGCATCCCGCGGAATTGACAGGGCTGCCGCGTGACGGTTCCGTCACTTACATGGGGGATTTTTCCGCCATGTACAGCCGCGGCCGTTCCCTGCATACCACCCTTTTCCGGTTGAACCGGACGCCCACCCTTGCGAACCCCATCTATCTTCCCATCCGGAGCGAAGCGGTCTATGAGGAGCCCCGCCCGGGCACGCAGCGGGGAAACGTGGATTATTTCCGTTATTATTACGGCACAATCGCTTTCCCGGTCTCTGTGATCGCCGTTGAAAAAAAGGAGAAAAATATTTTACGCCCTTTCGGCGTGGAGGCCTTTCCCAACCCCGTTAACCCCGGGGTGGTTATTCGCATCAATGGCTTGAATGGGGATCCCGTTGACAATATCGAAATATTCTCGGCCAATGGCAGGAGAGTAACGGTATTGGAGAAAGACGGGGCCTCCCAGCCGACAACGGGGAAAGACCTGTCGCTCCGCTGGAAAGGCGATGATATCAACGGCCGCCCGGTACCTTCCGGACAATATATCGTCCGCGTCAGGGCCGGGGCACGAGTGTGTCACACCAAGGTTGTTCTGCTGCGGTGATCCGGGGACCCTTTTTACGGATTAATTTTACACGCTCCGGAGAATCCGAGGAAGCGCAAAATATTTGACTGGGCCGAAATACTCGGTTATTTTTATAAACATGAAGAAAATAAAAGCAGCCATTGTGGGCGCCGGGGAACGGGGCGTCTGGAACTTCGGCAAAATCCTCTCGGAACGGGGCGACGTGGAAATCACAGCCTTGTGCGATCCCAATCCCGTGCGCATGCATGAGGCCGCCCGGGCCTTGGGAATAAGGCCCGGATTTTTCCCTTCCATCACCGCCATGCTGGAGAAAGACAGACCGGATTTCGCGATCATCACCAGCCCTGACTGCTTCCACGAGGAGAACGCCGTGGAGGCCATGAAAAACGGGCTCCACGTCCTGATAGACAAGCCCCTGGCCACCACGGCCGCAGCCTGCCTCAGGATCATCGAGGCATCAAAAAAAAGCGGCCGCGTGGCCATGATGGGCTTTAACCTCCGCTATTATCCCGTGCTCCGGGCATTGAAGAGGATCGTGGACCAGGGTAGGCTGGGAAAGGTGTTTCTGATCGAGAACCGGGAGTTCTACGGCGGCGGCCGCACCTACATGGCCCGCTGGAACCGCCATTACGCCAAATCCGGCGGCCTGTGGATCCACAAGGGCGCCCATGATTTTGATGTTTTTAACTGGCTTCTGGGCTTTCCCCGGCCGGTCCGGGTGAGCGCATCAGCGGGAGTAAATGTTTTTAAGCCCGATCAACTGCCCTTTACCCTCAAAAAAGGCAAGGCCGCCGGTCCCACCTGTTTGAAATGCCATTACCAGAAGCTTTGCCCTGACGTGAAAGTCGAATCCCGCGCCACCTGGACAGGGAAGGCCCAGGCCGTTGACGGCTACAGCCGTGACGTCTGTATTTATCTCTCTGACAAGGACGTGCATGACAACGGCATCGCCCTGATCGAGTATGAAAACGGCGCCCGGGCAAGCCATCTGGAATGTTTTACGGTCGCTTACACGGACCGGTTGTATTCGGTGGTGGGGGACAGGGGAATGGCCGAGGCCAGCCTCGAGGAACACTGGATAAAGGTCCGGCCACGCTGGAGCGGAAAAGAAAAGCTTATCCGTGTGCCCAAGGACACCGGCACGCACGGCGGCGCGGACCGTCAGCTCGTGGAGGCCTTTCTCAAGGTCATCCGGGGCAAAATACAGGTCCCCACCCTCCTGGCCCATGGCCTCTGGGCAACGGCCGTGGGCCAGATGGCTGAAATCTCCTGGCGAGAGGGAAGGGCCGTTTCAGTGAAAGAACTTTCCCTTTGATGTCCCTTCATGTCGTCGGGGACAGTATTTCCATTGATTACGGTCCACACCTTGAACGTTTCCTGAAACCTGGGATCCGCTATTCGCGCAAGGAAGGGCAGTACAAGAACCTGGATGTGCCTGAAGGTGCCAATGGCGGGGACTCGTCCCGGGTGCTCCGATACCTGGAATGGCTTGGGGAAAAAGGTTTCCGGACAGACTGTCTGGCCGTGAACTGCGGCCTCCACGATATCAAGCAGGACCCGGTTTCCGGAAAATTCCAGGTGGAGATCAATCGGTACAGGGAGAACCTGCTTGAAATTGTCAAGACCGGCGCCCGCCTTTCGGGCCTGATGGGCTGGATAACCACCACGCCGGTGGATGATGAGACCCACCGGAAGCATCTCAAGGACTTTGTCAGGCGGAACGCCAATGTGACGGCCTACAACGCCGCTGCCCTGGAAATCATGTCAGCCGCGGGTGTCAGGATAATTGACATGCATGCTTTTGTCCTTGGCCTTACGGGGCTCCTTTACCGCGACCATGTCCATTTCCTGCCGGAGATCTGCAGGCAACAGGGCGAGTTTATCGCTGGAGAACTGAACAGGTTTCTGTAACAAAAACAATCATCGTAACAGTATTATTTTGCGGTTCATCACCCGTTTACCGGCCTTTGCCCGCACAATATAGACGCCGGAAGATTGCGCATTGGCCGACCAGCAGACACGGTTGTTCTTGATTTCCCAGGATAAATCAGCCACAAGGCGGCCGTGGAGATCATAAATGGCAATCTGCAGAGGCTGGGTGACTCCCTTTTCGCCGGTACGCCCGCTTATCGCGACCGTCACCGTTGGATTGAACGGATTGGGATAGACCGTTATCCAGGTTTCCGGACACACCGTCAATCTTGATTCAACGCCGATGGATCCGGAAACGCTCCTGTCGCTGATGTATTTGAGCATGAAATGATAGCTGGAAGAGGGATTCAGGCCGCTTATTGTCATTTCCGTGTCCGAGGGCGCCGGATTCTGCAAAGGCTCCTCGGCCGCCCAGAAATTGCAATACTGCGCCGTGTCATATTCGTAAGTCCGTGACACGTTGTCAAAATTCAGGTTTTGTACGATCTGCTTTTCCGAATACTTTAGAATATATTCGGTGACCGCCATGGGCGGTTTGCTCCAGCGCAAGGTATAACTGCCGCCGCCGTCATTGTTCTCGCTCAGGGCCGGATAACCCACATGGATGGAATCGCGGCGCAGAAAATCGTAATAAAAACGCAGGGCGCTCGATTTTGAAAGATAGGTGTTGCAATAGGTAACATTCGCAAGCAAATAAAAAAGGTGCT
>JAZDKP010000245.1:0-25468 GCA_043802925.1 Fibrobacterota bacterium | reverse complement strand
TTTGGTTTGGACAAAAAGGTGCCTGTGACTGTCAAGGTTTTTGATATTCGCGGCAAGCGTGTTCGAACCCTGATGGAGGGTGAGCAAAAAGCCGGCCTTCATGTCCTGAGATGGAACGGACAGGATGACGCCGGACGTTCGCTTTCATCCGGAGTCTATATGGTTCGGCTTGTTGGAAAAGCCAGGGAAGAGGTCAGAAGGATTCAGTTGATTAAATGAGATGTCAAAGAGAGGGGTTCTCGTGAAAGTCGTGAAATGCTGTCCAGTTTTATTAATCGCGGTGATGATCTTGTCGTTAAGTAGTCGCATGACCGCAGAGGATCTTATCGGAAAAAGCGATGACGGAACAGCCAGCACTTCCAGCGGAAACGCCTACTATATCATGGCAAACCGTTTCCCGGCTTCGACGACTTATTCCATCACCCAAATGCATATCAAGCTGGCCCAGAGCGGAGTTGGGACCCTGACACTTGCGGTCTATGCGGACGACTTCGGGGCTCCCGGCGCCTTGTTGGGAACAACGGAGGCGCGGAACGGATTGGATTCGGGATGGCAGACTTTTACGCTGACCTCCCCGGTGGCTTTGAACGCGGGCCAGAATTACTGGCTGGCGAAATGGGGCAAGGACGAAGCCTACCGGGTTTCATGCGAGCGCACCGGAACCCTGCGCTATCGGTATATGTCCGGCTCTGCCTGGCCCGACCCTTATGGTATGGAAGGAACGAGCCTTGCGACACTGTGCCTCTATGCCACCGGCTATCAAAATCCGGCATCGCGGATTTGTAGCACGCCTCCATGGTTGGCCATCATGGACTCTCTTTACACCTACGAGATTCAAGTCGCCGGTTCTCCCGCTCCCACGATTGCCGTCAGCGGACAGCCGCCGTGGCTGACGTTGAACGGCAATACATTGAGCGGCGTGCCCACGGTATTGGGCAATACCGGACCCATCACCGTGACAGCGACCAATACTGTCAGCTCTGACACACAAACTTTCTCAATCTCCGTGTATGTTCAGAATACGTCGCTGCCCGTTTGCTACCCGCCGCTCAGTACGCTTCCCGGCATGGGCGACCATATGTTCACCATGCACTGGGACTTTCAGGCAAAGGAATACCTGGACTCTTTTTATATACCCAGCTGCACGCCTGACAGAATGAGGCAAATCATGCAGGGTTTCCAACGTTACTCTAATGGAATGCCGTTTGCAGGTCGCATTGTTAGTATGGAATATGATGAATCGCTGCGTGCGTGCATGAAGCCCTATATGTTGGAAGATACTCGTCCGCCTTGGGGAGACGGTACGGTTGGTTCCGGATACCGAATGTTTCAAGAGTTGAGTCAGTATGCCAAGAGTTTAGGTGGAAGCATTGGATTTTTCATGAATCCAAATTTGGCTTCTCAATCCGCTCAGATTCACGAACTTGTCCCGCCTTTTGCCCGGTCCTTGGATCCTTCCGGCAACTGGAAGATGGGTTGGGAACCAACGCAGGCCCGATATGTCTCACTTAAGAACATGTGGGACCATATAGAGCAAAATGGAAGAAGCTACTTACTGAACATGTACGACACCCTGGTGACGCGCTGGGGTGCAGATGCGATTGGTTCGATCCACTTTGACTATTACCTCGCTGCGGGAAGCGCTGCGAACCAAAGCACCTCACTCGGCGGCAACTTGACTTCCAGTGCGGAAGAACTCCATGCCTCCGACAGGCTGTTGGAATATCTGTGGACCCAGTATGGCATATCCTCCAGCGTGGAGTCGGTGGACAACACGCTGGTCTCCCCTTATTCGTTCGGTTCCATGCTTTTAAACAGCCCTCTTACAACGGACCGTATTAACTCCAGGTTTGATGCCCTGGGCAAAGTGGAATGGGCCGGGGGGCTCGAATATCTAAAATGGGTGGATCGCGATGTTTTACGTACCCAATTTTACAAATACATGCTGGTATATCAATACAACCAGAAGACGAGGAATTTCAGTGATTCCGTGCAGGACGGCGTTACGCTATACAGCGGCGGCGACCGTTTTGTACCCCAGGTCGGCGCAGGTTGCCGAATCATCGCCTACAGCCAGAACGGCAGCAATCGCAACTGGACATTGCCCTCGACCTGGCAGGGCATAACATCAGCGGATGTTTATAGTTTGAGTGTTGATTCCGACCCGGTGTTGCTCCAAAGCGATGTTTCGATAAGCGGGAGCATTCCTCTCACCATGTCTACGGACAAGGGGTACGTCGTTGTTCCGCATGGGGTTGCGCCCACCCCGATGCGTGCGCGTTTCGACGACCTTCAGGGCGGGGACGTGCTTGCCGACTACCAGGGCATTACCTGGAATGTGGCCGGGAATCCGGTCTTGAAAGTGCGAGAACGCGTTCCCGGCGGTGTGAGCGGAGGCATGGGGACCCTGTCCATGTATTTTGACGATGCGGCTACTAGCCGGTCGGCTTCATTGACATTGCCGCCAAACGGCATTCTGCATAGTGTGCGGGTGGGGAACAAAGGCGGCACAGGAACAGTCACGATTCATTCGTCGAATAGCGGGAATCCGGATGCGAGTTTTTCCCTGCCAGTGGTTGGGCAAACGGAATTCATTGAGACCAACTGGCAACAGCCGGAAACAGGCAATGTCACGATTACGGTTGTCTGTTCCAACGGCGCGACTAACGTGCTGTTTGATGATATGGTGTACGGGGACGTCGACTATAATGTGCGGTTAAACGCAGGTACGCTTCCTTTCCTTTTATCACCGCTCACTGCCAGTCCCAACCCTTTCAACCCTGAAATCATCTTACGGTTTGGTTTGGACAAAAAGGTGCCTGTGACTGTCAAGGTCTTTGATATTCGCGGCAAGCGTGTTCGAACACTGATGGAGGGTGAGCAAAAAGCCGGCCTTCATGTCCTGAGGTGGAACGGGCGGGATGACGTCGGACGTTCGCTTTCATCCGGAGTCTATATGGTTCGGCTTGTTGGAAAAGCCAGGGAAGAGGTCAGAAGGATTCAGTTGATTAAATGATAAGTTCAGGAGAACGAATGATAAAGTTGTTTCTTGTAACACTTCTGGTGTCTGCCAATCTGTTCATTGTACCAGTGGGTGCCGTCCCCAAGGTCAAGTCGTACGCCCTTCCTATCCCAAGTATGGAGCCAGGTGTCATTCCGGACTCTCTTAAACAAGCGGTCACTGAAGAAACAGCGCAGCCTGTGCGGCCGGGCATTCCAGGCAAACATCCTTTCTGGAACGTGGAATCGAAGGAATTCATATACGCGCCGGCGTTTGACTTCAAGGAAGTGGTTGGCGCCACATGCTATCGTTTTACGGTGACTCCAAAAGACAGCGGCCAGGCATTGAAATTTGAGGCGCAGGTTCCCTGGGTGGCGCTTTCTCCCATTTGGAAACAGGTGCCGATAGGGTTCGTCAAGCTCACGGTGGAAGGCATCGACCGTGGCAAGGTCATCGGGGTTGCCGGCACCCGCGATTTCTACCGCAAGGCTGTTTTCGAAGGCCGACGCCCGGCGGCGGTTCGAGGCTACAAGGAATGCGGCGTGTTGAAATTGAAGCATTTGTACGAGTCCAGCTATGTGAAGTATTGGCTGAATCATGACTCTCCCGATCCGGATTATGGGTATTATTGTTATCCCAGCAAAATGATCGGTGGCATTTTAAAGGGGTTGACCCGATACAGCCAAATCAATCCGGAAGCCAGGGAGCAGGCGCTCAAGATGGCGCGGAATGCCGCCGAGTTCTTGATACGAATTAGCGAACCTCATAATTCATTCTATGCGTTCTTTCCTCCCACCTATCGGGGAAACGAGCATGCGGCCAAGGACCAAAACGATGTCGTCATGATGATCTACCCCGCCGGGGTTGCCATGGGCTACCTCGATGTGTACGACGCGACGCGGGACAAGCGGTACTTCGATGCGGCACAGCGCATTGCGAAGACCTACGTCAAAACACAGCTTGCGAACGGCACATGGCCGATCAAAGTCAAGGCAAGGACGGGGGAAGTCGTCAGCAATAATCCGACTGTTCCCATTGGCATCATTCGTTTATTTAAACATCTGGATAAGCAATACGGATGCACGGAATTTCGCCCCCCTTTGAAAATGGCCATGGACTGGATCATCCGCAATCCCATCAAAACTTTCAACTGGGAGGGGCAGTTCGAGGATATCGATTTAGAGAAGCCCTACAAGAATTTGTCCAAAGGGCAGGCCTGTGATATTGCCGCTTATATGTTGGAGAATGCGGATGACTCCCTGGAATATCAGCCGTGGGCTTTGGAGCTTATCCGTTTTGCGGAAGACCAGTTTGTGGTGTGGGGCCGTCCCAATCCCGATTTGAAGCCTGACAATTGGCTTCTTCCCTGCGCGCTGGAACAATACTCCTGGATGTCGCCCATCAATGCCAGCGCAACGGACATGCTTCGAGCTTGGGCCGCAGCTTACCTGCGCACCGGTCAGGAGCTATTCCGGTTGAAGGCCCAAGCCATGGCCAACGTCATGACGGTCAGCCAGCTGTCCGATGGCGAGTTGCCCACCTATTGGTTTTACACCGGCGATTGTTGGTTGAATTGTGCGGTCTACTCCGCGATTCACATGATTGAATTGGAAGATGTGGGGATACGCGCAGTTGTGCTGAAGAAAGAGTGACGGAACCCTCTAATTTGTTTGATCTCATTCTCCGCGCGGATGTATTTTTTATTTCCTTTTAGCTGTCATTCCACAAAGTTTCGAACCAGGAGTAACGCGTTATGGCTAAACTTGTCGGCAAAGCCCTTGTCGCGCAGGGCGGTGGCCCCACGGCCGTCATCAACCAGTCCCTCGTGGGCGTGGTCCTCGAGGCGCGCAAGTTCCCTGAAATCACCCGCGTTTACGGCGCGCGGCACGGTGTCCGCGGCATCCTGAACGAGGACTTTCTCGACCTCACCCAGGCCACCACGCACAACCTTGAGCAGGTGGCCAAGACCCCCTCGTCGGGCCTGGGCTCCACGCGCGACAAACCGGACGTGGCGTATTGTTTGAAGATGTTCAAGGTCATGCTTGCGCACGAAATCCGTTATTTCTTTTATATCGGCGGTAACGATTCTTCGGATACTTGCCGCATTGTCAACGAACAAGCCAAAGAGGCGGGCTACGAGCTTCGTACCATCCATGTGCCCAAGACCATCGACAACGACCTTGTGGGCACGGACCATTGCCCGGGCTTTGGCTCGGCCGGCAAGTTCGTGGCCCAGGCTTTTGCGGGCGTCAACCTCGACAACCGCGCCCTGCCCGGTGTGTACATCGGCGTGGTCATGGGCCGGCACGCGGGCTTCCTCACCGCGGCTTCCATCCTCGCGCAAAAGTTCCCGGACGACGGGCCGCATCTCATCTACCTGCCCGAGCGTACCTTTGACCCGGACAAATTCATCGTCGACGTACAGGCCGCGTACGATAAGCACGGTCGTTGCGTTATCGCGGTCTCCGAAGGCATCATGGGCAAGGACGGCCAGCCCGTTGTGACCACGCTCAAGCCCGATGTCGAAAAGGATTCGCATGGCAACGTGCAGCTTTCGGGCACGGGCGCTCTCGGCGACCTGTTGAGTGACCTCATCAAGGCAAAAACCAAAATCAAGCGGGTGCGCAGCGACACGCTGGGTTACCTTCAGCGCTCCTTTCTCGGCTGCGTCAGCGAGACCGACCAGAGCGAGGCGCGCGAGGTGGGCGAAAAGGCGGTTCAGTTCGCGGCGTGGCACAACGTCGATGGTTCCGTGGCCATGAAGCGCGTGGGCGACTACTCGGTCCAGTACGAACTGTTGAAGTTGACGGATGTGGCGGCCAAAACCAAGCACATGCCTGACGATTATATCAATACTGCGGGGAACGGCGTCACCGAAGCGTTCAAGGCCTATGCGCGGCCTCTGGTGGGCGAACTGGCGGTTATGGACCGCATTTCCGCGCCCACAGTGCATAAAATAAAAGGCGACTAACTTTTTTAAAACCATAGGAGACCTTACCATGGCTGCTAATGTATCGTACAAGGAAATCGGAATCGTCAACACCCGCGAGGTATTCAAAAAGGCCATTACCGGCAAGTTTGCGGTTCCGGCCTACAATTTCAACAACATGGAACAGATGCAGGCTATTGTCACTGGCTGCGTCGAATCCGATTCGCCCTTCATTCTCCAAGTGAGTTCGGGTGCGCGCAAGTATGCCAACCAGGTTCTGCTCCGCTACATGGCCCAGGGCGCCCTGGGTATGATTCGCGAAATGGGGAGCAAACTCAATTTCACGCTGCACCTTGACCATGGCGATACCGTGGACCTTTGCAAATCGTGCATCGACACCGGGTTTTCCTCCGTGATGATTGACGGTTCGCACCATCCCTTCGATAAAAACATTGAAGAGACCCGCAAGGTGGTGGAATACGCCCACCAGTACGATGTCTCGGTCGAAGGCGAACTTGGCGTGCTGGCTGGCATCGAAGACGACGTGGTGGCGGCCAAGTCCATCTACACCCAGCCCGACGATGTTGAGAAATTCGTCAAGGCAACCGGTGTCGATTCGCTGGCCATTTCCATCGGTACCTCGCACGGCGCCTACAAGTTCAAGCCCGCGCAGTGCACGCGTAACGCCGAGGGTGTGCTGGTACCCCCGCCGCTCCGTTTCGACATCCTTGAGGAAATCGAAAAACGCATCCCCGGCTTCCCCATCGTGCTGCACGGCTCCAGTTCCGTGGTGCCCAAGTATGTGGACATGATCAACAAGTACGGCGGAAAGCTCGACGATGCCGTGGGCATTCCCGCGTCAGAACTGCGCAAGGCCGCGGCTTCTGCGGTGTGTAAAATCAATATCGATTCCGACGGACGCCTGGCCATGACCGCCATGATTCGCAAGGTCTTTGCCGAAAGCCCCAAGGAATTCGACCCGCGCAAGTACCTCGGGCCGGCCCGCGACGAATTGAAGAACATGATTGTTGATAAAAACAAGACCGTACTCGGCTCGGCAGGGCGCGGGAAAGAGATTTTCGGATAAACCCACCCCCTTTCTCCCTCCCTACGGCGACCGTAGGGAGGGGGCTTTTGTTTTGGGAAAGCTTTCCCCAAACTTCGAAACATCTGAAAGTTACCAAATTCTAAAATTATCTTAAAAATGCAGGTGTCAAAAATGTATATTTAAAGTCTTGGAATGTATATTTAAAGTCTTGGATTTGACTGCATTTTATTAAAATTAACCAAAAATAAGGAGTTTCACATGGCAGTAAAAGTCGGCATCAACGGGTTCGGCCGTATCGGCCGTTTGGTTTTCCAGGCGCTTTGCGATCAGGGGCTTCTGGGCAAGTCCATTGACGTGGTCGCGGTGGTCGATGTTTCCACGGACGCGGACTATTTCGCCTACCAGTTGAAGTACGACACCGTGCACGGCAGATTCAAGCACGCGGTCACGACCGAAAAAAGCAGCCCCTCGCTCGAAGACAACGATACCATCGTGGTCAACGGCAATAAAATCAAGTGTGTCATGGCCACCAAGAGCCCGGCCGAACTGCCCTGGAAGGCGCTGGGGGTCGATTACGTCATCGAATCCACGGGGCTCTTCACGGATTCCGAAAAAGCCAAGGGGCACCTCACCGCAGGCGCCAAAAAGGTCATCATCTCCGCGCCCGGCAAGGGCGAGGTCAAGACCCTCGTCATGGGCGTCAACGAACAGGAATACGACGCGGCCAAGCACAACATCGTGTCCAACGCCTCCTGCACCACCAACTGCCTCGCGCCCGTGGTTCATGTGCTGCTCAAAGAGGGCTTCGGCATCGAGACCGGCCTCATGACCACCATCCATGCCTACACTGCAACCCAGAAGACCGTGGACGGTCCCTCCAAAAAGGACTGGCGCGGCGGCCGCGCAGCGGCCCAGAACGTGATACCCTCCACCACCGGCGCGGCCAAGGCCGTGGGCGAAGTGCTGCCCGCCACCAAGGGCAAACTCACGGGCATGTCCTTCCGCGTTCCGGTCGCGGACGTGTCGGTCGTTGACCTCGTTTTCCGCACCAACAAGGACACCAGCATCGAAGAAATCGACGCGGCCCTCAAAAAGGCCTCGCAGAGCTATCTCAAGGGAATCCTCGGTGTTGCCACCGAAGAAGTGGTCAGCAGCGATTTCATCCACGACGAACGCTCCTCCATTTACGATTCCCTGGCCACGCTCCAGAACAACCTCAAGGGCGAAAAGCGCTTTTTCAAGGTCGTGAGCTGGTACGACAACGAATGGGGTTACAGCAACCGCGTCATTGACCTCATCAAGTACATGGCCGCGAAATAGTTAAGGAGCGATAACCATGGCGATTGCTAAAAAGACCGTCCGGGACCTTTCCTTCAAGGGCAAGCGCGTGCTCATGCGCGTTGATTTCAACGTGCCCATGAAGGACGGTGTGGTTCAGGATGACACGCGCATCAAAGCCGCCCTGCCGACCATAAACTACGTACTTGAACAGGGTGCGGTCTCCCTGGTCCTCATGTCCCACCTAGGTGACCCCAAAAAGGACATGCAGAAGGCGAAAGAGAAGGCCGACAAGGAAGGCAAACCGTTCGACGAGAAAAAGTACCTCGAGGCCAAGCATAAAATGGCCCCGGTGGCGGTCCAGCTTTCAAAGCTGCTCGGTAAACCGGTCCAGCTGGCGCCTGCCTGTATGGGTCCCGAAACCGACGCCATGGTCAAGGCCCTTAAGGCCGGCGAGGTCCTGATGCTCGAGAACACCCGTTTCCACAAGGAGGAAACCTCCAAGGACGCGGGCGAACGCGATAAAATGGCCAAGGCCCTGGCCACATACGGCGACATTTATGTCAACGACGCCTTCGGTTCCGCGCACCGGCCGCATGCCTCCACCGAGACCGTGGCAAAATATCTGCCGGCCGTGGCGGGCTTTCTCATGGAAAAGGAACTGGAGTACCTGCTTGAAAAGGTGGTCCGGAACCCGGCCCGCCCCTTTGTGGCCATCATCGGCGGGGCCAAGGTCAGCTCAAAGATAGCGGTACTCGAAAGCCTGCTCGGCAAGGTTGACCGCCTCATCGTGGGCGGCGGCATGGCCTACACCTTCCTCAAGGCCAAAGGGCTCTCCGTGGGCACTTCGCTGGTCGAGGAAGACATGATCGACACCGCGCGCCAGATTCTCCAAAAGGCCTACGAAACTCACATTTATATCTATCTGCCCATTGACCACATTGTCACCAAGGAATTTTCCGCAGAGGCCGAATCCTGGCATGTGGCGCGCGGCAATATCGATGACAACCAGATGGGCATGGACATTGGTCCGCTTACCATCGACAAGTTCAAAGGCGCGCTCAAAGGCGCCAGGACCGTGTTCTGGAACGGCCCGGTGGGCGTGTTCGAGTATGAAAAGTTCAGCAAAGGCACGGTGGCCATCGCCAACATCCTGGCCGAAATGACGGACTGTGTCACGGTCATCGGCGGCGGCGACTCTGTCTCCGCTGTCAATAAGGCCGGCGTGGCGGGCAAAATGTCCCACATCTCCACGGGCGGCGGTGCCTCCCTCGAACTGGTCGAGGGCAAGGAACTGCCGGGCGTGGCCGCACTGAACGATAAGTAAGGGCGGCCTGCCGGCCGCCCCGACATAGGAGAGCTACCATCATGCGTCGTAAAATCATCGCGGGTAACTGGAAAATGAACAAGACCGTGCCAGAGGCCGTGAGTCTGGCCAAGGAGATAGTATCCATCACCCGGGGTGCTGAATCCGAAGTGGTCGTCTGTCCCTCGTTCGTCTGCCTTGCGCCCGTCAGCGAGGTCGTGCGGGGCACGCATGTGTTCCTTGCCGCCCAGGACGTGCACTGGGAAGACAAAGGGGCCTTTACGGGCAAGGTTTCGTGCGAAATGCTTAAAAGCGTTGGCGTCACTTACGTCATCATCGGCCATAGCGAACAGCGCACCTATTTTGGCGAGACCAACGAGACGGTCAACAAAAAGGCCAAGGCCGTACTCAAAAGCGGTATGATGCCCATCCTCTGTGTGGGCGAAACGCTTGAGGAGCGGGACAAGGGGCTCATGGAAAAGGTGGTCGAAAGCCATGTGCGTGGCGCCTATGCCGGTCTCAGCGCCGATGACGCGCTCAAAACCGTCATCGCCTATGAACCTGTCTGGGCCATTGGCACGGGCAAGGTGGCTACGCCCGAGCAGGCGCAGGAGGTCCATGCTTACATCCGTCTCATGCTTTCGAAAATGTACGACGGCGAAACCGCGCAAAAAGTACGCATCCAGTACGGCGGCAGCATGAAGCCGGACAATGCGGCGGAACTTATGAAAAAACAGGATATTGACGGCGGTCTTATCGGCGGCGCAGCCCTCAAGGCGGCCGATTTTAACGGCATTGTCCGGGCTTAGGAGGTAACGATTATGTTTTACGGAATTCTACTCGGCGTCCTCGTTTTCGTCTCGCTCTTTCTTGTGCTCTTTGTGCTCATGCAGTCCGACAAAGGCGGCGGATTGGCCGGCACTTTCGGCGGTATCGGCTGGGGAGGGCTTCCCTTTTCCGGCCGCGAAGCCGCGACCATTCTTACCAAGCTCACCACGGGGCTGGCCGTGGCCTTCATGGTCATCTGTATCGTGCTCAACCTCATGAGCCGCAACCGGGCCCACACCTCCACAAACAGCGCGCTTCAGAAACGGGCCGAAAAGCTCCGTTCCGTGGAATCGCAGTCCGCCTCCAGTGTCCTCGACCAGGCGCCGCTCCAGCAGCAGGCCGCCCCAGCGTTGCCCGCGGCCGAAGGCAACGTCGCGTCACCGCTCATTCCAGAACCCGGTGAAGCTGCAAAGGTCAATATTCCCGGGGTCACCCAGCCGGCCAAGCCTGCCGGAAAATAGTTGTTCATTCTTAGACAATTGAACGAAGCCACCCGGTGATTTCCAGGTGGCTTTTTTTCTTCAATCGCTCCGGACCAGGCAGAGCATGCGGTAGGGGGGGTGGTCCACCTGCGCGTCAATCCGGTATCCCGCTGGCAGCGGCCCCTTCAGCAGGGGCGCAATATAGGACGGTCCTTTCCGGAACACATGGTTGGTTTCCACGATTAGAATACGCTTGTATTTTCCCATGACCTCCGCAAATGCAGCGGTAAATTCATCTCCGGAGCGTATTATCCTGTAATTTCGTTTTCCGTACAACCCGTGGATGAATTCCGAGCTGTCGATGTTGTAGACAATGGCCGCGTCGTCCCCTTCCCGGATGTGCGAATAGACCCAGTCACGCATTGTGCGATTCCCGGCCGCAAAGCCGTCGTGTGCGGCCGCGACCAGCAGGACTGCGGCCAAGCCCACGGCCAGGAAAAGTCCGTGGAAACGCGTAAAGAAACGGACGAACGGTCCTATACGCGCAAGCAACGCGGCATATCCGATAAGCAGCAGCGCATTGTAGGGCAGCAGAAATCGCTGACCGCGGACAAGGGAAAGGAGCGGGTTTGCGTCATAGTCGATATAGCTGAAAAAGCTGTAGAACAGGAGGCCGTTGGCGAAGGTTGCAAGCAGGAACCATTCCTGTTTGCGGAAAAAGGACCCGAGCCCGGCCAGCATGGCCGGGTAGCAGGCGCAGAGGGCCAAAAGGTAGAAGGGGGCGTTTTCGCGCACGTTCTCCCAATCGAACATAGCACCGGTCCGATACGAGAATTCGAATAAACGGCCTGTGGTTGCATGGTTGATAAATAGCTGCAGGCAGAAAAAGAGCGCACCCGTGGCCATGAACAGCACTATTGGCAAAAAGCGACGCTCCCGGAAGGTCCGCACAAGGAAAAGCAGGGCAAGGGGGGCAATGAAAAGAGCGTTCACGGGCTTGACAATAAAGGCGGCGCCAAGGCAGGCAATACCCATAAGCGCAGGGCCGGAGGAAGCGTTGTTGCGGTCGAGAAAATTGAGCGCGCCCAGGAGGAAGACTGCGGAGGGCATGTCCGCGAGGAAGAACCGACCGTAGAGGATGAAGGGCGGAAAAAAAAGATACAGGAGCTGGAAAGAGGCGGGGATGTTGCGGCGTTCGAGGATTTTCCTGAAAAAGTGACCCCCGAGTAAAAAGAGCAACAGTTGGAAAAAGTAGGCGCCTTTCATCCCGAACAAGGCGAGGAAGGGGAGCACGAGGAAGGAGAGGCCTAAGGGATGCAGCGGTGCCTTGTGGCCGTTGTGCTCCTCAAACCATGGAATCAGTCCGTCCCCGCTGGCGGCGCTCAGTTCAAAATTGAGGGAACGGTGCTCGAGCATAAAACGGGCCGCGCCGAGATAATTGGCTTCGTCGCGCACGGTCAGGACCGTTTGCGGAAAGAGGAACAGAGCGAGCAGATAGATTGCGCAGGAAAGCAGGAAATAGGCAAGACGGAGGCAAGGGCGGTATTCGAGCATGATTATCCGGCGCGCAGGCTTTTCAACTCCACGGAAAGTTCATTGAACCTCTTGAGAAGGGCGTCCAGGTCCGCGTCAGGAAGGGACATCTGCCGTTTAATCTCTGTACGTTCCCGTTTGAGCCGGTTTTCGCGCATGAGGACCAGCAAGTCATGGATTTCAGTGACGTCTTCGGGAGGGCCGTTTTCACTTTGCAGCGCGATATCCGCAAGCGATTTCCGGTTCTCTTCGTCCAGTGAAGTGAACAGCGAATCGCTGAAACCGCCATTCTCGCGGAGGAGAGTGTATAGCGCGCGGCAGCGGGCGTCCTCAAAGTCATCGTCCTTTATAAATTGCATGGCCGCAGCGAGATTCTTGGCCGGGTTCCGTATCAACAGTTCAATCAGCCGGATTTCGAGCGGGCTTTGCCGGGCCGCGGGCTGCTGCGTCGTTGCAACGGGCCGGTACGTTGGCGCGGGCCGCGTTTTTTTCGAGAGGATGAGTTCCTCGCGTGTTCCGATGCGGGCCGCGGCCTTTTTCAGGAGTTCGGCGCGGAGCACGGCGTTGTCGACCGCCTGTAGCAGGGGCGCTATTTCGGACACGAGGCGGGCTTTGCTTTCGGGCTGCGAGAGGTCGTTTTTCCTTATAAAATTGTCCACGGAAAAGTCCACGATGTCGCTCGCTCCGGTGATGAGCCCCTCAAAGGCCGTGCGCCCGTTCTTTTTAAAGAAAGAGTCGGGGTCCTCACCCGGGGGCAGGGCCACGAGCCGTACGGTGAGCCCGGCGTTCATAAGCACCGCGATGCCGCGCTGGGCCGCGGAGAGGCCGGCATTGTCGCCGTCGTACACGAGCGTGATGCGGTCGCAGAACCGCTTGATAAGGAGCGCCTGCGATTCGGTGAGCGCGGTGCCCGAGGTGGCCACGATGTTTTGGATACCCCCTTGGAACAGGGTGAGCAGGTCCACGTTGCCTTCCACCAGCACGGCCGCGGCTGATTTGCGGATGGGTTCGCGTGATGGCGGCAGCCCGTAGAGCAGCCGTCCCTTGGAAAAGACCGGGGTCTCGGGCGAGTTGAGGTATTTGGGCTGGTCTTTGTCGTCAAGAACCCGGGCCGTGAAGCCGCAGGTGAGGCCGCTTAAGTTTTGGATGGGAAACATGAGGCGGTTTCGGAATTTGTCATATACGCGGCCGCTGTCGTTCTTCACCACCAGGCCCGAACGGAGAATTTCCTCTTCGGTCATCCCTTTTGATTTGAGGTGCGAGAGGAGCCCATCCCAGGCGTCGGGTGCAAAGCCGATGGAGAACGTCGCAACCGTTTCCGCGGTGAGTTCTCTTTTTTTCAGGTAGGCTTGCGCCCGGTCCGCACCCGCGCCCATGAGTCGTGCCATAAAGAAGGCGCGCGCTTCGTCGTTGACTTTAAAGAGCGCGTCGTTTTCGCTCCGGTCCTTTTCGTGGTCGCGGTTGCCGCTCTCCGGGAGCGTGACCCCGGCCTCGCGCGCCAGCATGCGCACGGACTCGGTGAAGGAGATACCCTCGATGTCGCGCATGAAGGTGAAGAGGTTGCCGCCCGCGCCGCAGCCAAAGCACTTGAAGATGGCCTTGGCCGGGCTGACCATGAAGGAGGGGGACTTTTCCTGATGGAAGGGGCAGAGGCCCTTGAAGTTGGAGCCCGCGCGTTTAAGGTCCACGTAGCGCGAGATGTAATGGACGATGTCGAGCCGCGAGCGGATGTCTTCGAGGACCGAATCGGGAAACATGGCCGCTCTGACGCTAAAGGCTAAGCGCGGACCACAACGGCTTCGCGCGGCCCCTTGACTGTTCGGCCGATGATTGCGGCGCGGACCTTGTGGCGTTTGAGTAGCGCGAGCGCTTTGGGCGCGTCGCCGGGCGCGGTGATGACCGTCATGCCGATGCCCATGTTAAAGGTGCGGTGCATCTCCGCGTCCGTGATGCGGCCGCGCTTCTGGATTTCGGCGAAGATGGGCGGAACGGGCCAGGTGCCGGTCGTAATGCGCGCGCCCACGCCATGAGGCAGCACGCGCGGAATGTTGTCGGTAAAACCGCCGCCCGTGATATGGGCCACGGAGCGGGCGTATCCCTTTTTGAACAGTTCGAGCATGGGCTTGACGTAAAGTTTTGTGGGTGTGAGCAGCGTGCGGCCAAAATCGCCTTTCAACTCCTTATCGGTAAAGACCCTGCGGGCCAGGGAGTAGCCGTTGGAATGGAGGCCGCTTGAAAAGAGGCCGATGACCGCGTCGCCGGGCCGCACCTTTTCGCCGGTGATGGCTTTGGGCCGGTCCACGATGCCTACGCAGAAACCCGCGAGGTCGTAGTCGCCTTTTTTATACAGGCCGGGCATTTCCGCGGTCTCGCCGCCAATGAGCGCGCAGTTGGACTCCGCGCATCCCTTCACAATACCCCTCAGCACCGCGGAGGCCACCGGGAGTTCGAGTCCGCTGGTCGCGAAATAATCGAGGAAAAAAAGCGGTTCCGCGCCGCAGCAGATGATGTCGTTGACGCTCATGGCCACGAGGTCGATGCCGATGGTGTCGTGCCGGCCCTGCAGGTTGGCAACGAGGAGCTTGGTACCCACGCCGTCGGTGGAGGAGACGAGGAGCGGGTCCTTCATACCCGCGCGGGGCGCGCGGAAAAGCGCGGCAAAGCTGCCGATGCCGCCCACATTGCCCGCCCGGTGGGTGGAGGGGGCGATACGTTTGATGAGGTCAATCAGGCGGTCGGCCTTGCGGATGTCGACGCCTGCGCTTTTATAAGTGGCGGATTTGGCCATGGTGGGTCTCCGTGTGAAAGTTGCCTGCGTTTGAAGATACAAAATAATTTAACGGAACAGGCGATTCAACGAATAAAGGGCCGCGTTTCCCCCTCAATTTCTTGATCTCGGGAGGCCCTGTAGGTTATGTTTTCCCTCACTCGAAAGGATTTGTCCATGGCCGTACATTCCGGCGAATATGTCTTTCGGCCCGATGACGGCCGGGCCCTCGATTTTCCCAAGCTGCTGCTGCAAGCAGGCATGGACCACATGGCCAAGGGGCCCGAGGCCGGGCACATGGTGGTCGACCTTGCCAACTGTACGGTGCTCAATAGCCGGGGTATCGGCGCCATTGTGAACCTCACCAACCGGTTTTCGCGCGAACGGCGGCCCTTTATCCTCCGCAACGTCCGGCCCCAGGTCATGCAGATGTTCGACCTTATGAACCTGACTCCTTTCCTTATCATTGAAGAGGGCTCGGTCGACTCCGGCGCGGCCGGGGGGCGGCATTCCAGCATCTTCGCCTCACTCAAGGTCGACTATGAGGTCATGGGAGACATTGGGGTCTTCAAGTTCATCGGCGCCATCGACTCCTCGGCCGACTCGGCCATGTTCCTCAATATCATCAATAAGATCATCAACGACGGCTGCCGGATGCTCCTTGACCTTCGCGAGGTGCGCCACATCGACAGTCTCGGCGTGGGTGTTCTTGTCCGGCTTGTCAAGCTTATGGCCGACGGTAAGGCCGAGGTCCGTTTCTTTGGCGCGAGCCCGGTCTTAAAGGAAATTCTCCAGCTCAACAATCTCACCAGCATGGTGCCGGTCTACGAAACGCGCGAAGCCGCGCTGCATGGCTGGAACGGAGGCGTTTAATTCTTGGTGGTTGAAAGCTGCCTGGAGGCGTAATAATCCAACAGGCTGCGGATGATTTTCTGGTACTGGGTATGGGAATCGCGTGCGAGCGTTTTGAAATAGCCCACACTTGTTCTGTTCAGGTTAATTGTTACACGGATATTTTCGTGCTTACGCACTAAATTTTCGGGCGACGGAAGAAAATCATCGACAATTGCGTAGTCTCCGAGAGGACCGTCAACGTACCGCGTTTTTTTCTTCATAAATTTTCCTTTCTCTTCTCCAGTAACCCGCGCCGAAAATACGGATAATTTGATTTCGATATGTGAAACGAACCGTTATTATATCGTTCTTCACAAGGCCGATGCAGAACCAACGTTTTTCGCTATCGTTGCTGTGCTTTGCGTCAAATGCGATGATACGTTTGGGATCAAAAAATATTTCTTGTGCAAGTTCAAATGATACCCCATGGGTCTTGATATTGTATTCATTCTTTTGGGTGTCCCATTCAAATGAGGGCGGTGCCATTTAATATGCATCCTTGTATGTATAAATATAAGCATCTGTTTATCAAAAAGCAAATACATCTTAGTGGTTGCATTGCACCGGGACGCACGAAGCCGCGCAGCGCGGCGGGGGGTGACTATGACAGATTAATCACTTGATAAATGTCTATAATCCTCTGTTTTCTTCATCCTCCCCGGCCCTGCCGCAGCAATGATGAGCGCCCGCGCCAGGACCCGCGTGGGGTCCACCAGCGGCAGCGAGCCGACCGAGCGGTCTGTCAGCGCGAGAGGAATCTCCGTGCAGCCGAGAATGACGGCCTCGGCGTCCTGTGCCTTGAGGCTGGCCACGGCCGCAAGCAGGTCGCGCCGGGCGCGCGAAGTGACCGGGTTCGCGAGGGCTTTGATGCCATAGGTCTTATCGTAGATCGCAGCCTGGACCCGCTTTTGTGTGCGAAGGTCCGGGATGATGACTGAAATGCCCATGGGTTCCAGGATTTCAAGATACACACGTGATGCATAGGTCCCAAGCGTTGCCAGAACCCCGACACGGTCGAGGCCGGGATAGTTTTTGCGGATGAACCGGCCGGTTTCTTCTATCATGTTCAGCAACCGCAGCTGGCTGCGATGCTTTCGTAATTGTTTCTGAATGACGCTGAAAATTCGGGGTGAATGTGCCGTGTTGCAGGGAATGGCAACCACGGATGCGCCTGCATTTTCGAGTGCGTGAAGAACAGAAGCAAGCGCGTAGGCCGGATTGACTTTTTCTTTTCCAAGAAGGAAACGGGTGCGGTCCCCAATCATTCCCGGCATGGAGCTGAGAATGACCGGCAGGTGATCCTGGTCCGTGCAGGCGCGCGTCTCGTCAAATATTTTCCGGTTGAGATCCAGCCCCGCATAAGGGCCCACCCCGCCTGCAATGCCGATGATAAGCGGTTTCTTTTTCATCCGTCAATTATATTGGAAGTCGGGATTATCCTTGAAGCGCCGGTGCGCCCAGAGCCACTGGTCCGGGTGCCTGCGCACGGCCCCTTCGAGGGACGTGTTGAAGACCGTGTTGAGCCGCACCACGGCATCGGATGCCGTAAGGTCGATGCCCGTGATGTCCACGGCATCCAATTCGAGCCTAAAAAAGCCCAGCCGCTCGCGAATGCAGTGCAACTGGACGACCGGGGCGCCGGTCTTGATGTGGAGCAACGCGGCCGTGGAATTGGTCCGTGCCGCATGGCCAAAGAAGGGGGCAAAGGGCTCCCCGGTGCGGTACTGGTCGAGGAAGATGCCGAGCATTTCGCCCTTACGCAAGGCGTTCAGGAGCAGCACGACCCGTCTTCGCCCCATCCGGCTGTCAATGAGCGTGACCCCGGGCTGGCGCTGCATATGTTCGCGGAACTTCTGGAGCGCAGGGGAATTGACCAGTTTGACGGCCACGGTGACCGGCGCGAAAAAACGGCCCACCATGCCGCCCATGGCCTCCCAGCATCCCACGTGGCCGCCGATGATAATGACCCCTTTGTGTTCCGCAAGGGCCGCATCGAGTATTTCACGGTTCTGAAAGGAGGTGTGGATATTGAAATAGGTCGGGTCTTCGGGACGCTGTGCGGCCAGAATCATGGACTCAAAAAAGACCGAGGCGTAATGGATATAGTTTTTCCGGGCCAGCGCGCGGATGGCTTTTTTATCCAGTTCCGTGCCCAGCGCTTTTTCCATTTGCATGAGGATGAGCCATTTCCGGTAGGGTACGCAATAATAAATTAAAAGTCCGAGTCCTTGGGCCAACACTGCCAGCACCGGTAAAGGTATGATATTTATGAGTTTTGAAAGAATCGAAAGGGCGGCAAAGACCATAATAAAGGCTTTTTTTTATTAAAAACAGGAAAAAGTGCGTTGTTCGAAAGAAAAAAATAATATATTTTATTATTCCCCGCTAAAAGTATTATTTTTTAAGTTTCCAGAAATTAACAGGAAGGTGCCATGCAGAGCAGCTTTACCCCTGAAACCGAACATTCCTTTAATCTCTACCTCAAAGAAATCGCTAAATTCAAGCCCCTTAAGCGGGAAGAAGAGCACGACCTCATCATCAAGGTGAAGAAGGGCGACAAGGAAGCCATGCGAAAGCTCGTGGAGTCCAACCTTCGCTTCGTGGTCTCCGTGGCTTCCAACTACCGAAACCAGGGGATGCCGCTCTCCGACCTTGTCAACGAAGGCAATATCGGCCTCATCCGCGCGGCCAAGCGCTTCGACGAAACCAAGGGCTACAAGTTCATCTCTTACGCGGTCTGGTGGATCCGCCAGGCCATCCTTCAGGCCATGTCCGAACAGTCCCGCATCATGAAGCTCCCGCTCAACCGTGTTTCCACCATCCACAACATCGGGAAAATCGTCAACAAACTCGAACAGAAGTTCAAGCGCTATCCCACCACCGAGGAAATCGCGGCCCATCTCAAGATTGACGAGAGCGATGTGCGCGAGGCCTTTGCCATCGGCAGCGGCCACAGTTCGCTCGATTCCCCGTTCGACAGCGAGGACGACAGCACCCTCCTCGACCTCATCTCCAATGAGCAAACCCCTTCGCCCGACGAAAACATCGACGGGTATTTCCTTTCCAACGAAATCTCCGAGCTTTTGGGCACGCTCAAAAAGCGCGAAGCCGAGGTTCTTCGGCTCTACTACGGCATCGATTGCGACCGGAGCCATACGCTCGAGGAAATCGCAAGCAAGTACGGCCTCACCCGTGAACGCATCCGGCAAATCAAGGAGCGTGCCATCAAACGGCTCAAGCATCCTTCGCGCAACGCCCTTTTGCGCAAGTTCTACGTCAATAAAGAATAGCTTCAGGGGCTTTTTTTCAGCGCTGCGACTGCGGGAAGGCCATCCGGTAGCCGGTGACCGTTAACGCGCCCGCTTCAAATTCATCCCTGTCCAGAAAAAGCCGGACGTTGGTTATAACGTCCAGATGTTCCGTAATCCGGCCCAGCACCTTCATGATATTGAAGAGGCAGAGCTCTCCCGAAAGAATTTTAAGCGAATGGCAAACCTGGTGGATGAGCTGGAGACCGGTGTTGTCGATGTGCGTGACATTTTCCAGGTCCATGGCGATGCGGCGGACACCTTTGCGGATAAGGTTGCAGAGCATGTTTCGGAGCGTATGGCAGGCCGGGCCCGTCACTTTGCCGGCAAGTTTTAGGATGGCGAACGCGCCCTCGCGCACCAGTGTGATGCGGAGTTCCGACAGAAGCGGGAGTGAACGGCGGATGGGCTGGACAGGAAATTCAAAGAGCGCGTCAATTTTTGAATAAAGCGTGCGGGCCTGGATGGGCTTTACGAGAAGGCCATCCGCCTGGCCACGCTGGGCCGCGTACACCGTCTCCGGTGAGGCGAATGCGGTGGAGGCCAGGATGCGGGCACCCGGCTGGTGTTCCTTGATGCCTGTCAGGAAATCTTCCTGCATGCGGCCCGAAAAGCGTATTTCAGTGATAATCAGCGCATAGGTGTTGTCGCGAATGAGTTCAAGCGCCTGTTCGGGGTTGGCGCAGTCGAAGCATTCAAAGTGGGCGGAGAGGTAACCGGATAGCGTTTTACGCTGGGTCAGGTTTTCATCAATGACCAGGGCTTTTCCCATCCATTTGTTCATGTTGACCTCACTTATTGGAACTGCAATGGCCGTGCCGGAAAAAGAGGCAAAATTTAATGAAAAAAGGGGTGTTTCAGGACAAAACAGGGACGTGAGACTATTTTGTCCAAAAAGGCAGGGGAGATGTGATTTGTATCAACAAACGGAAGGGGTTTTATGGGTACCCCTCAGCGACTGGTTTCTTTTCTTTCCTTAACCAGCCGCTCCGGTTGAATGTTTATATTTTTACCAGCCAATGCTTCCAATAATAAGAAAATCAATACTCCTGGGCGGCCGCCAGGGGCTGAAAAGCGCTTGGACGTTACTCAAAATCATGGTCCCGGTCTCGTTTGCCGTGGCTTTGCTTGATTGGACCGGCCTGCTCCAGCTCCTTTCCACGGCCATTTCCCCGGCGTTCGTGCTCTTTGGCCTCCCGGGTTCGGCGGCGCTGGCGTTTGTGAGCGGTGCGTTGCTGAATTGTTACTCTGCCATCGCGGTCATGATTACCCTGCCAATGACAGGACGCGAAACCACCCTCCTCGCGCTCATGGTGCTTTTTTTCCATAACATTCCCATTGAGGCCGTGGTACAGAAAAAGGCGGGCTCTTCGGCCCTCTTCATGGTGCTCTACCGGCTGGCTGCGGCGCTGCTCGGAGGGGTCGCGCTCAATTTCATGATGCCCGGGCATGCGCCGGACTTTGCCCGGAACGCAGCCGCACTACCCATCGTGACCGTGGTTCCTTTTACACAGATGCTCGCCGCGTGGTCGGCCAAGAGCCTTCTTCTGATTGCAAAGATTACCCTCCTCATCGTGGGACTGATGACGCTCAACCGTTTCCTTGAAGAAAGCCGGGCGGCCCTGCACCTGTCACGGGCGCTTGGGCCCCTGCTCCGGCTGATGGGGCTCACCCCGGAAACCGGTTTCCTTTTTGTGGTGGCAAACACGCTGGGGCTGGCCTATGGCGGCGGGGTCATCATGGCGGAACGGGAGGCGGGAAAAATCAGCGACCGTGACATTCGTGAACTGAACGTATTCATTGCCACCTGCCACTCGCTGCTCGAGGACACGTTGCTTTTTGTTGCCATCGGTGCGTCGGCGCCATGGATCACCTTTCCCCGGCTCGTCATCGCGACCGTGGCGGTGTGGGCCTACCGAGCCCTGGTGAGCCGGCGGCGTTAGATTTATAAGAGCAGGAGTTTGTTTTTAAGGGAGTGAGGTAACATGCCTTTATCGTCTTTACCGGATATCATTATGGCGTCGGTGTGCGTTTATGTCGGGACCTATTATCTCATCTTGTATACTCGGCGAAGGAATGAAAAGGAGGCCCTCACTTTTGCCTTTACCTGCTTTTCTGTGGCTCTCTATGACATTTGTTGCGCAGCAGGGCTTTATTGCGCCACCTCCCTGGCCGAAGGCGTAAAATGGCAAGTAGGACAAAATGCATCCGTCTGCCTGATTGCCATCTCTATCCTAGGGTTTACAAAGGATTTCACCAAATCCAAGGTTGGCATCGTGGATAAATTGGCAATGCTCTATTACGGCGCGATGCTTTTGGTGGTGATGACCGTTTCGAACGAATTAACGTTAACGGTGGCAAAGCCGGCCATAAAAACCCTAAGCTTCGGTCATTCAAAAATCATTTATTATGAATGCAGCATAGGGATTCTATTGACGCTCATGTTTGCTGTCGGCATCTTATTGTTTGCCTATCTCATTTACCAGCTTATCCGCTACCACCGTTCCGCGCCGAACCAAAAAGTAATTCCAATGATTTGTTCATTCTTTTTGTTGTACCTGGCGTTCATCAATGACGCTTTGGTAGGAGAAAGAGTATATGCTTTCGTTTATTTGACTGAATACGCCTTTATGGGCATTGTCTTGACAATGGGTTATGTACTGCAGGACCGATTTATTAATATCCAGAAAGAAGTGGAAATGCTGAATGTCTGCCTGGAAAAGAAAGTCGAAGAACGCACGCGAGAACTCACACGATCCAATAATGAGCTTGAGCAGTTTGCCTATGTGGCTTCCCACGATCTGCAAGAACCTTTGCGTATGGTATCGAGTTACATGCAGCTCTTGGAAAAACGCAACAAGGACAAACTTGATTCGGATTCCAAAGAATTCATTGGGTTTGCCGTCGATGGAGCCAAACGAATGAAGCGGCTTATCAATGACTTGTTGACCTACTCGCGTGTCAACACCAACGGAAAATCATTCGAGCCTGTGGAATGCGATCATGTTTTCGAGACCGCAATCAAGAATCTCGAAATAGCCGTTCAAGAGAAAAAGGCACACGTAACCCATGACCCGTTGCCTAACGTAATGGCGGACGAAGGACAGCTTATTCAGTTGTTCCAGAATCTTATTGGCAATGCGCTCAAATTCTGCAAAGAAAGAACGCCGGAGATTCATGTGTCGGCAAAACAGAAAGCAAAAATCTGGGTCATGGGGATTCATGACAATGGCATTGGCATCGCCTCTGAACATTTTGAGAGGATTTTCCAGATTTTCAAACGGTTGCACACCCGGGAAGAATACGAAGGCACTGGTATTGGTTTGTCTGTCTGCAAAAAAATCGTAGAACGGCATGGCGGGGAAATATGGGTTGAATCGGAAATTGGAAAAGGAACCACGTTCTGGTTTACCATATCCGTATTGCAAATAGTGTGATGGATACCCCTAAAACAAGGAATCGTATGGATTTCCATTTCCTATCCTTTCTGGCAATAATTATCATATTGAATATGCGTGTTTCGAGTCAGCCCGTCATTCCAGCCGATAAAGCGGTTCCCGATTCCTCCGGTAAAATCCTCTGGTACGATCTGGGGCTTTTTGCCCTGGAAGGCAAGGGTTGGGACGGTACTCAGGAAAAGTACGATCGGCTGCCGGCCAAGGCCGAAAAAACAGTACGGCCCGAAGTCTGGAACCTTTCCAAAGACGCGGCTGGATTATGCGTTCGCTTTCTGACCGATGCGACGGCCATCAAGGCGAAATGGACCCTTGGGAAAAAGAACCTCGCCATGGACCATTTCCCGGCTAACGGCGTGAGCGGAATCGATTTGTACGTCAAAACGCCCGACGGACATTGGCGTTGGTGTGGCGTCGGCCGGACTAACGCGTTTCCGGATAATGAATTTATGCTGATGAACGATCCAATCACCCAACAGAGAAGGGAGTATTTGCTTTATCTCCCCTTGTATAATCAGCTCAAGTCTCTGCAACTTGGATTTCCAAATGAGGCGGAAGTGAGCGCAATCCCGTTGAGACCGGCGAAGATAAAGCCCATCGTGTTCTACGGCACCTCCATCACTCAGGGCGGCTGCGCCTCGCGTCCCGGTATGCCCCACGTGGCGCAACTGGGCCGCGCGTTGAACCGGGAAGTCATCAATCTCGGCTTTTCAGGCAATGCCATCATGGAACCGGAGATGGCCGAACTCCTGGCTGAACTGGATCCCGCGCTTTATGTCATCGATTGCCTTCCAAATTTAAAGCCCACAGAAGTCACGGAACGTATGGCGCCGTTTGTCCGTACCCTCCGGAAATCGCATCCCAAAACACCGATACTGCTTGTCGATACCCCCGATTATCAACAGGCTTTTTTAGTAAAAAAAAGCTCTGAACGAATGCTCGGTAGCCGGATGAATTTAAAGACGGAATTTAATAAACTTAAGGACGAAGGCCTGGAAAACATCTTCTATCTACCCGGCGAAAATCTTTTCGGGTCGGATGGCGAAGCCACCGTGGATGGTACGCATCCTTCGGATCTTGGATTCGTACGCCAGGCCGCGGTCATGGAACCGGTGATCCGGAAAATTCTGAAAAAGAGTTCCAGCCGCTGAACAACACTTTCCCTAAACCGCTTTCAGATTTTATAGAATGGAATATCGGGGCGGGCCTTCTGCGTCCGTCTTTTCTCTTCGACCGTCATCAGCCCCCACAGCGAACGCACGACCTGCTTGATGCCATCGAGCGACTCGCCCTGCTCGAGGAGCGATTTGCCTTTTCCGATAAGCGTGCGGGCTGAAAGGGGGTCGGTCCAGCGGATGGTGTTGCTGGTGGCTGAGATGTTGTTTAAAATGGAGATCCAGAATCCGGGTTGCTCCATGAGAAGGCCCTGGCGGATTTCGCTGAAGAGGCGCGTGACCGCCGCGATGCGCGAGGGTTCCCTGGACTGCAGGGCGCAATCGAGGGAGAGGCTGGCCTCGGAGAGCGCCCGCTTGTGCGTTTCGTTTCCAAAGATTTCCACAATTTTTTTGGCGTGCTTGTACGTTTCATTGAGTTCGAATTCGGCGGCGCGCCATTCGAGCTTCTGTTCGATGGCGTCGAGCCGGACTTGAAGTTCGTTCAGCCGGTTGCGCACGGTATAGCCGCTGTCGGAATCGTCCTGTCGCCCGGTGTTGAGGGACTTGATTTCCACAAGCAGACGGGCGATTTCGATGAGATCCTCGCGGAAGGCGTCGCCCGCCTCGGATGAGACGCGGGCCAGGGCCGCGGTCCGATTGGATTCCGCGTCGATTTCCTCGGACATGCGGTCCTGGTCCACGAGCCCAGCGCGATACGAGGTCTCGAGCGCGTTTTGGATGGTCTCGTCGGTGTCAGGGAAGTAAGCCGTGACGTTGATGCGACGCGATTCGTCCATGCGCAGGGTGACTTCGACCGGGCTGTCCTTGGGTACGGGGCGCGACAGGTCCGCGCCGGTGATGGCAATGTTGCCCACCATGACGTTGCGCGCGGGCCGGGTGTTCATTTCCCCTTCACGCACGATGATGCTGAAGAGGTCCTCGGCCGTGTTGGGCCGGAGCAGGGCGCGCGTGGTGAAGGTCTTTTTACCCACCGCGGGCAGGGTCTGGCCCTTCATGAGCAGGGGCACGATGACATGGCCCAGCTTTTCGTGGTCCGCCTCCACGCAGATGTCGTGGGGGAGGGGCGGGTTGGAGAGCTCAAAGCCCTGCAGGATGGAAAGCCCGTTGGGCTGGCTCTGGAGCTTGTTCCCGGTCGGGTCGTAGAGTTCGAGCGAGAAGCTGTTGGTGGTGTTGGGCGCAAGATGCAGGGGAAGCTGGATGGCGTTGTCGCGCATTTCCATGCGGCCGCTGCTCCAGGCCCCGTCCCCGCGCGTGATTTCGACGAAGATGCGTTCGGGCAGGACGCCCTGGGTGCGTTCGCGGTCGAATCGGATGGAGAGCGTGACGTTTTTTTCGACCGTGGTAAGCGGGTAGTCGAGGAGGAGTTGGGCCCGCGAGGCGTCGCGTGTTTTGGTGGTGATGGGGACGCTTTTGGTGGAGGCGTAAAGCGCGGCCCCGACCGTGACCGCGGTCATGGGGTCGATGTTGATGTTGATATGATCGTTGATTTCGTTCTGGACGCGCTGGCGGACATAGGGAATATAG
>JAZDKP010000244.1:0-13400 GCA_043802925.1 Fibrobacterota bacterium | reverse complement strand
TTACGACTATTACCAGCCTGAGGCCTACCTGCCCCAGACCGACACGTTTATCGAAAAGGACTCCAGCCGGAACGATGAGATTGACCGGCTCCGGCTCAAGGCCACCACTTCGCTTTTTTCGCGGCGCGACGTCATTATTGTGGCTTCGGTCTCGTGCATCTACGGGTTGGGCTCGCCCAAGGAATACGTCAAATCCATGCTCCGGCTCGAGCGCGGCACAGACCCCGGGCCCGAGGCCGTGATGCGCCGGCTTGTGGACATCCAGTACGCGCGCAACGACATTGCTTTTGAGCACGGTGCCTTCCGGCTCCGTGGCGACACCCTCGATATTTACCTAGCCTATGACGCGCGCGTGCTTCGCGTTGAGTTTTTTGGCGACACCATCGAACGGCTGTCCTACCTGCACCCGCTTACGCTTTCGGTCCAGGAGGAGGTGCCCGCGGCGCCCGTGTTCCCGGCCACCCACTTTGTGGCCACGCCCGAGTCCGCGGAAGCGGCGCTAAACCGGATGGCCACCGAGCTTGACGCGCAGCTTGAAACGTTTACGAAGGCGGGTCAGCTGCTTGAGGCCCAGCGTCTCAAGTCGCGCACTCATTATGACATGGAGATGATACGTGAAATCGGCTACTGCTCGGGTATTGAAAACTATTCGCGCATTTTTGACGGCCGCGCGGCCGGCACGCCTCCCTACACGCTCCTCGATTATTTCCCGAAGGATTACCTCGTCTTTGCGGACGAATCCCATGTGATGCTGCCCCAGATACGGGGCATGTTCAACGGTGACCGCGCACGCAAGACCGTGCTGGTGGAGCACGGCTTCCGCCTGCCCTGCGCGCTCGACAACCGGCCGCTCACCTTTGAGGAATTTGAGGCGCGCGTGCCGCAGACCGTGTACGTGTCGGCCACACCCGCGGAGTATGAGCTCGCGAAGTCGCAGGGCGTGGTGGCCGAGCAATTGGTGCGGCCCACAGGCCTTCTGGATCCGCAGGTACTGGTGCTGCCGGCCGCCCGCCAGGTGGATGACCTGCTGGAGCGTATCCGCGAACGGCTCGCGTGCAAAGAACGCGTCCTGGTGACCACGCTCACCAAGAAAATGGCAGAGGACCTCACGACCTATTTTGGAAATGCGGGCGTGCCGGTGCGCTACCTTCATTCGGACATCCAGACCCTCGAACGCGCGGAGATTATCCGCGATTTCCGGCTCGGGACCTTTGAGGTCCTGGTGGGCATCAACCTGCTGCGCGAGGGCCTTGACCTGCCCGAGGTGTCGCTGGTCGCCATCCTCGACGCGGACAAGGAGGGTTTCCTCCGTTCCGAGCGGTCACTCATCCAGACCATGGGCCGCGCATCCCGCAACGTCAATGGCACCGTCATCCTGTACGCGGACACCCGGACCCCGAGCATGGAGCGCGCCATCGCCGAGACCAACCGCCGCCGTAGCAGGCAGGAGGAATACAACCGCGCCCACGGCATCACGCCCCGGACCATTGTCCGGAAAGTCGCGGATGCGCTTCCTGCGGGCGGGCGCAAGGACGGCCGGAAGGAGAAGGCGGCCTTTATGGCTGTTATTGACATCGACTACCTTACGGACCTTATGAATGTTGCGGCCTCGGAGCTTGAGTTTGAGAAGGCCGCGAAAATTCGCGACCGCATCCGAGAACTGACGCAGCAGTCGAAAGCGCGTGATGACTGACCCCGGAAGCCTGCGGGAACGGATATTCCGGGAGGTCCTGCCCTATGTGCGCAAACCCGCGCGTTACGCCGGGGGCGAACTTCATATCCTGCGCAAGCCCCCTGAAACGGTGCGCGCGCGGATTGCGCTCTGCTTTCCGGACCTCTACGAAATCGGTGCGAGCAACACCGGCCTCGCGCTTCTGTACCATACCGTGAATGCGGACCCGCGGTTCGCGGCCGAACGCGCCTTTATGGCTGACGCCGATATGCGGGAGCGTCTTGCAAAGCAGGGCTTTCCGCTGTATTCGCTCGAAAATTATCTGCCGCTCGCAAGCTTTGACGCCGTGGGCTTTACGCTCCAGTACGAGCTGTCGTATCCCAACATCCCGGCCATGCTTTCGCTGTCGGCCATTCCGGTCCTTTCGCGTGACCGGGGCGACGCGCATCCCGTCATCCTCGCCGGTGGCCCGCTCTCGGTCAACCCCATGCCGCTGTCGCCCATCGTGGACGCCTTTGTCATCGGAGACGGGGAGGAGGCGCTCCTCCGCTGCCTGGAGGCCCTTGCGGATAATCGCGGCCGCGCGGAACGGCTCCGCGCCCTTGCGGCCATCCCGGGCGTTTATGTGCCCGCGCATCCGCCCAAAGCGTCTTTCCACCGTGCGCGCATCGCCGCGCTCAACGAGGCCTGCTATCCTGCGCAGCCCCTTGTGCCCCTCCTGGAGCCGGTGCAGGACCGCTATGCGCTGGAGGTCATGCGCGGCTGCCCGCACGGCTGCCGTTTCTGCTCCGCGGGTTTCTATTACCGGCCCGTGCGCGAGCGTGACGGTGGTGCGGTCATTGCGCGGCTGCACGATGCAATCATTGGCCAGGGCTGGCGCGATGTGTCTCTCCTGTCGCTCTCCACGGCGGACTACGGGCCGCTCCCGGCCGTGGCGCAGGCGGGCCTGGCACTGTCGCAGGGCGGTGCGGTCCGCCTTTCGCTGCCCTCCACGCGGCTCGACCGGGTCACGGCCGGGCTCCTGGCCGGCCTTGACCAGAGCCGCCGCACGGGCATCACGTTTGCGCCAGAGGCCGGGAGCGAACGCCTGCGCCGCGTCATCAACAAGGGAATGACCGACGCGGAGATTATCGAAAACATCCGGTTCGCGCTCGATTCCGGCTTTGACGTCATTAAACTTTACTTTATGACCGGACTCCCCACCGAGACCGAAGAGGACATTGACGCCACCATTGCGCTCATCCGGAACATACGGGCGCTTTTTTCCGGTCTGCCGGGCAGGCGCCAGCTCAATATCGCGGTGTCGCCCTTTTGCCCCAAGCCGGGCACGCCGTTTGAGCGCGAGCCCCTGCTGTCCACGGCCGAAATCCGGCGGCGCGGTGAAAAAATCAAGGACGCGGTGCGCGGACGCGGCGTGAGCGTGCACTGGGCCGCGGGCGAAACCGCGCTTTTCGAGACCGTGTTGTCGCGGGGCGGGGCGGAACTGGCGCCCGTGCTTATACGCGCCGCGGAAACGGGTCTGCTGCTGCAGTCGTGGAGCGAATATTTCAGTCCGGAAAAATGGCAGGCCCTGCTTGCCGGGGCCGGATTGTCCGCCGAAAGCTATGCCGCGGCTATTCCCGCCGATGCCATGCTTCCGTGGGGCTTTCTTCAGGGACCCGATGAGGCCGCGTTTCTGAAAGAGGAGCGGGAAAAGGCGTACCAGGGCGCGCTCACGTCGGACTGTGACGAGGCGTGCGATCATTCCTGCGGAACCTGTGACGACAGGGTGCGGGTCCGCCGTTCTTCCCTGCCGGAACCGTTGGCCGCGCCTTTGACCGCGCCCCCAACCGCGCCTGTGGCGGGAAAACCAGCGCCGCGGTTCATTCATCTTTTTGTATATGAAAAACGGGGCGTTGCCCGCTTTGTGCCGCACCATGACATGATGCGGCTTTTTGAACGGGCCTTCCGTGCCGCGCAGGTTCCGCTGGAATACAGCCAGGGCTTTTCCGCGCATCCCCGCCTGAGCCTTTTTTATCCGCTTTCCCTCGGTTTTTCAGGCGCGTCCGAGATTTTTCAGGCCGCCCTGCTCATGCCGGTTGACGCGGAGGGCCTGGCGCGCATCAACCGGGAGCTGCCCGAAGGGTTCGCGGTCCGTTTGGCGTCGCCCTTTGACGGAAAAACCGCGCTGGAGCGCGTATGCACGGGCGCGGTCTATACGGTCCGCGGGCTCGAAGGCGTGCCGGACCTGGCCGGACGCCTTGAACGGTTCCGCAAAGCCGCGGTCTGGGTGGCCGTGCGTCACGGCAAGGAAGGGGAGAAGAAAACGGACATCCGGCCACTCGTCCGGGACTTTTCGCTGTCGGACCGCGGGCTCATGCTTTCGCTTTCACTGGGCGACAAGGGGAGCCTCAAGGTGCAGGACTTTCTCAGGAGTGTTGCGGAGATTGATGAAGCGGCTGTTGCTGGGCTTGATATTGAACGGAAGCATCTGATTCTGCCGGATGGGATTTTGCCAGGCTACCCGCCCATGGAAGAGGAGGCGGGGGTATGAGACGGCTGCGGCTCTTTGTGCTGGCGTTTGCTTTTCTGTTCTGCTGCGGCCCTAAAAACCCGGTCAGCCCGCCCGTGGTCTCGGACGAACTTTGTTATGGGGATTCGGTCTGCGTGCGGCTGAGTCTTGAAAAGAAGGCGGACACGGTGCAGAGCGGCCGGAGCGTATTGGAACTCACCGTGTCATTCCGGAATTCTGTATCGCGGCCCCTGACGCTCGATTCAATACCCAGTGAGACTTATATCGAGATTGTGCAGGACACCACGGGCGAACCGCTTATCTTCCGTTCTCCGCCCTCCATCCAGGACCCCTCCCCGCATGTGCGGATACTCGCGGCCGGGGACTCGCTGCGGTTCCGTGATGTCTGGCGGTTTATTGACCTCAACCTCAACCCGGTCGTGCCGGGGCGCTACACGATACGGGCCAGGATATTGGGAAAAGCCGCGCGCGAACTCGACTACACGGTGCTGTAATCATCAGCGCGCAATAATCGACGTGTAAAACAACGTGCCCCGGCGCGAAAGCAGCAGGAGTACCGCGTCTTTCCGGTCAATTTCCTCTTCCACCGCCTTGATGTCGCTGAGACTTGCCACCACTGTGGCGTTTATCTTGAGCAGCTGATCGCCGACCTGTGGGTTTTCCGGGGAGGCGTCCCATTCCGATTCCTGCACAAACAGGGCCGGCGCGTTGTCCGGCCCCGCCTTGTCCTGCATGAGAGTGAGTCCGAGCCGGCGGCTTTTCCAGGCGCTCTCGCGCTTGTTTTTAAAGAGCCCCTTAAGCCCTGCTGGTGCGGGCCCGCCCTGGCGGCCCATTGTCACCGAGGTCTCCGCGGTCTTTCCGCTGCGCCAGTACCGGACGGCCACTGCCTTGCCCGGCGTGGTGTACGCGGCGCGCGTGCGCAGGTCATGCAGGGAACGGACCGGGAGTTTGTCAAAACGGAGGATGATGTCGCCGGCCTGGAGTCCGGCCGCTGCGGCCGGGGAGCCGGGGTGGACGCGGGCCACGAGCGCACCCTGCGTCGAGGGCCGTTCCATGGCATCCGCCGTGGCCGCTGTAATCGTCTGGATGTCGAGGCCTAAGCGTCCGCGGATGACCGCGCCGTGCCTAAGGATGGATTCCACGGCAAAGCGCACCAGATTGGCTGGCAGGGCAAAGCCGATGCCGGAATTTTCCCCTGAAGGCGAAACGAGCATCGTATTGATGCCCGCGACCGCGCCGTCGAGGTTGACAAGCGGGCCCCCGCTGTTGCCGGGGTTGATGGAGGCGTCGGTCTGGAGATAGTCGACCGCGGACTCAGTGGCAAAAGGGGCTTCGCGTCCCGTGGCGCTGAGGATGCCGAAGGTGACCGTGCCCGCGAGGCCGAGCGGACTGCCGAGTGCAAGGACCCATTCGCCGGTCTGCAGGGAGTCGGAGTCCGCAAGGCGGGCGGGTGTCAGGCCGCGTCCCTGGACCTTGATGACCGCGATGTCCGAGAGCGTGTCGAGGCCTATCATTGTGGCCGGGACCTCGGTGCGATCCGCGAGCGTGACCGTGATGGTCTCAGCGTTGTTGACTATATGCGCGTTGGTGACAATGTGGCCCTTGCGAGTAAGAATTACGCCCGAACCCGCGTTCTGCGCGCGGACGCGAACCGGGGGGCCGTAGGGCGACACGGTCTCGCGCACGGTCACGGCGCGGACCGCCACTACGGAGGGCCGGACGCGTTCCGCGATGAGCGGGAGGAGGTGGCCCGTTTCGTCTGCGGTGAGGAGTTCCTTTTTGTTGATTGCAAGGCCGCCCAGGTGGCCGCCCACGGAAAAATGAGACCGGCCCCAGTGACACCAGGCAAGCCAGCCGAGGATCATCACGAGGATGACGAAGAGGAACTTCTTCTGCGCGCCGCTCATCTAAGCCGCTCCCGGCGTCCGCTGGCGCACGACCTCAAAGAGTACGGCCGCGCCGGCCGCGGAGACGTTAAGGGAGCGCAAGGGGCCCGACAGGGGGAGGTGCGAGAGTGCGCTCAGTTCGCGGCGGATGTGGGGCCTTATCCCGCGGTTTTCGCCGCCGAGTACCACGGCCAGCGGGCCGGTGAGGTCCGTGTCCCAGAGCGGACGGCCCTCCCCCGCCTCAAACCCCACAAGACGCACTCCCGCCTCTTTTACGGCCTTGAGCGTGCCGGGCATGTTGGCTGTGCGGTGCACCGCGAGGTGCTCAATCGCGCCCGCGGACGAACGGGACGCGCCTTCCGAAAGCCCGGCGGAATCCGCGGCCGGAAGGATGAGGCCGTGCGCGCCCGCACAGAGCACGGTGCGCATGAGCGCGCCGAGGTTCTGCGGGTCCTCCACGCCGTCGGGAATGACCAGAAGCGGCGCTTCGTTCCGCTCGCGGGCCAAATCAAACAGCCGTTCGAGCGGGACGTATTCTTTCACGGATGCGAACGCGATGGCGCCCTGGTGGTTTTGGCGGGTCAGAAAATCGAGTTTTTGACGGGGCACCAGCTGGACCGGAACCTTGCGTTTGCGGCATTCCTTGAGGACCTCAAAAATCCTGGCATTGCCGGTGTTGTTGAGCAGCAGGACGGACTCAAGCGAATGGCCCGAGGCCACGGCCTCGGCCACGGCGTTGATGCCGGTGATCAGGCGGGCGTTGTTGGAGCGGTTTCCGCCCTGGGTGCGTTCGTCGGGCATGGTTTTTCCTCGATAATGGAGTAAGGAGTCATGATTTTATCAGGCCGGATGTCGTGGGGCCGTGTGGGGATGGAATAGGGATAGACCTGGACCGACAGCGCCAGAGCCGCGATGGGGCGCTGCCCCTTGATTCCTTTGAGAAAACGGTCGAAGTATCCCGCGCCCCGGCCGAGCCGGTTGCCGTCATTATCAAAGGCCACGCCCGGAATAATGAACAGGTCGAGTGAGAGAGGGTCGACAACGGCAATGCGTTCGGGCCGTGGTTCAAGGATTTTGAGCATGCCCGGCACAAGGTCCGTTTCGGGGTCGCGGATTTGCGCGAGCGCTATCGTCTTGTCAGCCGGACGGCACGCGGGCACAAAGAGCTCGCGGCCTTGGTCCAGGGCGGCCCGGAGGATGCGGCGGGTGTCGGCCTCGGTGTCGAGTGAAACGTAGCAGAAGAGACGCCGGGCATTTTGGTATTCGGGAAGCGCGAAAAGCCGTTCGTGGATTTCACCGCTTTCGCGCGTGCGCTGCTCCGCGGGCATGTCGTCCATGGCGCTGCGGCAGGTTTTCCGGATGCGTTTCCGTTCGTTGCCGCGGATTTGCTCTTCGGTCAACACGGGCTCGCTCATGGCCATGATCTCCCGCGAGAATTCGTCGCGGTATTTTTTCATTTTCCCGACCGCCCTTCCCATTTCGCGCATAATGCCGCCCATGCCTTTCGGCCCGAATAGAATGAGCACCAGCACGCCGATGAGCAGGATTTCCTGGAAACCGATGCTATCCATTCTTTTTCCTTGCCAGATAGGCCACACCCATACTGAGGCCGTAGAGGACGAGGAGTGGGCCGGCCATCATGACCTGGCTGAACACGTCGGGGGAGGGGGTGAGAATGGCCGCCACGATGAAGATGACGACCACCGCGTGCCGGAGGTATTTCAGAAGCGTGCGGTGGGTGATGAGGCCCATGCGCGCGAGCACAAAGGCGAATACGGGCAGTTCAAAGACCGCGCCGAACCCCACGAGCATTTGCACGATGAACCCCACGTACTTGTTGATGGAGAGCATGGGGGTGAGCCCCGCGCTGTCGTAGTCGAGGAGGAAAGCGAAGGCCGTGGGCAGCACATACCGGTAGCCGAAGAAGACGCCGGAAACGAAAAAGAGGGTTGAAACGAAAACGACCGGGAAGATGGTTTTTTTTTCGCGGAGGTAAAGGGCCGGGGCCACAAAGCACCAAACCTGATAGAGGACGAAGGGGGCGGCCACAAGGAGCCCCGCGAATACCCCGAGTTTGAAGTTCACGACAAAGGCTTCGGTGGGCGTGGTGAACACCAGTTTGGGCGGGTGCGCCATCTTGCTTAAAGGGTGGCCGGTGAAGACATGGAGCAGGGGTTTCCAGAAGAAGAGCCCGCCCGCGGAGCAGACCGTGACCGCGAGGACGGACTTGATAAGGTGCGAACGGAATTCAAACAGGTGATCGCCGAAGGACATTTCTTTGCGTTCGGCGGCAGCGGGGGGAGGGGTGGGTTCCACGGGCTTTTTGGCGCCGGGGCAGGGGCGTTATACCTTGTCGGACTTTTCTTTAAGAGCTTCGGCTGCTTTTTTGTCAGCCGGTGTTACGCCGTCTTTTGCGTCCTTGAACTCCCGGATGCCTTTTCCGAGGCCCCGCATGACTTCGGGAATTTTGCTCCCGCCGAAAAGGATGAGGACAATAATCAATATAATCCAAAGTTCACCCGGTCCCGGCATCATGGGAGGCTCCTTGTTAAGTGCAGAACGTGAAAAATATATAAAGAAGGGGCGCGTCATAGCAAGGCTCGCGGGCCGCGGGTCCGAGAAATTATATTGTGTCCCAATCTTAGGCAAGGGACATATAACCATATGCGTTTGTTCATCATCCGATTGCGGCGTGCGGCGTTGCTGGATGCCTCGCTTTACAGGGAGGTTCGGGCCGACCCGGGAGCCCTGTCCCAGGCCGTGCTGGCTGTTGCCCTCTCAAGCCTGGCGCTCGGGGCCGGGGTGTCGGGCGAAAAAGGGGCCGCGGGCTTCGGCCTCGGTATCCTATCCGCGCTCGTCAGCTGGTTCCTCTGGGCTGTGCTGACCTATGCCATCGGTACCCGCCTCCTTCCCGTTGCGGGCCCAAAAGTGACGGTGCGCGAACTTCTGCGCGCACTCGGTTTTTCCGCTTCCCCCGGCCTCCTCAATTTCATTGGTCTCATTCCCTATATGAGCGCGTTCATTTTTTGCGTGACCCAGATATGGATGCTCGTGGCCATGATTGCGGCCATCCGCGCGGTCTTTGATTACCCGGGTTATGCGCGCGCCGCCGGGGTTTGTGTCATCGGCTGGGTGCTCCAGAGCGGGCTTCAGATACTGGTCCTGTCGATATTGGATGCGGTCCGGTGAGGGCTTCCGCGGACATTCTGGTCGTCGGCGGCGGGCCCGCGGGATGCATGGCCGCGCTCGCGGCCGCGGAAGCGGGCGCGCGGGTCCGGCTCCTGGAAAAATCCGCCCAACCCTGCCGAAAACTCCTTCTTACGGGCAATGGCCGCTGTAACCTGACCAACACAGCCCCACCGGAAGCGTTCCTTGAACGGTTCGGGAAACAGGGGCAATTTCTCCGGCAGGCGCTTTATGCGTTTGACAGCCGCGACCTCATCGATTTCTTTGAGGCCCGTGGCGTGCGCTTGCGTGAAGAAACCGGGGGCCGCGTCTTTACCGAAACCGGTCGCGCCTCGGATGTGATGGACGCTCTTGTCAAGGCCGTCCGTGACGCGGGTGTGGAAATCGTGACCGGGACGCCTGTGGCGCGCATCCTCGTTTCCGGAAACCGGGTGGAAGGGGTCGCGATCGGGTCTTTGGGGAATCGTATCAGCGCCCGGGCTGTCATCCTTGCCGTCGGAGGGGCCTCGTACCCTGTCACGGGCTCTACTGGCGACGGCGTCCGTATTGCCGGGGAACTCGGTCTTGCCGTGGTTCCGCTCCGGCCCGCGCTTGTGCCGCTGGAGTCCCCGGACGCTGCGTGTGCCCGGCTGCAGGGTCTCTCGCTGACGGGCGTGCGTCTGACGGTCACAGCGGACGGACAGTCTATCGCTAAAATAGAAGGGGATATGCTGTTCACTCATTTCGGGATATCGGGCCCCGCGGTCCTGTCAATCTCAAAATCCGCAGGGGAGGCATTGGCGCAGGGGAAAAGCGTTTCCGTTCTTTTGGACCTCACGCAGGATCGAGACGCGCAGGCCCTCGATAAAAGGCTGTGCCGGGAGTGGGACCAACAGGGCCGGTGTTATATCGGGAGATTTCTTGACGCTTTTCTTCCAGGTAAATTGGTGGATGTCATTCTGGAACGCGCCGGTGTGGCAACGGACAAACCCGTCAGCAAGGTCTCCTCGGAGGAACGGCAACGGCTGGTCGGTCTGCTGAAAGGTTTTCCAATCTCGCTTTCAAAAACCCGGCCGCTTGCCGAGGCCATGGTCACGGTCGGGGGCGTTGCGTTGAATGGAGTCGACCCCCGGACCCTCGCTTCGCGCACAATCCAAGGACTATACTTTGCGGGTGAGGTTCTTGACATCGACGGAGACACGGGCGGCTTTAACCTACAGGCCGCGTTCTCCATGGGCCGTATGGCCGGGGCTGTCTCGGCGGCTGAGCTTCTGCAACGGGAGAGCGTATGAAAGGCTTGCTGCTGCTGCTGCTGATTCCCCTGCTGGCTGTTGCGGCCGACAAGGCCGCGTTGAAAAGACAAAAAGCAAAGGCCCGTCCAAAGACCGCGGCCGTTGTTACGCCCGCGCCTGAAAAGGGAATTCCCGTGCTCCAGGACACTTACGCGAAGGTGGACAGCATGCCCTACAACATCCAGCGCCAGTATCTCGAATATTCCAAGACGGACGTGGATACTTTCGTCACCTTTTATAACAAGTCGGATACGATTGTTTTCAACTGCCGGACCGGAAAGCGGCGGCTCCTGCACGCCGCAGTCACATCGGGCAGGCTGACGCTTGCGGGCGGTGTCCGGATGGGCATGCCCAAGGACACGGTTTGCGCCCGGTTGCCTTTCCGCACGGTCGAGAATGGTGACACGCTTTCGGCCGCGGATTCGCTGACTGCGTCCAAGGCCGCGTTCGTGTTCCTGGAAGGGAGACTTGTGCTGCTCCGCTACGATTTCAGTGACTGAAAATATTTTCATCCGATGATATTCACAGGAGGAACGACCATGCCCGGCGATTTCAAACCCTTCCAAGAACGGATGCGTGCGGAAAATCTCCCGCAACTTGCCATCGAGACCTTCCGTCATTATTACGAACAGCTTGTGAAAGGGGAGACCGGCCTCGTCCCCGAAAATTCCATCGCGCCTGTGGACGCGCTGCCCGATACCGAAACGTTCGGTGCGGAATATGCCGAAGCGGGTAAAACGGTCCTGCCAAAAGCGGTCCTTGTCAAACTGAACGGCGGACTGGGTACGGGCATGGGGCTCGACAAGGCCAAGTCGCTTTTGCCGGTCAAGGAGGGGCTCACTTTCCTCGATATCATTGCAAAGCAGGCCCTGCGCGCGGGCGTACCCTTCATTCTCATGAACAGTTTTTCCACGCGCGACGATTCGCTCGCGGCCCTCAACCAATACCCGGAGCTTTCCAAAGGCCAGTTGCCCCTCGATTTTCTCCAGCACAAGGCGCCCAAGATACGGGCGTCCGATTTTTTGCCCGCGCTCTTTCCGGCCGACCCGGAGCTCGAATGGTATCCGCCGGGCCATGGCGACCTCTACACCGCGCTGGTCACAAGCGACATGCTCGCGCAGCTCCTGTCCGCGGGCTGCGAATACGCCTTCATCTCCAATGCCGACAACCTGGGCGCGTCGCTGGATCCGGCCATTCTCGGCTACTTCGCCAAAACCGCGCTACCCTTTATCATGGAGTGCGCGGACCGCACTGAGGCGGACAAGAAAGGCGGCCACCTCGCCCGCAACAGGGCTGACGGCCAGCTCCTGCTCCGCGAGTCAGCCCAGTGCCCGGATGCGGACGCGGCGACGTTCCAGGACATCACCCGGCACAAATTCTTTAACACCAATAATCTCTGGGTCAACCTCCCGGCGCTCAAGAAACTGCTTGATGAGCGCAACGGGGTCCTCGGCCTCCCGCTCATCCGCAACACCAAGACCGTGGACCCGCGCGATTCCAAATCAACCGCGGTGTATCAGCTCGAAACCGCCATGGGCTCGGCCATTGCTGTGTTCAAGGGTGCGGGCGCGGTCCGCGTGCCGCGCAGCCGCTTTGCCCCTGTCAAGGCCAACAGCGACCTGCTGGCCGTGCGTTCCGACGCCTATCTGCTGACCAAAGATTTTCAGGTCGTGGCCAACCCGGAGAGGAAACTTGGCGCCGTGGTTGTGAACCTTGATAACAAGTTCTACAAGCTCATCGACCAGTTCGAGGCGCGCTTTCCCAAGGGGGCGCCGTCGTTGCTCGAATGCGCGCGGTTGGACATCAAGGGTGACGTCCGGTTTGGCGCGAACGTGACGGTCAAGGGAAACGTGACGGTGGAAAACCGGGAGATGGCGCAGAAGGTTATTCAGGACGGGAGTGTGCTGGAGGGGTAACTCACCCCGCCCGCTTATGCGGGCTTGCCCCTCTCTTGCAAAGAGAGGGGCGGAAGAATCGTTAAAACACAGACTATTTCTTGCTTTGGAATAAGCCCCCCTCTCTCGATCCCCGAGCGGAGTCGAGGGGCGAGAGAGGGGGGAGAGGGGGGTGAGTTGAAGCCGCAATCCCGGCCGCGAGGATGAGCGCAATCCCGCCCGCCAGCAGTATCCCGCCCCATCTCCACTGCACGGAATCAAGGACCGCGTTTTGAACGGAATGTTCCAGCGCGCCGTGGCCGATGCCGCGGAAACCGCGGGTTGCCTCTGTCAACTGCCGGTAAAAATTGAACATCGCGGCCGCCAAAACGGCCAGGGCTGATACGCCGGGCACCACCAGCCAGGCGCACCGTTTACGCAGAGAAAGCACGAACGCGACGGCCGCAAAAACAAGAATATACGCTGCAAATTCCCTGTCCGCCCGCAAAAGGGTGACGGTCCCTTTGAACGGCGCTTTGGCAATGGGACTGAACACGCCCAGAGAGAGCAGCAGCGATCCGACGATACCCAGCAGTTGAATGAACCGGCTCATTCCTATTGCGCGCTTTCAGGCGCGGACTCGCTTTCGGTTTGAATGTCCAGAATATCCCCCTTGGAATTGAAGACCATGCTCTTTTTCCCGGAGAACGTCAAGCCGCATCCCGCGCCGCAGTGATGGTGCCAGGAGAGCGTCGAGGTTACGATGGTTACGTTCCGGAAGGCTTTTGCCGCGGGCTTCCGCGGCGAAACATAGGAGGCCTGCTTCCGGATGACGGCGCGGTAATCGAGCGCGGCCGCGGTCATGGGTTGCAGGTTGGCCGCGGTAAAATCATTGGCCCGGAAGGCGAGGAGCGTTTCCATGAGCTGGTTCGGGGTCTTGTCCCGGACAATGGGAGGGACCTCGATGCGTTCGATTGTCGAGCGCCTTTTTTTCTTTTT
>JAZDKP010000243.1:0-4324 GCA_043802925.1 Fibrobacterota bacterium | reverse complement strand
GTGGCAGGGCATCTATGTGGCGTTTATTGGCGGCAGTCTGGTGATGCTGCTCTATCCCGCCTCGCCGTGGATTTTCCGGATGGTGGGCCATGCACCGGTCATCCAGGCCAACGAATGCGTCTACTTTCAGATTCTCTGCCTCGCGGGCATCCCGGCCGTGCTCAATGCGGTGCTCTCCGCCTTTTTCTCCGGGCTGGGACGTACGCTGCCGGTCATGCTTGTGAACCTCGGCTCCATGGTCATCAATTTGATTTTCTGCTATCTGCTGATTTTCGGAAAGTTCGGCTTCCCGGAAATGGGAATGGCGGGTGCGGGTTGGGCCGCTGTTATCGCAGCCTTTTCAGCGACTATCGTCTTCTGCTTTCTGGTATTTACTCGTGCGAACGACCGTGAATACGGAATCCTCGGCGCCTGGCGGTTTGACCCCGCGCTTTTTTCCCGCTTGCTCCGCTTTGGTGTCCCGAGCGGCCTTCATCTGATTGCAGACGCCGCGGCGTTCACCCTCTTTCTGCTCTTTGTGGGCCATCTGGGCGTGGTTCCGTTAGCGGCCACGAACATCGCCTTCAACATTAATACCATCGCCTTCATGCCCATGATCGGCCTCGGCATCACGGTATCCGTGCTGGTGGGCCAGTTCCAGGGACGCAACCGGCCCGACCTTGCGGCGCGTTCGGTGATGTCGGTCTTTCACATGGTCTTCGTCTACATGGTGATTGTGGCCGCCTCCTACGTGCTCATCCCGGACGTCTTCATCTATCCCTATGCGGCAAAATCCGACCCGGTTGTGTTTCCGGCCATCCGTGAGATGACCCTTGTGCTGCTGATGTTTGTGGCCTTTTATTCGATTTTCGATTCGTGCAACCTGGTCTTCGCCTCGGCCATCAAAGGTGCAGGCGATACCCGCTATGTCATGATTATGCTCGCGATTCTCTCAACCGTGACCTTCGTTATCCCTGTCTATCTTGCCATTTTTGTCTTCCATAAGGGAATCTACACGGCATGGATTATTCTGACCGCGTATATCTTCCTCCTTGCAACATCTTTCACCCTGCGGTTTTTTGGCGGAAAATGGAAACGCATGCGCGTCATCGAGGAACCGATCGCGCAGGTGCCCTTGGGGCTGCCCGAAACACCCGACAGCCGGGTGTGATTACTGAAGATTGAGTTTGCGCAGGGCGCGGCGGAGTCCCTGTTCGGAAAACGAGACGGCCCGGGCCTTGATGCCAAACTGCTGGGGCATCGTGGAGGGCGTGCGCTGGCTGGCCGGCACGTTGTATTTCATCTGGATGATAACAATGCTGTTATCGGGTTTTCCCGCAATCAGTTTTCGGCCCGGGGATTCGGTGTAATCGCTGGCCACAAAGAGATCGCCGTCCGTACCATCCGTGAGCATGACATGCAACGGTGCAAAGGCCTGCGTATCGGGCACAATCCATGCAATATCGTCGAACTTGATGGCGTGTTCAAAACGCCGGCCGTGGCCAAAGCCAAGGAAATCATCGGACTGAGTGATAAAAAGGGAGCGGCTCTTGCCGAGAGTGCCGAGGGTAAGGCGGCTCTCCTTGGGTACGTACCCGTTCGGGCCGAATTTCTGGCCCACATTGACAAGCCAGCTCTGGTCACCCTCGTTGGAGAGCGTGTAGTCCTCGTTGATGCTAACGCCGCGGAGGGACTGGAGGGTCTTGCCATCCTCCGTGTAAAAAAGCTCAATGGTGCGGGCGGAAACAAAGGCCGTCAAGGCCAGGGCAAAGAAAAAAGTTTGTTTTATCATAGGGGAAAGATACAATTTTCGGAGACAGTGAACCAATGTTTCGCTGAATCGCACAGGGAGCGCGCCCCCGCGCTGCAATTTCTTGATCGCCTTTCCAGGGGGAATGTATTTTTAGCCATGGCATTCTGTCTCTACAACCTCGTGCTTCACCTGCTTTTTTTTCTCGCTTCCCCTGTCCTCGTTCTCTTCTGCCTTCTGGACCTCTTTCATATGCGCGAACGCCTGGGCCTGCGCGAACCTTCGGCCATTGATTCCCGCGCTTCCATCCTGCTGCACGGGGCCTCACTCGGTGAAATGGGCGTCCTGGGCAAAATTCTGCCCGCGGTCCGCACAAAATACCCGGGCCGGCCCATCATCGTTTCATCCGCCACGGTCTCGGGAAAGGACTACGCACAAAAGACCCTGGCCCGTGATATCTCCCATGCCGTTCTTTTTCCCGCGGAAATGCCCTTTGCCGTGCGCCGCGTGCTCCGCAACGCACGGCCCGAACTCGTCATCATCGCCGAGACCGAACTCTGGCCGAATTTTGTCCGTGAGGTCAAGCGCCGGGGCGCGCGCCTGGTGCTGATTAACGGCCGGCTGTCGGACCGCGCCTATCCCAAGTACCTCCGGTTCCGCCGTCTGTTCGGCGGAACACTCCGCGCCTTTGACGCCGTGGGCGCGCAGAACCCGGAATATCTGGGCCGTTTCCGTTCTCTCGGAGCGGATCCGGCCCGTCTCACGATGACCGGTAACGTCAAGGAGGCCCTGGTGCCCGTGGAAACCTCCGGGGCGGACAAGCGGTCCCTCCGCGTTTCACTCGGTTTTGGTGCGGACGACCCGGTCTGGATCGCGGCTTCCACCCGCCCCGGCGAAGAGGCGGTGGTGCTCGAGGCCTTCCTTTCCCTCACGGGGGTCCATCCCCGCCTTCGGCTTGTGTTGGCGCCCCGCCACCCCAAGCGCGCGCCGGAAATCGAAGCCCTCCTCCAATCACTTTCCATCGACTATCAGAAGAAAAGCGCCCTGACGGGAAGCACCCATCCGGTCCTGCTGCTCGACACACTCGGGGAGTTGTCCGGGCTTTTCGCGGCCGCGTCCGTGGCCTTTGTCGGCGGAACGCTGATGCCGTTCGGCGGCCACAACCTGCTCGAACCCCTGCCCCACCGCGTCCCGGTCTGCTTTGGCCCGTTCATTGACACACAGAAACAGAGCGCGCGCTTTATTCTGCAAAACCGCTGCGGCGTGCAAGCGGAGGGTGCGGCCGCCCTTTCCGCGTTCGTGAACGCCGTACTGGCGCGTTCCGGTTACGCCGGAGAGTTGTCGGAGAACATCGCCCGCGCGATCGCGCTTTCCGGCGAAGGCCTTCGCGCCACGATAGCCTTGATCTAAATATTTTTATTTAACTATACTAATGACATGCCCGTCGACGTCAAGGAAGTCAAACGCCGCCTCGGAATCCTGCTGAAGGACGAAAATCTCGTCTCCGAATACATCCGCCGTTTCGGCCCCGTGGTTGACATCAAAAGCATCAAGGCGCTGAAGGGCGACACCCAGCAGGAGGCCGACGCCGGCGAGGACGACGCCTCCAATGGCGCGGACCCGGTCTACGAGGTCAAGCTCGACTGCCCGGTTTGCGGCAACCAGGGCATTACCTCCTATGAGCTCAAGGCCAAGGCCCTCTCCATCGCGGAAAACAAGCTCCTCCAGCAGGAATATATCGGCGCCCTGGGCCACCGTTCCCTCGATTTCGATTTGCTCTCCATCACACTCTGCCCCCGCTGCCTCTTCGCTTCTCCCGATAAAAAAGATTTTGTGACCCAGAATAAGATCACAAACAAACCCGTGCCCTCGCAGATTCCGCCCAACACCATCCTCACGCTCCAGGAAAAAATCGGCGAACGCAAGGCCATGCTCGAAGGCGTGGTCAATATCGAGGACTACTTCAAGCGGCCGCGCAAAATTGACGCCGCCATCCTGAGCTACAAAATCGCGGCCATGCGCGCAAAAGTCGAGGCCTTTTACGAGCTTCCCAATTCGCTCCTCAAACTGGGCTTCTATTACCTTAAAATCGGCAAACTGCTGAAAAAGAAAAAAGAGGATGAAACCCCCGCCCTGCGCGAAGCCCTTGAATATTTCACGGAGTGCTTTAAAAACTCCAACACCTCCAGCGAGGCCAACGAGTACCGCATCATCTACGTCATCCTCGCGCTTTACATTCGCCTGGGCGAATTGAAAAAAGGCCACCCCTACATCGGCGTGCTCGAAAAAATCCGCACGGGACTTAAAGCCAAGGCGGTTGCGGACCCCTCCGTCAACCTGACCTTCATTGACAACTGGATTCTAAAGTGCAAAAACCTTTGGGAAGATCGCGAACAGCCCGATCTCTTTAAATGATTTTTTGAATTATTTTCTTGACCGCAATTAAAAACTAATGTTTATTATATAACAGGAACCAAAGAACGGCAGGCGAATGGCCTGCCAGATTGTAACTTAAACGAAGGGATGCTTTAATGGCAGCAAAGAAAAAAGTCGCGAAGAAAGCCGTGAAAAAAGTCGCGAAGAAAAAGAAGAAAT
>JAZDKP010000242.1:0-16370 GCA_043802925.1 Fibrobacterota bacterium | reverse complement strand
GGCTTACCGACAAGCGGAGACTGTTCGACCTCGGGTGCTCGGGTCTGAAGCAGCACGTCGTAAGCCCCGAGAACCCGGACTGGGTCGTGCTCCGTCTCAAGCCGAGCCGCATCCGTCTCATGGCCACGACGGACATGACGTACCGCAACGTGCGCCTCACGTAGATCCCATCCGGCAGACCCGAGGAGCGCTTCCCATGTGGACGATCGCCCTGCTGACCGTGTCGAACGTGTTCATGACCGCCGCGTGGTACGGACATCTGAAGTTCAAGGAGGTGGCGCTCTGGAAGGTGGTGCTCGTCAGTTGGGGCATCGCGTTCGCGGAGTATTGCTTCCAAGTGCCGGCGAACCGCTGGGGCCATGGGCAGTTCACCGCCGCGCAGCTCAAGACCATCCAGGAGGTCATCACGCTCGCGGTCTTCTGCGTTTTTTCCGTGCTTTACCTGAAGGAAGAGCTCCGGTGGAATCATGCCGTGGGCTTTCTCATGATTGTTGGTGCGGTCTTTATCATATTCAAAAAATGGTGAAAGACGTCAAAAAGTTTCCTGTCAGTGTCGCGGTGCTGCTCATCATACTTGCGGCAATCGTACCCTATCTGAACACCTTCAACGCCTCCTTCCAGTTTGACGATGAAAGCGCCATCGTGGCCAATGGCATTGTGCAGAAGGGCTCCCCAACAGAAATCATCCGCGCGTACCCCCACCGTTTTGTCGGGTACTTTTCGTTTGCGCTCAACTACCGGCTCCACGGGCTGTCCGTCACCGGGTATCATATTGTCAATATCACCATTCACGTGCTCGCGTCATTGCTCCTGTTCGCGTTTGCGCGGATGCTGATGCGGTCGCCAACCCTGCGAGGCAATGCAGGGGAGCGGACACCTTTATTTGCGGCGCTCCTCTTCGCCGTGCATCCGGTGCAGACGCAGGCGGTCACTTACATCGTCCAACGGCTGGCGTCGCTGGCGGCCCTGTGGTACCTGCTATCCCTCACCGCTTATGTCAAGGCGCGGCTTATCGCAGTCGGAGAGGCCTCGGGGGGGATAACCAGAGACGCCCCGGTGGGGCGTCTTTACGGATGGGTGATGTATGCCATCGCGATAGCGGCCGGAGTACTCGGGATGTTCACTAAAGAGACGGTGGCCACGTTGCCGCTTGCCATCGTCCTTATTGAGGCGTTCTTTTTCTGCGACCGCCTGCCGGAGCTGCGGTCAAAATGGAAGACCCTGTTGCCGTTCCTGCTTCTGCTGTTAATCGTTCCGGTTAATTATATCCTTATGGGTAAAGCCGGGGCCGCGGGCATCGCGGACCTGCTTCCGGGCGATCAGCAGGCCATCCCAAGGTTCAATTATCTACTCACCCAGTTCAATGTGGTGCGCACGTATCTTTGGCTCACTCTCTGCCCGGTCTCGCTGAACCTTGATTATGACATCCCGGTCACCCCGTCTCTTTTTCACGGATTTACGTTCCCGTCGTTTCTCCTCATCGCCGCGCTTATCATCCTTGGCGTCCGGTTGTACCGCCGTGACCGGCTTCTCTCTTTCGGCGTCCTTTTCTTTTTCCTGGCGCTTTCGGTTGAGTCCTCCCTCCTTCCCATCTGGGACGTCTGTTTTGAGCACCGCCTTTACCTGCCGCTCATCGGTTTTGCGCTTGTGGTCCCGCGAACGCTGGAACGGTTTGTGCGGAACACGAAGCTTTATACCGGGCTCCTTGCGGCCGTGGTCCTGGTCCTTGGCATGATGACGCATGAGCGCAACAAGGTTTGGCAGACGCCCCTTACGCTCTGGGAGGACGTGGTCAAAAAGGCGCCGGGCAAGGCGCGGGGCCACAACAACCTGGGAATGGCCTATGCGGAAAAAAAACAGACGCGCGAAGCGTTCCTGGAATACCAGGCCGCGGTCCGCATCCGTCCCAAATACGACGATGCGCGCTATAACCTCGGCAACCTCTACCGCGAGGCCGGGCGACCCGAAAAGGCCGTGGAGGAGTACCGGATCGTGCTGGCATACCATCCTGATTATGTCAAGGCCTGGCTCAATCTTGGCGTGGCCTGGTTTGCGCTCGGAAAAAACGCGGAGGCGGCCGCGGCCTACCGACAGGTCATGCGGCTCGATCCACGCTACCCCGATGCTTATTACAATATGGGAAACCTCTACCTGCGTTCCGCCATTCCCGACTCCGCCATCCTCTATTACACGCAGGCCCTCGCGGTCCGGCCGGTCCATGCCGGGACCTATAACAACATCGGCGTGGCCTACATGCAGGCCGGCCGCGCGGCCGAGGGCATTGCCGCGTTCCGCAGGGCGCTCGAGATTGTGCCGGGCTTTCCTGACGCAATCGCCAACCTCAAGGACGCGTTGGGGGGGAAGCGGTGAAGACGCTTATCATCATTCCCGCATATAATGAGGGACGTTCCATCCGGCAGGCCGCGGACCGGCTGGCCGAATCCTGCCCGTCGTGTGACGTTCTGATTGTCAATGACGGCAGTGTGGACGATACAAAGGCCCGGGCCCGTGAAAGCCATGCCCGTGTTCTCAGTTTGTGCCATAACCTGGGCGTGGGGGGAGCGGTCCAGACCGGGTTCCGGTACGCGCTCAAAAAAGGATACGACGCGGCCGTGCAATTCGACGGCGACAACCAACACCCGGCCCAGAGCATCCCGGCGCTTCTCGAAATCCTGTCCCATGAAAAAGCGGATATTGTCATCGGTTCCCGTTTCCTTTCAAGGGAAGGGTTCCAGGCCGAAACGCTGCGCCGCCCTGCTATCCGCTTCCTGTCAGGTTTGCTCACGGTTCTTACCGGCGCTTGCGTGACGGATGCCACCTCGGGCTTTCGCGCCTTTGGCCCGCGCGCACTCCGCCTTTTTGCAACGCATTACCCCACGCGCTATCCCGAGCCCGAAGCGCTCCTGATTGCTTCCAAAAACGGCCTCCGCATCCTTGAAGTCCCGGTGGCCATGCGGGAACGGGCGGCTGGAACGTCCAATTTCGCGGGCCTGACGGGCCTGCATTACATGTTCACCGTGCTGATGAACCTTCTGTTCCGGAAAATGAAATCCAAAGGAGAATGACCATGTTGCTGCCCATCCACCAGTATCTATTCTTCGCCATCGGCGCGGTCATCCTGTTTGCGGTCATCGTGTCGGTCCGGCGTAACCGGCTCTCCGCGGAGTTCGCTCTTTTATGGGTGGTCACCGCGCTCTTCCTTATGGCGCAGATGGTGGGAAGCGCCTGGATGGAGCGGCTCTGCCTCCTCCTGCACCTGCAGCCCGCGGCGCTGATCTTCATTCTCTTCGGCCTGTTTGCGCTTGCCATCCTGTTCCACTATTCACGACTGCTCTCCGCGCAGGCGCGTATTCAGCGCGATCTGCTTCAGCGGCTTGCGTTGCTCGAAGGGGAACTGGAGGAGAAAAAAGCGGACGCTACGAAGGGCGTCTGAGGAGAACGAGCACGCCGAAATAGAGCGCGCCCCGTATCAACTCAATCGCGCGATGGAAGAGGGCCACACCGCCCGCGGCCGCCCGTTCCGCGCCGTGGGCAACCAGCAGAATCGCGCAGGCGGCATCCGATACCCCCAGCCCTCCCGGTAAGAATGAAAGCAGCCCGGCCAGGGCCATGCCCGCGAGCATGAATCCCGCATACGACAGTGTCATGCCATGCCCGAGGCTTTTCACCAGGAGCTGGAATGCGCAAACGTCCATGAGCACGGCCGTGAGCGTTAGCGCCGAAAGAGTGAAAAGGAAGGCGCGGAAAGCGGAGGCGTTGTCGCGGAGGGTGCGGATAAACCGCGTCAGATGGCCATTGCGGCGGTAGAGCAATATTATCAGGAACGCGGCCACGCCCAGTAACAGGCTCCAGACCGCGTAAAGGATCAGCGAGTGTACATGATTCACAATTCCAAAGCCGCCGACAAGGACCAGCGCCGCGGCCTCAAACGCGCGATCTACCACGATAAATGCAGCGAAGTCTTTTTTGCGCGTATGTGAATGGAGCAAGGGTACCAGGTCCGCCATGTGGTGCGGGGGCGCATAGGCCGGTAACCGTGAATAAAGGAATATCGAGGCGGCCTCCCTGAACGACAGCAGGGACTTGAGCGCGATGCGGAATTTGTAAAGGCGGAGTGCTTCGCCGAGGAACAGGGCGCCGAACATCAGCGCGAGAAAACGCAGCGGGACGTCAAGGAACCTGTTCACGAGTGCGACGGGCCCGGCCCATATGGCCAGACCCGTGGTGACCGCGATGCCCAGGAGAATACCGAGGGACCGCCTCATGCTTTGGGGTCCGGGAGCGGAGGCTTTTCAAAAAGCCCTTTTATGATGCCATAGCTGTAGGGCCAGATGATAATCCAGCGCGCGGCCCAGCGCGGGACGGCCGCATCCAACGAGCCGAACTGCACTCGGCAGTAGAACAGCGAAGCGCCGGCCACCAGGAGGAGCAGGAGCGCGCCGGGAAAAACGCTTTCGCACGCGAGGGCCAACGATAAAAAACCCGTAATCGCGAGCAGTGGAATCAGCAGCGTATAAGTCCAGAGGCCATCGCGGATGTCCGCAACGCGCATCATGAGCACAATGTCGCGCCCCATCATCACGGACTGCCTCCAGAACCCTTCAAAGTCCTTCCGGTAATGGTGCGCCACGACCGCGCATTCGTCAAACCAGATTTTCCGGCCGGATGCGGTTAGTTTTTTTGAAATGTAAACATCCTCGGCGCCGAGGAGCGCCACCGGGAGCCAGCCGCCTACGGTGCGCAGGGCCGCGGCGCGGAAATAGCTGTTCCCGCCGATGACGCCGTCGGTATAGCCTGTTTTGCGCGTTTCCACCACGTACCACTGATGGTGGACCCAGCTCACGAAATTATGGCGGCCAATCATGGGGTGACGGCCTGTGCCCGCGTCCACTTCCGGATGTTCGGCAAAGACGCGTTTGATGACGCGGACCCAGTCGCGGTCCAGTATGCAGTCCGCGTCCGTAAACGCGAGGAGGTCGGTGGTGCATGCAGCGAGCGCGGCGTTGCGCGCATGGTAGAGCTTTTTACCGGGGTTCAGGACCACGGCATAGCCAAAGCGTTTCGCCAATGGAATGGTGGTGTCGCCCGTATCGTCCACGACCACCATTACTGCATCCGGGGCCTCGGCCTGCCCGCGGATGGACTCAAAACAGGTTTCAGCAACGTCCGCTGCGTTTTTGGCGCAGATGGCAAGCGTGAGCGTCAATCGCCCTGCGCCGGATTCCGGGGCCTGTGCGTTCATTTAGGCCGCCTGTGAAAAATGCGCCAATATAAGGAGCCGGCCGCAAAACCGCCCGCGCGGGCTAAAAGCCGCAGCAGAACCAGCGCCAGAAACGCCGGATGAAGGCTTGTTCCTTTTGGCGGAAGAAAAACCCCGGAACCTATGGCATAAGAATCTCCCTGGCGCATGTCCGGATGGTGAAGGTAGAGCTTTGAGCGCCAGAAGCCGTGGCGCGCCTGCACGCGCAGGTAGCGGCGCAGGCCCCAGGGATGGAGGTGCTCCACTTTGATGGCGGGATCGAATACAAGGCGGCAACCGGTCTTTTTGAGCCGGTAGCTGAGGTCATTGTCCTCCGCACTCGGTTTCAGGAAGCTTTCATTAAACCCGTGGACGTGTTCGAGCGCCTTCCTCCGCACGGCCGCGTTAAAGGAGCCGATGAAATTCACCGCTCCCTTCATCCGCGCATGTCGGACATTGATTTCACCATGAATCCATTGACCGAAGCAGGATGCGCCATAATACGAATACCCGCCGCCCGCGGCTTCGGCATTGGTGCTTTCCAGAAGTGCCAGTAGTTTTTGGACCCACCCGGGTTCGGGCACGCAGTCCGCGTCCGTGAAGAAAATGACATCGCCCTTTGCCGCACGCCAGCCTGCGTTGCGCGCAGCGGCCGGGCCGCGGTTTTCCTGGCGTATCAGCGTGACCGGAAAGGACTGCGCCACTTCGGCGGTATTGTCCGTGGACCCGTCGTCCACCACCACCACCTCGGCGCCCTGCTGAAGGCAGGCGGTGAGACAAGGGGCCAGTGTTGTGGCGCTGTTATAGGCGGGGATGACGATGGAGGTTTTCATGCCGAGGCCTTTTTACGGAAATAATCGAGGAATTTTTCAGCGCCAAAGAAAAGGCGCCGCACATCCGAAAGCTTACGGATGGAAAAGAGCATCTTCAATATCTGTTTCGGCCGGAGATAAAATTCGCGCAGCCCGGTATCAATGAGGGCGTCGATGCGCTCGCGGCTGAGCTGGGGATAGTTGAGAAGCGTGGTCTGCTCGTGGGTGTCGCTGACCCAGCCGTTCCAGTCCCGGGGCACCAGGAACCGGTTGATTTTGGCCCATCGGAACATCTTGGTTCCGGGATACACGCAGATACCGCTGAACTGCAGCGTGTTGATGGGGAGTGACTTGGCAAAATCGATGGTCTTGCGTGCCGTGGCCTCTGTCTCGCCCGGTGCGCCGATCATAAAGCAGCCGTGTACCGTAAACCCGAGCCGGCGTGTCTCGGCCGCGAATGCGCGGGACTGTTCAAGGGTGATCCCCTTTTCCGTGATGTTGAGCGCCTCCTGCGAACCGAATTCGAACCCCGCCACGAACATACGAAAATTTGCCCGCTTCATGAGCGGGAGCAGGGAAAGGTCCATATCCACGCGTGTGTTGCAGGCAAAGGAGAGGCGGCGGTGAAAGCCGCGGCGGAGGATGGACTCGCAGAGGTTGCGGACATGGTCCGCGGAGGCGGTGAAGGAATCGGTCTCGACCATGATTTCGCGGATATAGGGAAACTGCGCGAGGTCATGGCCGATTTCCTCAGCCACGAGGAGTGGATTCCGCAGCCGGCCGCGACGTCCCTCCATGAGCGGCGTGTCGCGGCAGAAATTGCAGCGGCCGTGGCAGCCGCGTCCCGAAATGAGCGTGAGAAAGGGGAGACGTTTGGAAAAATCGCGATAGTCCCGTGGGTTGACCAGATGCCAGGCCGGAAAGGGAAGGGTGTTGACGTCCAGGAGTGGCCGCTCGGGATTGTGGCAGAGCCGGAGGCCGTCCTTGAACGAGATACCGCGGATTTCCTGAGAGGCCGCGCCCGCGCAGATCTCCTTTACGGAGAGGTCGAATTCTCCGCGCGCCACGACGTCGAGTGCGCCATGAAAACGCTCCTCGGAAATGGCGAAGGTTTCGCCGGGAAGCGCGGTCACATGGGGTCCCAGGGCCACGGTCACGCACGACGGGGCGGCCGCCTTGATTCGTTCCGCGTAGGAGAGGTCGTTGTAAATGGAAGGCGTGGTGGTATGAAGGACCGCGACCTCCGGTGAGAACAAAGCGATCTCCCGTGATATGGCCTCGGCGTCAAGGCCCGCGACCGGGCCGTCGATGAAGCGGATGGTGTGGCCTTCGCGCTCCAGAAGCGCGGCGAGGATGAGCAGGCCGTCGGGGTGGCGCTGGACGCGGGCGCGTGACCGGGCGGCCCAGCGGGCCGAACGGCAGAAATCCTTCACCCAGGGCGGGTTCAGGATGAGCACCCGTCGTCCTGTTGTTCTCCTGTTTCCTGCCATGACTGATAAAATATATAATTACCCAGAAGCCGCTCTAAGACAAAACATGATAAAACGCCGTTGTTTTCCTATCTTTCTTATCGTCCTTGCGGGCATCCTTTGCTATGTCAATACGCTCTCCGGTCCGTTTGTGTTTGATGATCTCGATGGCATTGTGAGCAGCAAGGCGGTCCACTCTCTTTCACTGGCTAAGGTTTTTGAGTCCTATCCCCACCGTTTTCTCGGGTACTACTCTTTTTCACTCAATTACGGTCTCAATGGGCTCAAGGTCGCCGGATATCATGTTATCAACGCCCTCATCCATATCCTTGCGTCGTTTCTGGTCTTTACGTTTGCGTCGCTGCTGATGCGGACGCCGGCGATGTCGGGTGCCACTGGACGCCCTGACGGGGAAGATCAGAGACGCCCCGGTGGGGCGTCTTTACAATCGTCCACAGCCGGGTGGATGCCGTTGTTTGCCGCGTTGATGTTCGCGGTGCATCCGGTGCAGACCGGGGCGGTCACTTACATCGTCCAGCGGCTGGCCTCGCTGGCCGCGATGTGGTACCTGCTGTCGCTTACGGCTTATGTCAAGGCACGGCTTATCGAGGCCGGAGACGCTCCGGTAGGGAAAGAGAGAGACGCCCCGGTGGGGAAAGAGAGAGACGCCCCGGTGGGGCGTCTTTACGGGGGCGGCCTGTATGTCGTTTCATTGTTGGCCGGACTTATCGGTCTTTTTACCAAAGAGACCGTGGCCACATTGCCTGTTGCGGTCCTGCTTGTGGAGTTTTTCTTTTTCTCGTCCACGCTTATGGCAATCAAGGCGCGACTCCGGCCCCTTCTGCCCTATGCGTTCCTCTTTTTAGTGCTTCCGGTCGCATATACCCTTCTCGGCACGGGGATAAGCGCGGGCAGTCTCCTTCCGGGCGACGCAGCGACCATCTCCCGGGGCGACTATCTGGTCACCCAGTGCAACGTGGTCCGCACCTACCTCCGGCTTCTTATTCTACCAGTCAACCAGAACCTGGACTACGATTTTCCTGTATACCATACTCTTTTCCGGACCGGGACCTTTCTCTCCTTCCTTCTTATCGCAGGCCTGTTTACGCTCGGTCTTTTCCTTTTTCGACGCGACCGCCTGCTTTCCTTCAGCATCCTTTTCTTTTTTCTCGTGCTTTCCGTCGAATCCTCCATTTTCCCCATCTGGGACGTCTGTTTTGAGCACCGGCTTTACCTGCCCATGGCCGGCTTTGCCATGGCCGCAGGGAGGCTTCTTTTCACCTACGCGCCTGCGTGGCGCCTGTTCCGCGGTCGCGAGAGGCTGCTTCTCGTCCTTGTACTGGCTTGGCTTTGTTCCCTTGCCTGCGCCACCGTGCTCCGCAACCGTGTCTGGCGCGACGACAAAATCCTCTGGAAGGACGTCATAAAAAAATCCCCGGCCAAAGCGCGCGGATACAACAACCTCGGCTCTGCCTATAAGCGCCAGGGCAACGACACCATTGCACTCGGGTATTACGAGCAGGCGCTCGCACTCAAGCCCGACTTTAAAGACGCGCGGATGAATCTTGCGAACATTTTTAAGGATAGGAAGGATTGGAAACGCGCGGCCGAGGAATTCGCAAGAGTCCTTGTCACGCACCCGCAGGAGGTATCGGCGCTCAACAGCCTGGGCGTCATGTACGACGAGTTGGGCATGCCTGAAAAGGCGCGCGAACAGTACCGGGTGGCCGCGCGGTATGACAAAGGGAGCGGGTTTGCGGACTATAACCTCGGGAACGCGTTCTTTAAGGAAGGAAAGCGCGCCGAGGCCATCGCGGCCTATGAACGCGCGGAAAAACTGAATCCCGCGGATCCGCTGACGCACAACAACCTCGGCTGGGCCTACCAGACCCTCGGCCGCACCGCCGACGCGCTCCGCGAATACCGGGCCGCGCTCTCGGACGATTCCAACCACGCGGATGCGCGGTACAATCTCGCGAACCTCCAGCGCGACGCCGGGCAACTGGACAGCGCGGCCTTTCACTATCGGCGGGTACTGAAGCGTGACAGCTTATATGTCAAGGCATGGCTTAACCTCGGGGTCACCCTCAACCGGATGGGCCGCGCGGACGAGGCGCTCGCCTGTTTCCAGCGCACGGCGGCACTCGACTCCGTAAACGCGGATGCGTGGTACAATCTGGGGAACCTCTTTTTGCGCCAGGGCCGGGCTGCGGAGGCGTTGCCTTTTTACGGCCGCGCGGTGAAGTTCCGGCCCGATCATCCGGGCACGCGTAACAATTACGGTGTGGCGCTTGAGCAAACCGGGCGATTTTCCGAGGCGGAGACGCAGTATAAGACCGCGCTCAGGTTGGATCCGGGGTTTGTGGACGCGAAAGCGAATCTGGAAAAGCTGGCAAGGAAAAGGCGGTGAAAATTAAACCAGCCGATCAAGACATTCCGCCACTCGCAGGATAGGGATGCCGCGGAATTGCTTCATGACCAGCAGATCATTGTCTCCTGATACAATCGCATGGCACCGGGATTCACAGGCGCATTCTAAGACAATATGATCCTTTGTGTCACGGCAGGCACGATGAATACGCTCGGAAGGATATACGAGTGTTACCAATTGTTCTAATTCTTCCATCATGATTGTCGCCAGAGCCGGTGAAAGCATGAATTTTGAACGAGCGAGGGTATTCCGAATCTCGGTCAAAAGGGCGGGAGAGGTGTAAAGGGCCAATCGGCCTTCGAGGGCCCGTTCAATCAGTTGACGCGGTTTTCCGCCGAAAAGAAAAGCTGAAAGCAGGACGTTGGTATCTAAAACGGCTTTCATTATACACTTGCGCGAACGCGGCGAACTTCGGCAATTACGTCCTTTTCAGAGAGCCCTGACGCTTTTCCGGCACGGCGGCATTTTCGGAAAAGTTCTTTCCATCGGTTTTTCCGTTGAATGTACATCCGCGCGGCTTCACGGATAAGTTCGGACCGGGAACGTGACTCGATCCGAGCGACCGAATCGATTTGGCGCACCAACGCGCCTTCAAACGAAATATTGACCGTATAAGCAGCCATGGTTTGTCCTCCGATAAGGATAATATATACAATGTTTGTATATAAAACAACTGTTCAAGAACGGATGGAATTACGAACCGACAGCCATAGCGGCCGCGGCCTTCTTTTTCCGCTTGCGCCATTTCTTGAATTCCGACCATGCGAAGACGGCCGCGAAGGTCATTGCGTACACCTTCAACAGAAGCAAAAAGCTCCCGGCCCAGGTTTCGGCGCCGATATGCGGCTTGTAGTAGAGATAAACGACCTTGGCGTGCACCCAGTACCCGAGCATGGTGTATGCGCCGATGATAAGGAAGGGGCCGAAGCCGACGAAACGTTGAAAGAGGTGCGCGCCATAAACACCCAGTGAAAGCAGCAGGAAGGCGCGCGAGAAATAAAAAAGGCTGAGGCCGCACTCGCGGATCCATGGGTCCGGGGCCAGGCGCGGAAGCAGCTGCCCCAGCCCCATGCAGGACAGAAGCAAGAGTGACACGAGATGCAGGTTGAGAAACGGTTTTTGGATCGTCCCGTTTACGAAACCCTGCACCATCCAGGCCCCGAAAAAAGTATAACATGCGTAGGGGAGGAGCGTGAACCAGGCGCATTCGGCCTGGGTCCCCTGGATGTAAAGACGCAGGAGGTTGGGAAAACCCGCGGGAAAATGGATTTTGAAAAGCAACGGAGTGAGTGTAACACCGACCAGGGCCGCGATAAGGTGAAGCCGGTGCGAGTTCTTCAGGGTGCGGGTGGCATAGTCCAACCATGCGATCAGAAAGAGAGAGAGGGCGATGATATTCAAGACGTCAATTTCCCACCAGCGGATATACCGGAGGGGCACGCCAAAGAGCGCATCCATGAGCTTGTAGACAAAGGCGAGCGCGAAGAGGACGAGGCTGCGGCGCGCAAAGGAGAACAGGACCTGCTGCCGTGTCATTCCACGGCGGAGGCGCGCGTCCCGCGAGAGGACATAGGAGGCGCCGACCAGGAAGAAGAACATGGGGGCCGGGATTTTATTGATGAGGAGTTTGAAATAAATGGAGACCGGGGTCTCAAACGCGGGATGGATCCAGGTCTTGAGACCGTGCGAAGCGACCATGAGCAGGAGCGCAACGCTTCGGAATCCGTCGAGGAAGAAAAGACGCGTCCCTTTGGACGCGACCTCGCGCGGCACAAAGAAAATGGGGTAAAGCCGGTCGGACGCAAAGGCCTTTATTTTATTCCACATGGCAGATGACGCATTGAAGGTATTCTGATTCCGGGCAGGCCACGTTGATTGGATGGTCCGCGGGCTGCCCTCTTTTTTCCAGCACGCGCACCGTGCGCCCGGCATTCAACGCCGCGGCGGAGAGAACAGACGCGAATTCGTCATGGCCCACCCGGCCCGAACAGCTGCACGTCACAAGGATGCCATCCTCTGCCAAAAGGCCCATGGCCAGCGCGTTCAACCGGACATATCCCTTGAGCGCCTGTTCGATGCCGCCCGCGGACTGGACAAAGCGCGGCGGATCCAGCACCATCAGGCCGAAGGTTTCTTTTTTTTCGCGCATACCGGCCAGTGCGTTAAACGCGTCGCCTTGCGCAAAGGAGACGGCCGAAAGGCCGTTCCGTTCCGCATTACGCTGCGCGGCCGCGATTGCCGTTGCCGAGGAATCGAGGCCGGTCACGGAGGCGGCGCCGGCCCGCGCGAGGTTCAATGCAAAGCCGCCCGTATAGCAGCAGACATCAAGGCATTGCCGGCCTTTGGCATAAGCCGCTGCGGCCGCCCGGTTCTCCCGCTGGTCCGCGTAAAAGCCCGTCTTTTGGCCTTCTTGGATGTCCACGTCGTAGTCGAGTCCGTTTTCCGTAATCATCAGTGATTCGGGAGGGGCCTCGCCCGCCATGGGGCCATCGGAGATTTCAAGGCCTTCGAGATCGCGGATCCCTTTTTCGGTCCGGAGATAAATTCCACGGGGGGATACGGCTTTGGTGAGCGCGGCCGCTACGGCTTCTTTTCGTTTTGCCAGGACGAGGGCGTTGAATTGCAGGGCCACAAAGCCCGCGTACCAATCCGCCACAAGGCCGGAGAGCCCGTCCCCTTCGCTAAACACAAGGCGGCAGGCGGAATTCGGGGTGATGAGCCCGAGTTGCCTGCGGAGCGCCACGGCCGCGCGGATGCGGGCCTCAAAAAACGCATCGGTCAAGGCGTCGGTCTCGTTCCACGAATAGAGGCGCGCGCGGATTTGGCTTTGTGCATTGTAGAGACCGTAGGCGATAAAACGGCCGTCCGTTGCGTGCAGCGCCACCGCGTTGCCGTCGACCGGGGCCCCTTCAACGCGTTCAATGGCGCCGGAAAAGACCCACGGATGGCGGCCGACGAACGGGCCCGCCTTGTCCTTTTTTAGGATAAGGCGTGGAAGGACGGAAGACAATCAGGCCTGCTGCTTTCGGAGCACGCGGACCTTGGTGACGCCCTGGATTTGAAGGAGCTTTTTTTCGATCTCCGCAGGCAGGTCGCCTTCGATGTCCACGATGTTGTAGGCCGCGTCGCCCTTGCTCTTGTTGAGCATTTCGACGATGTTGATTTTGGCGGCCGCCAGCAGGGTAGTGAACTGGCCCACCATGTTGGGAACATTTTTATTCACGATAAGCACGCGGCAGGCGCCCTGTGCCTCGAGGGTGCAGTTCGGGAAATTGACCGAATTAACGATGTTGCCGTTTTCGAGGAAGTCGCGCACCTGGTCGCAGACCATGACCGCGCAGTTGTCTTCGGCCTCGGGCGTGGAGGCGCCCAGGTGCGGAAAGCAGATGACGCCCTCGCTCTGAAGCAGGCCCGGACTGGCGAAGTCCGTGACGTAGCGCGCCACCATGCCGGATTGCACCGCGGCGAGGAGGTCTTTTTCGACCACGAGCCCGCCGCGCGAGAAATTGAGGATGCGCACGCCCTTTTTCATCTGCTTGAGTTTTTCGGCATTGATAAAGCCTTTGGTGTCATCGGTCTGCGGCATGTGCAGCGTGATGTAGTCGGAGGTGGCGAGGAGACGGTCGACGCCTTTGGCGCGCTTGACATTGTGTGAGAGGTTCCAGGCCGCCTCCACGGAGATATAGGGGTCGTAGCCCTCCACCTCCATGCCGAGGGCCACGGCTGCATTGGCCACCATGACGCCGATGGCGCCCAGGCCCATGACGCCGAGCTTTTTACCCTTGATTTCCGGGCCCACGAACTGGCTTTTGCCTTTTTCAACGGCTTTGGAGATTTCTTCGCCCGCGGCGCTTGCCATGCCTTTGAGAAAAGCGGCGCCTTCGAGGGTTTTGCGGCCCGAGAGCAGCATGGCGAGCAGGGTCAACTCCTTGACCGCATTGGCGTTGGCGCCCGGGGTATTGAAGACCACGATGCCTTTTTCCGTGCATTTTGCCAAGGGAATGTTGTTGACGCCCGCGCCCGCCCGGCCGATGGCCGTGAGGTTGGCGCCGAATTCCATGGCGAGCATGTCCTGCGAACGCACGAGGATGGCGTCGGGATTGATCATTTCAGAAACGACTTCAAAATTGTCGTGGGGCAGGCGGTCAAGGCCGATGGTCGCGATCTTGTTCAGGGTCTGTATTTTAAACATGGAGGTTCCTTAAATTAAGGATGGTTCGGGCCTGCGGAATGGATTAAAATAAACGATAAAAAGGGAGCTTAACAATCAAAAAAGAAGGGGCCCGCGATCAGAATCCTGCGGCCTCATCAAGAAATGCGGCCCATGGCAGGAACTCAATTCCGTCCTCTTTGTACGCGTAATCTCCGGTATGGACACAGACGGCCCGCGCATTCTCCGCAAGCGTCCGAAAGCTTTTAAGGCCGGACATGTTCCCGGACACGGGACGCGGCCCGGATTTGATTTCAAGGGCGATCAGGGAATTGTCCTGTTTTTCGAGCACCACATCCACTTCGGCCCCGGCCGAGGTCCGATAGAATGTGAGCGTGAAATTTCCACCGAGGTTTTCCCTGATTTTGAACAGCTCCATGATGATGAAGTGTTCAAACGCAGCGCCGAACTGCGGGGTGCCGGGCATTAACGAAAGCGGGGGAAGCCGGTTGCACAGCGCGTTCACGATGCCCGTGTCAATAAAATAATACCGTCCGTGCCTGACCATGCGCCGTTTGCGGCTTGTAAATGGTTCCAGCCTGACGCACAGCAGCGTGTCTTCCAGAATCTGGTAAAACTCTCGAATCATGTGGAGCCCGACCCCTGTATCCTGGGAGAGGCCCGTGAAATTGACCAGAGAACCGTTTTCGTGGGCAGACAGGGCGAGAAAGCGCATGAAACCCGGCAGATTTCGTGTCAGGGCTTCCGCCTGGATTTCTTCTTTAATATATGTCTCAATATAGGATTTCAAGAAAAGGGGGCGATCCCCCTTTTCCATGTTCCACAACGGAGGAAGCAGGCCCCAGGTCAGCGCTTCTTGCAGGGTAAAACCAGCGGAACGGACCTCGGAATATGAGAACGGATAAAGTTTGAGAAGGGCCGCCCGTCCACCGAGAAGATTCGCATGGTTTTTTTTGAGTTTACGGGCGCTGGAACCGGTCAGGATAAATTGTTTCGGCGAAGGCCCGGTCAGGTTGACTTGGACTTCGTCAAGCAGTTCCGGAACACGCTGGATTTCATCGATGAAAACGGTCTGTATCTGTGGGGCGCACCCCTTAAGGACGGTCTGAAGAAATGAAGGATGCGGTTTGAATTGAAGATAGCTGTCGGTTTTCAGCAGGTCAATGGTTATGCTGGTTTCAGGATTAAGATAGGATGAAAGCAGCGTGGATTTTCCGGTTTGCCTGGGGCCGAAAAGGAAAAAACTCAGTTTTCCGGGGAATAAAGATTTTAGAAGTCGCGGTATCATGTGTTGCAATATAGATATATTATGTTATAATTACAAGGTATTTATTAGTATTTAAATAGCATTTACGATATATATTGATATAATTAATATATTTATTACGGTTTCCATAATTCATTCAAATCAAATAATTCTTATCGGATAGGGAGTTTGAATTCATGGGTTTCGGGGCAACCGGAACGAGAATCTGGAAAACAGGTAAGAATGCATCAGCGGAAGGGTTCCGGAACGGCGGAAATTGATTTTCCTATCAGTTGGTGCACGGTGCGCCCTGGAACGAGGGGCCTGTCAGGCCGCCGCCCATGCAGAGGTCAGCGGAAACGGCTGCCCCTCCCCCGGCAACGGAGGATGCCGGGGACTTCATGCCGGAATACTTGTGCTTGAGCGAAGTCGAAGCACGATGTATTTGAGGATGGCGGGCAGGCGGACTGAAAAGGTGCTGGGTCATTGTGTGACTGAGATTCTTATCACTTGAATTCAGATTAAATTGATATTCCGATTTCTGTTAGGTCTTACGTAAAACAGCGCATATATGGTTAAAGTCAAATCGGGTTCTTAATTTTCAAGATTTCCGTTTTGATCACTGCAGGAGATGTTATAATTGTTCCAAAGTAGCCTACGGCAACAAATAGATTGTTACCAAACACTACTGAATGAAGATCCATTTGGGTTGGCGAACGTATTCTCTGCCAACTAGCGCCGTCGTTTGAGGTCAGGATGAATCCGGAAGCTCCTACTGCAACAAATTGGCCGTTTCCAGAAGTAATACTATATGACAAGTCGGCCATATTCTTATCTGTAGCGACCCGGGACCATGTGTTGCCATCGAGCGATGAATAAAGCGAACCGTCGTTACATAGGGCAACGAATTTATTCTCGTTAAAGAATATCTTTCTGTAATTCTCGTTGGTTTCTGACGGGCACGTTTTCCAGTGGATTGCATCTGATGAAGACAATATTAAT
>JAZDKP010000241.1:0-30787 GCA_043802925.1 Fibrobacterota bacterium | reverse complement strand
ATGGCGATGGGCTGCCCGGTAGTGCCCGAGGTCGAATGGATGCGCACGATGTCCTTCAGGGGCACGGCAAAGAGACCGTAGGGGTAGCTCTTTGTAAGGTCCTCCCGGGTGGTGAAGGGGAGGACGGTCACATCGCGGATGCTTTTTATCTTTTCCAGCTGGATCCGGTTCGCGTCAAACAGCTCCCGGTAGAATGCGACGTTCCGGGTGACACGGTTTATCGTGCTCTGCAGCCGCTCAAACTGCATCTGCTCCAGTTCGTCGCGCTGGATGGATTCGGCCTTGGGATTGTACATGAGGGCCTCCTAGGGGCGCATGCGATGCGCCCTTAATCGTTGATACGTTTGTATTCTTTGCCCAGATAGGCGCGCTGGACGTCCGGGTTGTCGAGCAGGTCGCGGCCGTCACCGTCGAGTACGAGGGTCCCGGTCTCGATGACATAGCCGCGGTCCGCGATATTCAGCGACGCCTTGGCGTTCTGTTCCACAATCAGGATCGTCTTGCCTGCATCGCGCAGGCGCCGTACGGCCGCGAAAATTTCTTTGACCAGGAGCGGGGCCACGCCCATCGAGGGTTCGTCGAGCATGAGCAACCGGGGCGCGGCCATGAGTGCGCGGCCGATGGCCAGCATCTGCTGCTCGCCTCCGGAGAGGGTGCCGGCGTACTGCCCGGCGCGCGCCTTGAGCACGGGAAAAAGCCGGTGTACTTCCTTCAGCGTTTTTGCCGCTTCGTCGTGCAGGCCGCGTGTGAGGCGCGTATAGGCGCCCAGGAGCAGGTTTTCCTCCACTGTGAGCGGGGCAAAGACCTGCCGGCCTTCGGGCACGTGCACGCAGCCCGCCATCACAATGGCTTCGGGCCGCGCATTGACGATAGATGCGCCCGCCACCTCCACCTCGCCGTTGCGCACGGGCAGCAGGCCGGACACGGTCTTGAGCAGCGTGCTTTTGCCCGCGCCATTGGCGCCTATCAATGCTACGATTTCGCCTTCGCGCACATGGAGCGACACGCCTTTGAGCACGCGCAAGCTGCCGTATCCGGCTTCGAGGTTGCGCACCTTAAGCATCGTCGTCCCCCAGGTAGACGCGCACGACTTCGGGGTTGGCCTGGATGTCCTTGGGTGTTCCGTCCGCGATTTTCCGTCCACTTGCCAGGACCACGATCCGTTCCGAGATGTCCATGACAAGCGACATGTCGTGTTCCACCAGAAGCACCGTGATGCCGCTGTCGCGAATGGACTTGATGCGGTTGGCGAGTGCGTGCGTCTCGTGCATATTGAGCCCGGCCGCGGGTTCGTCCAGAAGCAGCAGTTTGGGGCGCGACACCACGGCGCGCGCGAGTTCCACGCCGCGCTGTTCGCCAAACGAGAGGCCCGCGCAGGGGCGGTCACGTATTTCTGAGAGGCCGAGTTCCTTCACCACGCTCTCGCCTTGGGCGCGCAGCTGTTTTTCCTCGCGCTTGGCGGATGGCAGGCGGAGCATGCCGGCTAAAAAGCCGGCGCAACCGCGGGTATGCAGGCCCACGAGTACATTCTCGAGCACGGTCATATTGGAGAAGAGCCGGATGTTCTGGAACGTACGTGAAATGCCCGCCCGCGCGATGCGGTGCGGAGGCTGGCCCGTGATGTCGCGGCCGCAGAAACTCACGGACCCGCTGTCGGGACGGAGGCTGCCGGCCACGCAGTTGAAAAGCGTGGTCTTGCCCGCGCCGTTGGGGCCGATGACCGCCTGAATGACGCCCGTTGTGACGTCAAAACTGACGTTGTCCACGGCGCGCAGGCCGCCGAACGCACGGCAGAGCCCTTTTATTTCGAGGAACGTTTCCATTGCGTGAGCCAACCCCTGTTTAAAACACCTTCGGGCGCGAAGAGCATGATGGCAATCAGAATGACGCCGAAGACCGCGTCGTCGTAGCTTCCGAACAGGCCGCGCAGGGACATGAAGTTCAGCAGTGTGCCGATGAAGAGCGTACCCCAGAGGTTTCCCATGCCGCCCGCGGCCACAATGGCCACGTAGCGGACCGATTTCATGATGCCGGCCTCGGAGGGGCCGATGCTGCCGTTATAGTGCGTGAGAAAGACGCCGCCCAGGCATGCGAAACAAGCCGAAATCGCAAAGACCGCGAGTTTGCAGCGCGATGCGTCCACACCGCAAGCCGCGGCTGCCTCCTCGCTTCCATGCAGGGCGCGGAGCGCGCGTCCTGCACGAGAGCGGATGAGCCCGGTCAACAGGATCATGGAGAGGAATACCAGCCCGAAGGCGAAATAATAGTTGACCACGCGGTATTCCGATGCACCACTGATGACCAGGCCCGGCGCAATGTGCATGGGCGGCACGTCCGAAAGGCCGTCCGCCTCCCCAAAAAGGCGTCCGCCCAGAAGGACCCGGTAGACGATGGTCCCGAAACCGAGCGTGGCCATGGCCAGGTAATGGCCTTTGAGCCGCAGCACGGGCAGGCCCAGCAGGATGGCCACCCCCAGTGCCAGAACGAGCGCCAGCACCAGCGCGAGAGCGGGCGAATGGCCGTGTGTGGTCAGCACGGCCGTGGTATACCCGCCGATGGCGAAAAAGGCCGCGTGCCCCATGGAAATCTGCCCGGCATATCCCATGAGCAGGGTGAGGCCCAATACGGTCATACTGTAGTACGCGGCCATGGTGAGTTGGATGAGGTAATAGTCCGCGCCCGCTGCCGTGGAAACGAACTGGATGCCAGCGACAAGCGCGAGAAAAAGGGCGAACGGGAGACGGCGTTGCGAAGTCATGGCGGTCAATACTCCTTGAGGCGCGTCATTTCACGTGAGCCGAAGAGGCCGCCGGGACGGGCCACAAGCACAAGGAGCATCACGGCGATGGAAAGCGCGTCCTTGTAGGCCAGGGGAAGGACGATGATGCTGAAGGTTTCGAGCAGCCCCAGGATGAGACCGGCCGCTACGGCGGCCGCGCTGTTGCCCAGGCCGCCGAACACGGCCACGGCAAAGCCCTTGATGGCGAGCGGGGTGCCGCAGTCGTACTGGGTCTGCGTGATGGGGGAGATGAGGCACCCGGCCAGCGCGCCCGTGGCGCCCGCGAGCAGGAAGGAGAGCGTCACCATGTTGCGCACCGGGATGCCGCAGAGTGCGGCTGCGGCGCGGCTGGCCGCGCAGGCGCGCATGGCCCTTCCGGTAAGCGTGAACTTGAAAAAGAGGGAGAGCGCGGTGACCAAGGCCGTGCTTACACCCAGCACCCAGAAGACCTGGGGCGAGACACGGGCCCCGAACAGGCTCACGGACGAGACCTCGTTGCCGGTGAAGAAGGGGAGGGAGCGCACTTTTTCGTCCCAGATGAGGAGCGCGGCCTCGCGGATGAGGATGGAGAGCCCGATGGTGATGACAATCATGCGCAGCACAGAGGGGTTTTTAAGCCAGCGCAGGAACACCAGTTCGAGCAGGGCCGCGAGCAGGGCCGTGACCGCGATGCCGCCCGCCACGGCTATGGGCAGGGGCACCACGGTCTGGAGGCTGATGGCGGTCATGGCGCCCACCATCAGGAACTCGCCCTGGGCAAAATTGATGATGCCCGTGGTATTGTAGATAATATTGTAGCCGATGGCCACGATGGCATAGATACTGCCGATGGTGAGGCCCGAGAGCAGGTATTGGAGGACTTGATCCATCGTCCGTTAAAATAACCCTCCGGTCCGGATCACATCAAGAAAAAGGGGGCGCATTTCTGCGTCCCCCTTGTTTTACTTCATGTAATTTCGCGTCAGTTGGCGAGAATCGCGAACTGACCGTCCTTGACCGTCAGCATCTCGAACGCATTGAGTGTGAGGCCGTTGTGGTCTTCGGCCGAAAAATAGAATACGCCCGCGGTGCCCACGAGGCCCTGGGTGTTTTCAATGGCGTCGCGGACCTTTTCCGATTCGGCGCCCGCGGTTTTGATGGCCGAGGTCAGGACGAGCATGGCATCGTAGGCGTGGCCGCCGAAGGTGCTCACATCTTCCTTGTATAGGGCCTCGTAATCGGCCTTGTACTTGGTGAGTACGGCCTTCTGCGGATGGCCTTCGGGTAACACGGCCGTGACCAGAAGGCGTCCGCTCGGGAAAATGATGCCTTCGGCCGCTTCACCCGCTTCCTGGACGTAACGGATGTTGCCAAAGCCGTGGCTCTGGAACAGGGGCACCTTCATGCCAAGCTGCCTCAGGTTTTTGGCCACGAGGGCCTGGGCCGGTTCGATGGACCAGTTGACCACGGCCTCGACCTTTTTGCCCTTGAGCTTGGTGAGCACGCCCGTGAGGTCCGTGGCTTCCTTGTCATACACTTCACTGATGACGATTTCGACGCCTGCGGCCGGGGCCAGCTTTTCGAGCTGGTCCTTGCCACCTTTGCCGAAACCGGTGTTGCTTGAGACCACGCCGATTTTCTTGATGCCCATTTTGTTCATGAGCTCGAAGATGCGCTGGGCGGCCTGGCTGTCCTTCTGCGGGACCTTGAACACGTAACGGGAGACCGGGTTCACGATGGCCTCGCCCGCGGCGCAGGACACAAGGATGACCTTGGCGTCGTCGCAGATTTTCTTGATGGCCATGGTTTCGCCGGTGGTGGAGGGGCCCACAATGGCGAAGACCTTGTCTTCGGTAATCAACTGCTTGGCGAACGAGATCGCGTTTTCAGGGCTGCCCTTGGAATCCTTGACAACAAGCTCAAGTTTGAGGCCATGGATGCCGCCGGTCGCGTTGACCTGGTCCACGAACATGCGGGCCGTCTTTTCCTCGGGCGCGCCGAGGAAGCTGGCCGGTCCCGTGACCGCGAAGATGGCGCCGATCTTGAGGGTCTGGGGCTTGACTTCTTTTTTGGCGCAGGAGGCAAGGCCCAGAAGGCCGAGAACCGCGAGCGCGGTGACGATAAGTTTAAGTGCTTTCATAATAATTCAGCTCCTGTTACGGTTTTAGAACTTTCCCGTGAAAATGACTTCTGGACGGGTTTCCATCTTCGATTCCAGCGTCGTGGTGGCGAGTTTGTCAAACTGCGTCAGGAAAATACGGACACGGGGCATAATCTGGAAATTCTTGTTCACGTCCCAGCCGTACTTGCCGTCAAAATAGATGTAGGAACTCTTGGAATCCACGAGTGATGTGTTTTCGTCAGAGCTGTACTTGAAGTCAATAATGGCGTTGCCGGGGCCGACCTTATAGGTGGCGCCAAGACCGCCGATGATGCCCTGCTGCGTGTATTCCTTGGCGGTATCATACGTTGTTTTGTAAAGGGCATTGTTATGCAGTGTATCCACATTGGTCAGAAGGGTCTTGGTGGTCGTTACCACGCCCACGCCGCTGTTGGTGTTGGCCACCATGGCCACGCCAAGGCACGCCGTGACTGAGAAACCGTCCATGACCTTGTAGCTTGCGGCAAAGCCGCCGCCCACTTCATGGTCGCCCTTTTCCGTGGTGCTGTTGTAATTACGGTTGACGATGGCCACGGCCTGGGGGGTGAGGGTAAGCGCGGAGACGCTCATGGGCAGATCCAGAAGAAGCATGACAGAACTCGGGTTGCTCTTGGCATCGAGCATGAGGGTTTGTGAACGGGTTGCTGTGACACTGGTGAAAAGTTCCGCGCCGAGTTTGAAGCCTTCTTTCAGGATGGGCGCACCCAGTTTGAGGCCGGCCATACCGTTATTGGTGCCCACAATCCAGGTCACCAGACCCGCTTCTTTATAATTGTTGGCAATCATGGAGCGTTCAACGAGGTCCAGGGGGCCGTTGCTGGCAACGGGCTGGATACCGGCCACGATGTACATCATTTTTGATGTGTATTTTGCATAGGCCAGGTGGAAATAGGGTGAAACGCCCTTGGTATGACCCACCGCGCCCCAGTTGTTAGTGGACCAGGAGACCGCTTCCGTTGAAATGGCATCATTACCGGCCTGGAACTGCATGAAGACTTCGTCATTCACTTTGACTTTTAGACCGGCCAGGAAACCGAGTTGATTGGCATAGTCCAGGGTGCTGTAAGCGTCACCGGTCAGCGGAGTCTGGTTGAACATGCGGAGGCGTAGACGGTACTGGGCCTGTCCATATGGTGTGGTGACCGGACCTGCAGGGGCCGCATCCTGTGCGACCAGAACAGCAGCCAGCATGAGGACTGCCGTCATTGTGAGGGCTTTAAACATGAGGACTCCTTTGTTAATGTAGATGTGTTTTAAAAATATTCGAATCATTTATATAGCCTTTTTTACTTAAAGAAAGCAAGCGAATTAACCCACTACAATGGTGCTTGTTAAATACACTTCGTTTGGTATCTCTTTGAATTCATAGCGGTTGCAAAAGTTCTTCGCGCGTTTATCCATGTTGCCTTGCAATGCTTATTTCAAGCTTAATCCTTATTTTATCCGGTACCAAATTAAATTAATATGATAATAATCCAAATTTTATGCAGTGGAAATGGGTGTAACGCTCAAAAAAATCGGATTAACCGCCCGGAACGCTTGCGGTACGATCGAACCGGCCCGATTTTTTCTCGCATTACACCCATTTCCACGAAAACTGGGAAGCAATGAAGCCGAAGGGGCGCGGTGCTAAAGGGGAAGAAGCTGATCCTTACGGAATGCGGTGCCTTGGAAAAGGGCCGCGAGTTCGTTCTTCTCGTTCCGTACCTCGACCGTGTACGAGCCGATTTTGGAGCTCTTCGAATTCTCCCTGGCCTCGGCCGTAAAGGTCTGCCCCGATAACCCCGCCTTGAGAAATGAAATGTTGACGTTGAGCGCAACGGCCACGGTGCCGTGCGAATTGGCGGCTGCTGCAAACGCGAGGTCCGCGAGCGTAAAGAGCGCGCCGCCCTGTACTGTGTCCACGCCGTTCAGGTGGCGTTCTTCGGCTTTGAGGACAGCACGGGCGTAGCCGGGTTTGATTTCAACCAGTGTGATGCCGTTGGCTTTAGCGAAGCGGTCGCGGGTGTTGAAGAAGTTAAGGAGTTTGTTCATGGAAGCATCCCCTTCATCTCCTGCCCGATGATCTGCACGCCTTTTTCAATGTCATCGAACGACGCGTTGCTGAACGCCAGCCGCGCGTAATGGTCACCCTTGCCGGCCTCGCAAAAGGGGGCGCCCGTGACAAAGGCCACGTTCCGTTTTAAGGCCCGGTCAAACAGGGTTCGCGCGCTTATCCCTTCGGGAAGCGTGACCCAGACGAAAAAGCCGCCCTGCGGAACCGACCAGGAGGCTTGCGGGGGCAGGTGTTTTTTCAATGCCAGGAGCATAAGGTTACACTTGCTGCGGTAAATATCGCGCATTTTTTCGACATAGCCCTGGACAAACCCTTTGGCCAGGTAACGTTCGGCAATGACTTGCGTATAGGACGAGGAGCAGGCGTCTACGGACTGCTTGGCAATCTCGAGCTGAGCGACCAGCGCTTCGGGACCTGTAATCCAGCCGAGCCGCATGCCCGGGGAGAGGATTTTTGAGAAGGTGTTGAGATAGAGCACGCAGCTCTCGGCGCCCGGGAGCTTTTTGATGGGCGCGTAGTCCGCAGCCATGCCTTCAAAGTACAGTTCGCCGTACGGGTCGTCCTCGAGGATGGGCACGTTGTAATGGAGCGCGAGCGCAAGGAGCGCCTTCCGTTTGGCCTGCGACATTGTGAGGCCCGCGGGATTCTGGAAGTTAGGGATGGTGTAGATGAACTTGGGGAGGCGACCCTCGGCGGAGAGTTTTTTCAAGATCGCTTCCGCGGCGCTGACATCCATGCCGTCGTTTTGGAGCGGGGCCCAGGCCAGGTCGGCGCGGAGTGACTTGAACGCCGCGACCGCACCGATGAACGAGGGGGATTCGAGGAGCACGGTGTCCCCGGGGTTGAGCAGGGCTTTGGCCGTGAGGTAGAGTCCTTGCTGCGCGCCGGTCGTGATTTGCACCTGCTGGCCCGCGAGCGAAAGCCCCTGGCCCGCCATGCGCTTCCGGAGCTGTTCGAGGAGCGGCGGGTATCCGCCGGTTGTGCCGTATTGGAAGGCCGCGCGGGTTTCGGCATCGGTCAGGCCCTTTAAAATGCCGGCCACCTCGGCCACGGGAAAGCTTTTGCCGTCGGGTGAACCGCCGCCGAGCGCGATGATGCCGGGCCGGCTGGCGAGCTTCATGAGCTCGCGGATTTCGGAGGCCTGCATGTGGCGGGCGTTGTCGGAATAACGGAAGAATTCCATGCGGGAAATATAATTATTTTCGAAAGAAGCCGCCCCCCCTTCTTTCTGTTGTCTTCCCGTCCTGAAAAATATATGTTACACATTAAGAGGGAAAACGAACGTAAGGAGCGTAATCGATGGAAATAAAAAAACAGGCTTTTGGTGAATACAGCATTTACCGGCTCAAGGGCTCGCTCGATCATCAGTCCGTGGACTTTGTCATGAGCGAGATTACCGAGTCACGCGGCCACAAAGTTGTCATTGACATCAACGAGGTCAGCCACATCGACAGCACGGGTTTTGGCGTCCTCATCAAGCTCTGGAAGAGCGTTACCTACCAGGACGGCGAACTCCACCTGCTCTGCCGCCAGTCCGGTTTCCTCAACAAACTCTATGAACTCAACCTGCATAAAATCATCCATATATTCAGCGATGAATCGGTCTTTCAGGGCCTTAAAGAGGAGACGAACGATCCCCTGGCAACCGTCACCGTGTCCAAGGTCGAACACTTCAAGGTCATCACGTTCAGCCAGCCCCTTGAAAACCTCGTCGCGGTCCGCCAGTTCAGCGATTACCTCCACAGCCAGGTCGAGACCGGTAGCATCTTCCTCGCCCTTGATTTCTCAAAAATCAAGTGCATCTACAGCGACATGATCAGTATTTTGCTTGCGCTCCGGAGGCAGATAGCGTTGAAGGACGGTTGGCTGGTGTTCATTGGCGTTCGCGAAGAGCTCTACGGGCTCTTCGAATGCGTGGGCGTGACCCAGATGTTTGACATGTATCCCGACGAAAAGGCCTTCCTGGCCGCGCTCAAAGGCAAGAACATCATCAAAGGCCTGCCGAAATAACCCCCTCAACCTACCGGTCGATGGCTTCAATCTTATTCTGGAGGGCGTCCTGGATAAGCTTGGAGAGGCGCGGGATATCGAAGGGTTTCTGGATGAAGCCTTTGGCGCCGTTGGAAAGCATTTTTTGTGCGTCGCCGTTGGCGGAATAGCCCGAGGCGATGATAGCGCGCACGCCGGGATTTATTTTTTTAAGTTCAAAGAAGCAGTCGACCCCGCCCATCTTTGGCATTATGAGGTCGAGGATGATGAGGTCAATTTCCTTGAAGTGGTCGCGGTAGAATTCCACGGCCGCCTGCCCGTCCGCGGCGGTGAGGACCGTGTACCCGATTTCCTTTAGTATTTCCGCGGCCATGTCGCGTATAAGACGTTCGTCGTCGACAATCAGGATGGTGCCGTGGCCCATGTGCACGGGCGCGGTATCCAGGGCATGCGCCTCGTCCGAGGCCTTGGAGAGGGGGAGGTATATTTTAAAGGAGGTGCCTTTGCCCAACTCGGTGTAAACCTCGATGGAGCCGTTGTGGTTTTTCACCGTACCATAGACGCTGGCCAGGCCCAGGCCCGTGCCCTTGCCCGGTCCCTTGGTGGTGAAGAAGGGTTCAAAGAGTTTGGCCTTTACCTTTTCGTCCATGCCCATGCCTGTGTCGGTAATGGAAAGCATGACATAGGTGCCCGCGGATATCTTATAGGGATGGGTTTTAAGGTAGGCCGCACCCAGCGTGACCACTTCGCTGGCAAAGGTGAGTTCGCCGCCTTTGGGCATGGCGTCCACGGCGTTCATGGCGAGGTTCATGATCGCGTTCTGCAGCTGGCCGCGGTCGCCGACCACGGTGTCGGGATGCGCCCGGAGCGATTGCGTGATAATGATTTTTTTATCGACGGTGTGCTCGAGGATGCGCAGGATGTCGCGGACCCCGGTGTTGATATTCACGAGCGCCATTTCGTACTTGCCTTTGCGCGCGTAGGCGAGCAGCTTGGCCGTGAGTTCGGCCGCCCCCTTGGCCGTGTCAAAGATGGTGGCCGCATAGCGGTCGAGGACCGGGTTGCCCGCGCCGAACTTGCGCTGGATGAGTTCCGCGAAGCCCGAAATACCCGCGAGCATGTTGTTGAAGTCGTGGGCCACGCCGCCCGCGAGTTGGCCGATGACCTCCATTTTCTGGGCCTGGATCAACTGTTCCTGCAATTGCTTCTTTTCCGCCTCGGCCTGTATTTTTTCCGTGATGTCGCGGAACGCGCCCTGGATGAGCCGTTCGCCGTGGATATTGATGTACGCGGCCGTGGCGATGACGTTCCGCACCTCCGCGCTTTTAGTGAAGACCTCGGTCTCGATTTCGAAGCCCTTGTCGCCCTGGGCCAGGTCGATGAACAGGGTGGCGCAGGCCGCGGCCTTTTCCGGGTTAAAGAGGCACGCCTGGCTTGTGGAAATGATTTCGCCCCGGTCGCGTTCGAGCAGGCGCTCGGTTGCGTGGTTGCAGTTGACGAGGGCCCCGGAATCGGGGTTGACCCAGACAATGGCGTCGCGTGAGCTTTCGAAGGCGAGGCGGAACTTTTCCTCGCTTTCGCGCAGCGCGGTGTCGGCCTGTGTCAGAGCCTCGAGTGTGCTGTTGATGGTGGTTGCCAATGTGGCCAGTTCGTCCCTGCCGGATATCACAACGTGTTTGGAAAAGTCCTTATTCGTGCCGATGCGCCCGACGCTGGACGTGAGGAGAGAAAGGCGACGGAGGATGAGACCTTCGAAAAGAAGAAGGGTCAGCAGGGTGAAAAAGACGCCGATGAAAGCGAGCAGAGAGCTGAAGAGGGTGAGGTTTTTTATGCCCTGCAGATAAATATCACGCTTCATTTTTACGATGAGCAGAAGGGCCGGGTGGTTGTTGATATCGCGGACCAGAACGGAGCCCTGGAGGCTGTCTTGACTGAGCGTGGAAATGAAAAATGAATCGCTCGAAGTCGTGCCGGGGACACGTCCGTCTTCCAAAGGTAATTGTTTACAGGACAAGGACAGATGCGTGATGTCGGACAAATTGGCGATTTCGAGCGAATCGAGGTACCGGCCGACAATGAAAGAACCCCGCACGGGCCCTTTTAAGTCACTGGTCACGATGGCGCTCGCCCCGACCAGCATCGGGGGGAACCCGGGCAGGAAAACAAGCCCTTTGATGCGGCTTTTTTCATTGGGGTGGTTGACCAGGGTCCGGTTGCCGGACACATAGGTTTTTATTGCTTCTGGAATGGGGCCTGGGACATTCTTGACAAGGTCATAACTCGTGCCCCCGAGGAATTCCGCCGTTTCGTTGACGATGAGCACAATATTGACCTTGAGGTTTTCGGAGACGTCTTCGCTGAGGTTTCTCTTGATATAATCGGGGTTTTTATCCATGGCAAAGGCGTAGGTTTCGTCCCAAACCGAATAATCCGCCGCAGTAACGGCCAGTTGCTTGACAGTGCCATACAGGGCGTCGGCGGCTCTTTGAAGGTTGATCGTCATTTCGCGTTGCTCGAGCCGTCCGTAGCTTTTTGATAAAAAAACACGGAGCGCGATGTTCAGGCATATGAAAAGTCCGCTGAGGGAAAGTACAAGGATAAGCGGGGCCTTTTTTCGGAGTGTCATTGGTTATAAGTAAAATAAAATTCGCCCGATGTTCTGCCAAGCTAAATTTCCATAAAACCTTGTTTCATAGCCCCATCATGAAGTCAAAGGTCTTTTCCCCGAAGTCGGGCAGGTTTTCGTGGCCAAAGTCAGGGTAGGCAACGTAGGATTTTTTCGCCGTAATCTTATTGTAGGCCGCGAACTGGCTGGACGGCGGGCATATCCTGTCCTGGAAGCCGATGCCCATGAGCACTTCGCCCTTGATGCGCGGGCAGAGGAACTGGATGTCCACGTAGCCCAGTTTTGTGAAGATTTCGTTTTCGCGCTCGTGACGCGGGTCGAAGTTGCGGAAATAGTCCTGGATTTCGGCGTAGGCATTGGCCGCGAGGTCCAGGTCCCAGACCCGCTTGTAATCGGACAGGAAGGGATACACGGGCGCGGCCCGTTTGATGCGGGGTTCGAGCGCGGCGCAGGCGAGGGTGAGCGCGCCGCCCTGGCTGCCGCCCATGGCGCCCACGCGGGCCGGGTCCACGCCGGGCATTTCCATGACAATTTTTGTGAGCTGCGCGGTGTCGAGGAACATGTTGCGGTAGTAGAGATTTTCGGGTGAATCGTCCAGGCCGCGGACAATATGGCCGCGCAGGGTCCAGCCTTTGGGATTGCCGGAGTCCTCAGAAAGGCCGGCCTGGCCGCGGCAATCGAGGGCCGCCACGGTGCAGCCCAGGGCCGCGTACCCCAGTTTTCCGACCCAGTCGCCCGAATGGCCGCTGTATCCGTGGAACATGACGATGGCCGGCTTTTTGCCTTCCATTTTTTTCGGGCGTATCAGTTTTGCATGCACGCGCGCATTGCCCATGCCCGTGAAAAAAAGGTGGCTGCATTCGGCATAAGGAGTCTGGAACTCCGCGGGTTTGATTTCGACCTTGGGGTCCAGCGCGCGCATCTCAGCCAGCCCTTTGTCCCAGAAGGCGTCAAAATCAACGGGCCGGGGGTTGATGCCTTTGTAAGTCTTGAGCTGTTCGAGGGGATAATCGAAAAGTAACGGCATGGCAGGGTCCTTGGGTTGGGGGTGCGACGCGGAAAACCCGGAAAAGAAAAATGGAAAAAACAGGAACCGGGATTCAAGGGAAAAATCAATCGGATTTTATCTTGCTTGCAAGCCGATAGGGTTTTTTATTTTGAAGTAAGTGCTTTGGAAAAGAAAATATGAATTGAGGCTGTTTTCGTGAAGTATAAAAATGTGCTATTCATCATTCCGGGTATCGTGCAGACCCATGATGCGGGAAGTGCTGCCAAGGTCGATGATTTGCCTTCCGAACCGCATTGCGGCATCGGGTATTTATGTGAAGTGCTGCAAGGAGAAGGCATCCGGACATCCGTTGTGGACATGCGGTTGGGGTATTCCGTCGAATATGTCAAAGAACGAATCCGGGAAACCGGGCCGGATTTGGTCGGGATATCCTGCATTACGCTGATGTACAGAAAACTCTACGGATTCATTGCAGCGTTAAAGTCGGATTCCTATCCTATTGTTTTGGGCGGTCCCCATGTGTCGTTGTACCGCGCAAAGGTCCTCGAGGACACGGTTGCGGATTTTGCCATCAAACATGAGGCGGAGCGCGCGCTGCTCGAATTGTGCCAGGGCGTTGCGCCCGGTTCCATCAAAAACCTGATTTACCGGGACGGTGCGGTCATTGAAAATGACGACGCGCCGTTATGCCGCGAGCTGGACGAACTGTCCTTTCCGAAATACCGGGGATTTGAAATGGATAAGTATGGCAACGTCGGGATTATCACCTCCCGCGGCTGTCCGTACGCCTGCATCTTCTGTGTCACGCACAGCCATTTCGGAAAGGGTTTCCGGATGCGATCCGCAGAAAGCGTTTTCAGTGAAATCAAATACTGGTATGATAAGGGAGAACGTACCTTTTCAATTAACGACGACAATTTTACGCTGGTGCCCGAACGGGTCACCCGGTTGTGCCGGATGATTCGGGAGGGTGATATGACCGGTCTCACCCTCCTCTGTCCCACTGGAATCCGGGCGGACAAAGTGACGCGTGAATTGCTCGCGGACATGAAAAGCGTCGGTTTCCGGCATATGCTCATTGGTGTCGAATCCGGGAGCGAACGGGTCCTGAAGATTATTAAAAAAGGCGAAACCCTGGCCCAGATTGAAAACGCCATCCAGACCGCCTGTGAATTGGGCTATGATGTCGGGCTTTCCTTTATCATCGGCTCTCCCACGGAAACGGAGGCGGACGTCCGTCTTTCCTTTGCCTTGGCCCGGAAATACCCTGTCTCCATCGTTTTCTTTTTTAATCTCATCCCTTTCCCAGGTACGGAATTGAACCGGTTTGTCAGTGAAACCGGCCGTTGGATCGGGGAACTGGACGACAATATCAACCGACTGACCCATTTTGACAATACGCCGCTCTTTGACACCCCCGAGCTCTTAGCGGAAAAGAGAACGGCGCTCCTGATGGAGGGGGCCGCAGTCAGCCTGGAAGTAAAAAGGGCGAACTTTAAAAGAGGGTTGAAAAGAAAATTCGGTGTCGCGGGAACGTTTTTAGCGCTTTTTTATACGCGCGCAACGAGCCGGTGTGCGATTCGCGTTTATCATACACGGCTCGGACGCAGCCTGATTACCGTGTTTATGAGACGGTTGGGACTGTACCGGTTTTGACGTGTGAACCTGTATTTTTACTGAAGTACCAAAACCGTCGTAAGTGTCCCCGGCCCCTGGCAAATCTTCGATGTTTCCAATCGTAGGCGAAAAAGCCCTTCAAGTTAAGGTCCCGGGTAAAGTGACGCTGGACGCTATATCCGGCCTCTTCAAAAACACTCTCAATAAAAAAAGGTGAAAAACGGCTGCCGAAACCAATGACGGACTGATCGACCAGGGACCTGTTTTCAGAAACGCGAATGCAATACTGGGTGTCTTGACTGTCAACGACTGCGGACTCAAGAATAATGCGGTCGCTGCATTTCATGCAGTAGTGCAGGTTGACTTTTGGTTCCTGCAGGTGATAAAGAACTCCAAAGTGTATGATTAAGTCGAATCGTCCGAAGTGGGAGAAATCGTCCTCAAGATTGTGCTGTTCGCATCGGAAATTGCTCAGATTTCTGTAAAGTAATTTGGCGACATTAACGCTTTGTTGGCGCCCCTCTAAACACAGAACGTTTGCACCGAGTTCGGCAAAAATAGCACCGGTTTCACCAAACCCCGAACCGAGTTCAAGAATTCGGGCGTTCTTAAAGAAGTCGATTCCGAATATCTCCAGCATCTTGTTGACCCGTTTCATCCGCCATTCGTCGTAAGGACCCGAGAAGTTGCTGAGCGTGTTAAGGAGAAGATGTTTTTGAAGCGGGGAGGATGTTTTGTTGCTGTAAATGGATTTTATGTAATTCAGGTTCAGGAAGATGTTTTTCAAGGCGGCGATTGTAAATAAGATATTGCTGAATAATAGTCTGATTCTGAACATAGGGCCCCTTTATCAAAAGGTCCGGGACAACACGCGTTCTTTTATCGCTTTCGCGGGCACGCCGCCTACGACCGTATAATCCGGCACATCCTCCACCACCACGGAACCCGCGGCAACAATGGCGCCTGTGCCGATGGTGACCCCCGCCAGTATCGTTGCGTGGATGCCGATCCAGGCGTGGTCCTTGATTGTAATGTCCTTTTCGGACTGGCGCAGGGTGAGGTCTGAACCTTCGTGCGACAGGCAGGTCATCTGGCATTCCGGGGCGATGGCGACATGGTCACCGATTGTTATTCGGGCTACCGTTCCTGCCCATAGACCGCAGCGTACATTGATATGGCTGTCATTGCCGATGAAAATGTTCCGGATTCCCGAAAAACGCGTTCCGCGGTAAATGGAGGAACCCACGGGAAAGCGGCCCAGCAACCTCCGTAAAATGAAATTACGCATCAATGGCGGCAGCAAATCAATCAACGCATGGAAAAGGTGCGCAAAGTAAATTTTACCTTCGACCGTGTCGGTGCGCATATCAGGGACCTTTCTGTTTGTTGAAACGCCGTGTTATATTCAGTAAAAATACATTCCGCAGATGGTGGAAAACAGTGGCGGGTTTGTGCAGCAACATATAACGGTGCCATTTGCGGAGGCCCTGTTGGTAGGCTTTGTAAATTTCCGCTGCCGGAAAATCAGGATAGGAAACCGGCGTGGCGCCGGCGCCGTTATAGCAACCGGGATCTTCAGACGAAAGCCAGCCCTTTTCGGATGCCAGCGTATAAAAACGGGTCCCGGGATAGGGAATGGCGGTGCTGAACTGGACAGAATCGGGCTTTAATCCCAGGATGAAATTCACTGAAATTTTCGCACGTTCCGGGGTGTCGCCGGGCAATCCCACCATGAGGGTGGCGTGCCGCCGGATGCGGTGCTTTTTCAGGATGTCAAAGGTGTCGCGAATTTGCTGAAGCGTGATCCGTTTTGGAATGGCGTCCAGGACCTCCTGCACGCCGCTTTCCACGCCCAGCTTGATTGCGCGGCAGCCGGCCCGGCGCATCCAGTCCGCGGTCTCGTCATCAATGGGGACGTTTCCCATTCCGCTCCATTTGATCTGTGGTACGCGGGCGATGATTTCACGGCACAGCGCAATGAGGTGCGGCTTGCTGACGGTCAGGGTGTCATCGTCAAACATAATCTCCGTAAAACGCCGGGTCCGTCCCAGGGCGATGATTTCATCGACCACACGGTCCGGTTGCCGAGGCCGGTAGCGGATGCCGCCCTGGTAGGGGGCCAGGGTGCAGAACATACAGGAAAAAGGGCAGCCCATGGACGCCATGACGGCAATGTTGAATCCTCTGGAAAATGGATCGTGATAACGTTCCAGGGGTATCTGTTCACGAAGCGGATAGGGCAGTATGTCCAGGTCCGGAATCAGGGGCGCATGTTCGGCCTCGGGCCTGCCCGGATGCGCGACATAGCCGGGAAGGGGGGCGCCCGCGATGAATGCAGAAACGAAGTCCGCAATGTAATGGATGTACTCGCCCTTGAAGACATATGGAAAACCGTCCGCCAGGTGTTGCTTCACGGTAGCGGTCGCAAAGGCCCCTGCGGCGCAGACCGGGACCGGGCGGACCTGCGAGGCGCAGGTTATGTCAACCGGGTAGCTGGGGGCGCTGGTTTCCATGATGATAAGGCTTGGTGCGAAATCCCGGATGTGGGTTTTCAGACGGTCAATGTCCCAGCGCAGGACCGGGCAATCGATGAGTGAGACCGTATGGCCCGTCTTTTTCAACGTGGCGGCCGCATAGGCCAATGCGAACGGGAAGGGATTATAATTGGCCATTTTCAGGTCAATGGATCGCTTGTGCGGCCAGCGGGAACCGGCCCGGACATATTCGTTACCCGGAGGGTTAATGAGAAGTATGTTCATGTTTGTTCTGGTTCCGTGTCAGCAAGAATGCAGTCAGATAAAGGGTGAAAGGAAGGGCCAGGCCCAGAAAGCGAGCGACCACGGCGTAGGCGCCGAAGGCATTCTTGTCCACCCCGTAGCGCGTCATGACATAAAGCAGCGATAGTTCGACAATACCGAACCCGGAAGGGATAAAGGAAATAACCATCAGAAGACCGGACAGGGTCATCATTTCCAGCAGAAGAAAATAACTGATGTCAATGGAGCAGGCTCGGAGCAGGACCTGCGTGGCGACGATAGTGACGGAAAAAGAAAGAGCGGACATACCGAGTGCCGCAGGGTACCGGACCCCAATTCGGAGGGTTTCAAAACTGACTTTTTCCGCCATTGAGAAAAAACCGGTCAGAAGTCGCGCAAGGAAGGCCCTGGACCCGGATTCCGAGGAGAATCGGATGGAGACGGCCTGATGCGCCCTTTCCCACAAAGGCTGGCGCCGCAGCAGGAGCATGAATGCGGTCGCAAGGGCGAACGTAATGACCGCGCAGAGGATCAGGGGTAAAGGCAGGTTGTTCATCAGGAGTATTCCAGCGGTCCCGACGAACAGCAGCGCGTAAAACTCCACGGTCTTATCCAGCAGAATCGCGAATGCGGTTTCCTTTCTGCGGTATTCTTTTTCGAAAAAAGGGGCAAAATCACCGACCCGGCCGGGCGTCAGGCTTCCTCCGGTCTTAGAAAGAAAGTAGACGTAGGCCGTTCTTTTCAATCCAAAGACATTGCCCAGGATCATCCGGAATCGTATAAGACCGATTGCCAGGCTCAGGATGGTCAGCGCGCAGAACAAACCGAGTGAGAGCCTGCTGAGCGCCGAAATCAGTCCCAAGGCACGGTCCCAGTCTACAATATAAATGAAGGCCGCGGTCATGGCAGTACACAGAATGTAACCGGCGACTTTCATTTTTTTCAAGAACATCCGTTTTCCTTACTGTTTTGCTTTGCCCGGACGCAGGCGGTCGCGGAGAAGAGCCAGGGCCTCTTTCGGATACCGGATGCATTTGAGCAGAAGCCTCGGCCCCCCGTAGTTTTTCCGCATGGATTGGTAGACCGTCTCCGCGTAGACGCGCTTCAGGCTTTGACGGTCAACGGCGGTGCAGGCGTAGGGCGTCACGTCCGTACCGGTGGTAAACGTGTCGTAGTCAACGGTCGCGCTGTCGATGAGGTTGTTGTTTACGCAGTAGTCCCAGAGTTCGGTCCCCGGATACGGGGTGGCCATGAAAACTCCGGTGTAGTCAATGTCGTTGCCTTGAATGAACGCCTGCGTCAGGCGGATGTCGGCCAGGGTTTCCGTGGGGTTGCCCACCATGAAGCAACCGCGGACCTTCAGGCCGGCCTTTTTTACGAGCGCGATGGCACGGCGGTTCTGTTCCACGGTTGATTTTTTGCCCAGGGTATTGAGGATGCGCTGGCTGCCGGATTCGAAACCAAAGGCAATTTGAACCGCGCCCGACTGTTTGGCCAGTGACAATATTTCCTCGTCCACGAGGTTTGCGGATGTCTGGCATTCCCATTTGATTCGGATCTTTTCCCTGATGATTCCTCGGCAGAGTTCGGCCAGCCGGTTCCGGTTGAATGCGAAATTTTCATCTACAAACGCCAGCGACTCGGCCTGGTACGTTCCGGTCAGCAGGTGTATCTCCTGTAGAACGCGGGAAATGGAGTGAACGCGCACCGGCACGGTGCGCTTGGAATTTTGGCAGAAGATACAGCGGTAAGGGCAGCCCCGGCTGGTTGACAGTGAAAGCGACCGGAGGGGTATGCCGGCGATTCCCATCCGTTGCGCGAGGTAATACTCCGCGTTAATCAGGCCCCGGTCGGGAATGGGCAGGGCGTCGAGGTCCTGTTCGTAACGGCCCTGGATGATTTTTTCCGTCCAATGGTCTTTTTGGAGATGCTCCAGAAGTGAGCTTTCCGCTTCGCCGGTAATGATCGTGTCGGCCAGGGCGGCGCTCTCCTCCGGGCAGGCCGTGGGATGGGCTCCGCCGAAGATAATTTTTGCGCGCGGATGATTTTCCCGTACATGCCGGGTAATTTCCGCGGCACGTTTGGCGAACATGGTCATAAAGGAGATGCCCACCACATCAGGCGAGAACGCGTGGAGAACCTGCGGCGTTTTGTCGCCCGCAACTTCATCAATCAGCCGTACGTCAAGGCCGTGCGTTTTCAAGTGTGTGGCCAGGCTCAGGAGACCGAGGTTCTCCTTCTTGATGGCTTTTCCGTTATCAGGATTAATCAGGGCAATTTTCATGGAAGGGCTCTGCGACTACGGCGTTTTATATAAAATCAAACTGCGCCTTGTCCTTGATCATCATATCGGCCATAATCTGGTTATACGCCGCGAAACGGCAGTCCAGCCGGTTGCATTCGGCCGGTTTGATGGAGGCGATGGCCTTCCAGTGCCTTTTCGAGAACCAGATTTTCTTTAAGGGCGTTTTAAAAATGTTACCAAAGCCATGGGTGTCCCGGCGGTGGCGGTAATAGCAGCAGACAAAGACCTCGCCGATGGCGTCAATCATGATTTGCACGGGCGAAAGCCAGCATTTCATGGTCACGTTGGCCTTGTCAATGCCGCCGAGGACCGCCAGTTTAGGATACTTTTTCGCCAGTGCATCAATGCGGCGGCGTATCGCGTCGCCTTCTTTTTTCAGCTCCAGCCCTTTGAAAATACGCACGCTCTTGAACTGGAGTGAATCAACGCCCAGGGAGGCGGCGAGTTTAGCGGCCTTTTCGAGGCCCTCTGCGTTCAGCCGCGAAACGAGATACTTGATGCTGAGCGTGACCGGCGCGTTGTCCTTTTTCCGGAGCGCAACGATTTTACGGATGTTGGCCACCACCTGCGCAAACCCCGCGTTTTTATCCTTGGGCCGTTTGACGCGGTTGAAGGTGGCTGCGTCCGCTGCATCGAGGCTGATGCGTATGTAGGAGAGGTTCCGGACCGCGACTTTTGCCAGTTTGCCGGTAAGGTGCGTCCCGTTTGTGAGCAGGCCGATGCTGATGCCGCGCTTTCGCAGGCGGAGGATGGCCTGGGCCAGATCCGGGTGCAGCGTGGGTTCCCCGCCTCCGCAGAATTCGAGTCCCTGTACGCCTAAGGCCGCGAGTTCGTCCACGGCATGCATGAGCTGTGCGCGCGTCATCATGCGCGCGATGCCCCGGTTGTCCTCCTGGTATTCGCAGCCCGGGCAGGCCTGGTTGCAGACATAGGTGGGGTAGAGGATGGCCGTGCGCGGGGCGGGCATCTTGTTGCTCAGAATTTTACGTGCGGATTCGTAATGCGAGAGGATGCGCGCGTTGAGCAGGCTGAAGACCGAGGGGTTCATGACTCAAATATAATTAGAATGGTTGCCGTGCGAAAGGAAACGGCTCTTATAAAAGAGATGGCCCGCGACCGCGGCCCAGCCCAGGCAGGCCAGCACCTCGCGCAGCGTAAAGCCGGGCTTGAGGCTGATTCCAATCCAGGCGTGGTTAAAGAGTCCGAACGCCATTTTCACCGGATACGCAAATCCGAAGGCCGCGATGGCAAGGGAAAGGAGGCTGAGGCCGAAAAGCCAGCGTTTCAAGTTGGCATGTTCGCGGAATGCGCCCAGCCCGAGAAAAAGCAGGGGCATGATTGCGGTGAAATAGCGCGGTGGAATGTGGCCTTCGTCAATTCCAGGGTCCAGCAGCACGAGGGCAATGTAGGCGGCCGCAGGAGCCCATACAAGCCGAGGCAGAAAGAAGAGGCCGAGGAGGCCCAGCACCATCAGCGGGTTGTAGAGGAAGAGTCCGTACCGGCCGCTGACAAGGGGGCGCAGGAGATTTTTCAGGAATTCATGCTGTGTCGAAAAGCGTTCGAGCACGGAAACCGCTGCAACCGGGGCCGGGGACGATTCCGGGGCCGAAGTCAGACCTGCGGCCGTTTTCTGAAGGCTGTCGAGTATCCGCGTGGAGGGTTTTGTTTCTCCGGGGCTGGGAAGGAAAGTGCCGGAATGGGCTTTGTTGAACGGCAGGACCGGAAGCATGACAGCAAGGACAATCACAGCGGCCAGCGTCTTGGCGCGCCCTTCCGTATTGCGGGACAGCAGAAACGTTGCAAGCGCGGCAATCGGGATGACCGCGAAACGGATGTGGACCCAGCAGAGCAGCGAGAGTGCCAGCCAACCCCCGGCGCGGTACAATGATTTTGCGCTTCGGATGCCGGATATCCCAGCGAGGGTGAGGAACGCCCCGGTTGCCTCGACCCAGTAGGAGTGCATGTAGAAAAGAATCGGCGCGGTCAGCAGAAGTCCGCCTGAAAGGGCCGCGCTTGTCCAGTCCGGCCAGCCCGCGCGTTGGCCTGCCACAAAGAGCAGCAGAAGAAGAAGGGAGACCAGCAGGGTCTGGAAAATCAGCACCGCAATATGGCCGCCCATGCGGTAGGGCAGGGCCCAGCCAAAGGGGGCGCCCGGCATGGCCGGAAAATAGATGCGCCAGCGGCCCGGGTCATGTACGACCGGGCCGCCATGGAAAAAGACATCCGTGTACCGCATGCGGGTTATGATGCTCCCGTAATCCGCGAGCGTGTCGCCTTGAAAAAGATAGCTGTGCCGCACCTGGACCGCGGGGTCCATGTTGTTGTCAAGATTGATGTCAACGTCGCGCGCAAGGGACTGGGTCATGTTGTAATAGCCGATTTCATCCCCTGAAAGCGACCGGTCTGCTTTGCGCAGGCCCAGGAGGGCTGCCAGCAGAAACACGGTGATGAAAAAAAGGCGCAGAGGAACACAGTGGACGCTCTCGCCGTAATGCCGGCGGATGATTCGCACGAGCAGGCAACCGGCGGTTAAGACGGAAAGATAGTCCGCGGCCCAGAGAAGGGTCTTGAGCCGGGCGCTGTGCGTGTTCCAGTTTTGGGGAAAGTCGAAGGGAAGAAAGACGAGGACCGTGAGGGCCAGGGGAACCAAGGGAAGGGAAAAGAACGGCAGGGAATCCGCGGCCGCCATCCGCAGACGTTTTTCCGCGAAAAGGAGCGCCCCCTGCCTCAGGGCCATTAACATAACCAATACGAGGGATGGTACAAGGCAGGCCGATGCAAAGGAAAACCCGCCCTTTTCGCGTAAGGCAGGGACAAGGGCGCATGCAAAAAGCAAGAGCGCCAGGAGGCTCTGCAGATGCCACCGGAGGGTAAGGGCTTTGGAGGTCATAAGCGTAAAATACTTTTTTTACAACACCGATGCGGCTTGTCACTTTCCGCTCAAGAAATTATCTTAATTCAACGTGAAAAAGAACATCCTCCTCGTTTCGTCGCACGGCGGCCATCTGACGGAACTCCTGGAGCTTCAGGACTGTTTCCAGGGGCACAATCTTTTTTATTTCACCTACTTTGAAGCGACGACCCAAGCGCTCCCCAACGCCACTTATTTTGAAAACTTCGCGGAGCACCCCCTGCGTTTTCCCTCCGTGATGTTCAAAATGGCGCAACGTCTCAAGGCCCTCCGTCCTGATGTCATTCTGTCCACCGGCGCGGAACTCGCGGTGCCGGCGTTTTATCTCGGCAAAGCGCTCTTTGGCGCCCGGCTCATTTACATGGAATGCAGCGCGCAGGTGCGTACGCCCTCGCTGACCGGGCGGCTGGTCTATCCGGTTACGGACCTGTTCATTGTCCAATGGGAAGCGTTGAAAAACAAATACGGCAAAAAGGCGCGCTACGCGGGCGGGTTGATATGATTTACCTGACCGTGGGCGCTCATTTTCAGGGGTTTGACCGTCTGCTGCGCGAGGCGGATGCGCTGGCCCCGGAGTGGGGGGAGGAGGTCATTGCCCAGACCGGCCGCTCCCTTTACGCGCCGCGGAACATGAAGGCCGTGGCCTGGCTGGGGTACGAAGAGGCGCTCCGGCATATCCAACAGGCGCGCTTCATCATCGCCCATGCGGGCATCGGAACCATCATCAATGCCAAAAAGTTCGGGACCCCGCTGGTCCTTGTCCCGCGGCGTAAGGAATTCGGTGAACATACGAACGACCATCAGCTGGAAATCGTCCAAGCTTTGCAGCAGGAACAGCGGCCCGGAATTTTCACGGCTGAACCGCTCTCCACGCTAAAAGCTGTTGTGCAGGCTGTTCTCAACGGGCCCCAGGAAAAAAAGCCGGGTGATTTTTCCGGCCGGGACCGGATTAAAATACTGATTGCGGATTTCATGCTTCATTGACAACCCCGGTCCCATCATTATATAATTAGGACAGATTTGTCCGGTTTGGACATTATGGACCAGAAAAAACAACTCGAAAGCCTATTAACCGCCAGCCAGGTGCTGCTCGCGCCCCTGGAACTCGGCGACCTTTTGCGTAAAATGATGGACCTCATCTCGGAGGTCATGGAATCCGGAAACGGCGCCTTTTACCTGCTCGACCCGGAAAGCGGCGAGCTCATGCTTGAAATGATGCAGGATGTTTCGTTCATGCGGCAGAAGGGACTGACCGTCAAGCGTGCTGAGGGCGCGTTGTCGCTTTCCATGGCCGAAGGCGTGCCTGTGCTCATCGAAGACGCCAAAAAAGACCCGCGCTACCGTTCCGACAAACCTGACAGCGCGCCGCACAGCGTGCTCTGTGTGCCCATGGAGTGCCGTGGAAAGCGCATCGGCGTGGTCGAGGTGACGGATAAAAAGGGGGGCGTCCCTTTTGACCTCGACGATCTCACCTTGTTCCAGGGGTTGGCTAATCTTTGCGCCGCGGCTATCGTCAATGCGGGTAAATTCACCCAGCTTTCAATGGAAAACCGGCGCCTTCGGGAACGCTTTGGCGAGGGGCAGGTTTCTCTGGTCGGCAATTCACCCGCCATCCGCCGCATCCTTTCGGTGGTTAAAAAGGTGGCGCCCACGGACTCCATCGTGCTCATCACCGGCGATTCGGGCACGGGCAAGGAGGTCATTGCGCGCAGCATCCACGCCTTAAGCCGCCGGAGCGCGGCGCCTTTCTTTCCCGTCAACTGCGGCGCCTTGCCCGAGACGCTGCTCGAAAGCGAGCTCTTTGGCCACGAAAAGGGGGCCTTTACGGGTGCGGACCGCGCGCGCGCGGGCCTCTTCGAAGAGGCGAAGGGGGGCACGGTCTTTCTCGATGAAATCGGCGAGACCACGCTTTCCACGCAGGTCAAGCTGCTCCGGGTGCTGCAGGAGGGTAAAATCAAGCGTGTGGGCAGCAACCGGGAAGTCACGGTTGACGCGCGCATCCTTTCGGCCACCAACCGGAAACTCGAGGACCTCATCCTTGAAAAAAAGTTCCGTGAAGACCTTTATTACCGGTTGAACGTCGTGAACATCCTTGTGCCGCCGCTTTCCGAACGGCCCGACGACCTTCCGCTTCTCCTGGACTATTTTCTGAAAAAAGCGTGCGAGAAAACGGGCCATACCCTGGCCGGTTTTACGCAGGCCGCCCAGCGTTGTCTTTATACGCACGAGTGGAAGGGCAATGTGCGCGAGCTCGAAAACGCGGTGCTCTCCGCTGTGTCAATGGGTGACGGCCCGTATCTTGACGTCAACGACCTTCCTGTTTCCCTGCGTGAAGGGCCTGAACGCGAAGGCGTTCTTGCGGACTGGTCGGCCATGAATTTTGAAGACGCGAACGCGGACTTTGAAAAGGCCTATTTTGGCCGGCTCCTCGAACGCTGTGATAACGACACCTCCCTGGCCGCGGAAAAGGCCGGGATCAGCGAAAAGTCCGTGCTCCGCCGGAGGAGCCGGTTTGGGCTTTGACTCACCCCCCCTTTCCCCCCCTCTCTCGCAGAGAGAGGGGGGGCATCATCCAACGCAATTCTTAATGCGCCACTTTTTGAGCCACCCGGCCCCCTCTCTCTGCGAGAGAGGGGGAAAGGGGGTGAGTTTGTTTTTCCTTCTCTTTTTCTTCATCCCCTCCCACGCCTCGTTTTACTCCCTCGACAGTTCAGCATTCCTTGCCATTAACGGCACGCGCTGCAAATTCTTTAACGGCGCAGCAGTGGTCATCTCTGACGCATCCATCCTGCCGCCCCTCATTTTCACTTATTCCTATGGATGGGGGTATTACGACAGCGACCAGGAGGCCCGGCGGTTTGGGGGAACAGGCCTTTGCATTACGGCCGCGGTGGTGGCCTCTAACCAGCTCGTCAAGCTGTTCGTTGAGCGCGAACGCCCCATGTTCGCGGTGCCGGGCGCGCAGGGGGATTATTCGCACGGCCTTATGACGCGCATTTTTCCATCCGAAAAGTATTCTTTTCCCTCGCAATCCGCATCGCTCGCCCTGTCCGGGGCCATTATTTTGGGGTATGCATTCCCCCACTGGGATAAGTATTTTTTCACCCTGGCCGCGCTCAACGGCCTTGCGCGAATTTACAAGGGAGCGCATTACCCATCGGACGTACTTTGCGGTTTTGCCCTTGGCGCGGGCGTAACTTATACCGGGCTCTGGGTTGCCCGGCGCGCGGGCCCGGAGTACGATATCCGGCAAAATACGCCGGTGCTTCCGTTGTTCAGTGTGGCCAAGCGGTTCTGATTAAAAAAGAGGTATCCGGATGTTCAGCAAACAACCACTGCTCCTTCCCCTGATTGCGGTCGCGGTGCTGGTACTGCTCTTCCTGTTCCAAAAGCAGCAGGTTAAAAAGTCCGAGATCCTGCGCGCCGAGGCCAAGGCCGCCATGCCGCAGTTGTTCAAAGTACTGGACGACCCGCTCGAAGGCGAACCCAAGGGGGAACCGTTTGTCTGCGCCGCGGACAAGGTCCGGTACGGTGTGGCCTATCCGCTGCCCGTTGGCATTGCGTCGGGCCGTATTGAATTCGACCTTGCGCGCTTTCACCAGACCGTGGGCGACGAACAGCTTTTCTTTGCCATTACGGCTGACAAAAACGCGTTGTGCATGCCCGCGTTACTGAAGGGCGCGGCCTTGAGTCTGTATATGAACATGAAAAACGACAGCCTTTACCTTAAGGCGGGCATTGGCACGGTTACCTGGCGGTTGGATAAGGAACTGGCCCTGCCCATCCGTTTTCTGGTCGAATGGCACAATGGCGCCGCAACCCTTTTTGTCAACGGTACCGCCCGGGCCGAGGCCCGCTATGCCGACAGTCTGCCGCAGGCTGAAAACCGGCTGCTCCTGGGCCAGGCCGCGGCTGTTTCAGAGCCCGTGGGCGCGGACTTCAAGGCCCTGCAGGTGTCGCTCCCAAAAGGGCGTTAACGCGAAACAAAGAAAGGAGCTAGGGCTTTATGAAAACACAGGATAAACACCAGATGCTCGATGAAAAGGGGATCCGCCGCATCATCGACCGCATGGCCCACGAAATCCTTGAGCGTAACAAGGGCGCCGAAAACCTCGTGCTGGTGGGCATGCTGACCCGCGGCGTGGTGGTGGCCAAGCGGCTTGCGGAGAGCATCAAAACCATCGAAAAGGCCGCGCCCCAGACCGGCAGCCTTGATATCACCTTCTACCGCGATGATTTCCGTTCGCGGCTCAAACAGCCCTCGGTCAAGGCCACGGACATTCCCTTTTCCATCCAAGACAAGGATGTGGTGCTTGTTGATGACGTGCTCTTCACGGGCCGCACGGCACGCGCCGCGCTCGACGCGCTGAACGACTTTGGCCGGGCCCGCACCATCCAGCTCGCGGTGCTCATCGACCGCGGCCACCGCGAACTCCCCATTCAGGCCGACTACGCGGGCAAGGCCGTCACCACGTCGCCCAACGAGGAAATCGCGGTGCGCTTCCGCGAGACGGACCAGAAGGAAGGGGTCTGGCTGGTCGACGTGCAGGCCGTGTGAACCCTCTTTCCAGCGATCGCGCCTTTCTCTTTCATTACCTGCGGCCTTATACTCTAAGGCTGGCAACGGCCGTGGCCGCGGTTTTTGTGTCCGTGGTCTTTTCCGCCTGGCCAGTGAAGGTGGTGGAGCGCCTGGTGGACGAACTCCGGGCCGGCCGCTTTACCTCTGACCTTGTCCTCCATTCCATCCTTGTCATTCTGGCCGTGACACTCGGCGCGGCGCTGCTCCTGTACTGGCAGCGGCAGGCCATCACGGGCGCTTCGCGGGACATGGAATACCATGTGCGCAAAGACTTTCTGGACTATCTCCACACGCAGCCCGCCTCCTTTTACCTCAAAAACCGCACCGGTGACATCATGTCGCGCGCCTCCAACGACCTCGGCCAGGTCCGTGAAATGATTGGCGCCGGCATTTTGCACACCCTGCGCACGTTCTTCCATATCGTGGTCATCCTGTTCCTCATGTTCCGCGTCAGCGTTCCCTACACACTCATCGCACTTGCGCCCGTGCTCCTGTTGCCCGTGCTGTCGCTGTCGCTGCTGCGGCGGATGGGCGCGCTTTATGGGGTTGCGCAGGAGCGGCTGGCGGACATCAACAGCGTGGTGCAGGAAAGTTACGCCGGCATCGCGGAGGTGAAGGCCTACCGCCGTGAAGCGTGGCGGGCCGGGCTTTTTCTTGACGCCAACAACAAATACTACACGACCCACATGTCGCTGGCACGGATGTCGGGTTTTATCTGGCCGCTGTTCGGTTTTGTGGCCTCCCTATCCACGCTGGCCATCCTTTATTTCGGCGGCCATGCGGTCATGCGAGGGGACCTCACCATCGGCAACCTCGTGGCGCTCAACCTGTTCGTGCTCATGCTGGCCTGGCCGCTCATTGCCCTGGGCTGGGTGGCCAACATGATTCAGCGCGGCACCGCCTCGCTCCGCCGCATCCGCAACTTCCTGGCCCAGCCGGTGGAGGAGGAGCAGGGCGGAAACGCCCCCTTTACGCCGGGCGACATCCGTGTCACGCGCCTGACCTATACGTATCCCGCGGCCGCGCGGCCTTCGCTTAAAAACGTGTCACTTGAAATCAGGGAGGGCCGGGTCGTGGCCCTGGCCGGGACCGTGGGTTCCGGCAAAACCACGCTGGTGAACCTTCTTACGCGGACCTTTGAACCGCCCGCGGGCACGGTGCTTCTGAACGGCCGGGACATCATGGAATACGACCTGAAAGGGCTGCGGCAGGGCTTGGCCGTGGTGCCACAGGAGACCATCCTTTTTTCGGATACGGTCCGGAACAACATTCTGTTCGGCTGGGAAGCGGACCCTGCGGCGCTTGAAAAAGCGCTCGAAATTTCACGGTTTGGCAAAGACCTGGCCCAGATTCCAGGGGGCCTTGACCAGATGCTTGGGGAGCGGGGCATCAACCTTTCCGGGGGCCAGAAACAGCGGGTGGCCATTGCGCGCGCCGTGATTCGCCGGCCCGGGCTCATTCTGCTCGACGACTGTCTTTCGGCCGTGGATGCGCTCACGGAGGCCGAAATTCTAAAGGAGTTTGAGACCTTTTTCCGCGGGCGGACCATCCTGATTGTTTCGCACCGCATCAGCGTGGTGCGTAACGCGGACTATATCTACGTGATGGATGAAGGCGAAATCAGGGAGGAAGGGACGCATGCGGAACTCATGCAGCGGAACGGGCTGTACGTCCGGCTCTACGAAAAGCAGCGGTTGACCGAGGAGGAGGCGTAAATGGCCGAATCCCGCAAACCGCAGGACGACGATCCGGACGTCAAATCATTCGACCGGGAATTGTTCCGGAAGCTGTTGGCCTTCCTCAAACCCTACACGCGTTGGGTCGTTCTGGCGCTTTTTCTGCTCTTTGCCGCCAAGCTGCTGGGCAACGCCACCCCCCGCGTCATGCAGCAGGCCATTGACGGCCCCATCGCCCGCGGTGACTTTGGGGGGCTGTGGGTGCCGGTGCTTGTTTTTCTGCTCCTGAAACTGGGCGCCTTTATTTCCGGCTTTTTTCAAAGCATCCTCACCACTTACATCGGCCAGAGCATCATCCGCGACCTCCGGATGAAGCTGTTCAGCCACATTCTCTCGTTGTCTATGCGCTTTTTCGGGAAAAACCCGGTGGGACGCCTCATGTCACGCACGGTCAACGATACGGACGTGCTGAACGAGCTTTTTTCCTCCGGGCTCATCACCGTGTTCGGGGACATCTTCACGCTTCTCTTCATTATCGGCTTCATGCTGAGCCTCAATATCCGGCTGACCCTGGTGTCGCTCTCGGTGCTGCCGCTGGTGGCGGTTGTTTCCTGGGTTTTCAAGGGCCGGCTCCGGTCCCTCTTCCGCCAAGTGCGCGCCAAGACCGCGGACATGAATTCGCACCTGCAGGAGAGCATCACGGGAATGCCGGTGATCCACCTGTTCAACCAGGAAAAGGCGGATGCCGCGCGGTTTGACACGCATAACCGCGCCTACCTCCGGCTCTACAGGGACATTGTCACCTCCTTCTCTGTTTTTTATCCGATCATGGAACTGCTGGGGACCGTGGCTTTGGCCCTGGCGCTCTGGTACGGCGGCGTGCGGTACGCGGGCGGCGGCATCACCATCGGCGTGCTCGTGGCATTCATCCAGTATGTGGAGGATCTTTTTCAGCCCATCCGCGACCTTGCGGAAAAGTACAACATTTTGCAGAATGCCATGGCCAGTTCCGAGCGCATTTTTAAAATTCTCGAGACGCACGACAGCATACCGGAACCGGTCCGCCCCGCCCGCCCTGCCGTGTCCATGGGGAAGGTCGAATTCCGCAACGTCTCGTTTGCCTACACCGCGGACAAACCCGTGCTTCAGGACGTGTCGTTTACCGTGGAACCGGGGGAGACCGTGGCCCTGGTGGGCGCCACGGGTTCGGGCAAGACCACGGTGGTCAACCTGCTCAACCGGTTTTATCTGCCCGGTTCAGGCGCCATTGATGTGGACGGGATCCCTCTGAACGATTACGCGTCCGAAGACCTTGGCCGTATCATCGGTTCCGTATCGCAGGAGATTTTTGTGTTTACGGACACCGTCTACCAGAATATTTCGCTGGGCCAGACGGGGGTCACCCGTGCGCGGGTGGACCGCGTTGCGCGGCATATCAATGCGGCCCGGTTCATCGAAAACCTTCCCAAGGGATATGACGCGTTATTGAATGAGCGGGGCGCCGGGCTTTCCACGGGACAGAAACAGCTGCTGTCCTTTGCGCGCGTGCTGGCGCACGATCCCAAAATTCTCATCCTGGACGAGGCCACAAGCCACATTGACCCCCAGACCGAGGGGCTCATCCAGGAAGCCATCGACAAGCTCACAAAGAACCGGACCAGTATCATTGTGGCGCACCGGCTTTCCACCATACGGCATGCGTCTAAAATCGTTGTGCTCCACCATGGCCGGGTGGCGGAAACCGGGACGCACGATGAACTCATGCGCCGGGGCGGGCTCTACGAACGGCTCTATCGTATCCAATTCAGTTGAAGCGGGTAAAAAAACAATTTTGTACCGGGGCACTGCCCCGGACCCCGCCCCATTTCTTTTTGCCGCCCCAAAAAGAAATGGGGGAAAGAAAAAGGGGCTTTTAAGAACCCGCCGAACTCGCACCGTTCTCAGTGCGGACGCACGCCGTGCGTCCGTACTGAGAACGGTGCTCGAACAACGGCGGATTTGGATTGGTCCGCCTGTCGGCGGACTTTTGATTTTATGGGATACTATGTAAAGCTGTCTGCTGGTTGGAGGCGGTTGATGGCAAAATCTCCTCGCCGCCAAAGCGCGGCAAGAAGATTTTGAGCCCTTGGGGTTTGTTTGGCTGGGGAACTTCTAAATATTGTATTTAGGTTGTTATGTCAAGCCCCCCCCCCTCTCTCTGCGAGAGAGAGATACTATGTTAGTGGGTGGTCAGTTGGTAATGGAGGCTTGGTCTTTGAAATAAAAGAGGCTACCTTTCTTAAAAGAGTAGTTAATGCGTAGTCCACGACGGGCGTGGCTACAAACTATGCACTTTAAGGAGGTA
>JAZDKP010000240.1:0-5085 GCA_043802925.1 Fibrobacterota bacterium | reverse complement strand
GGGCAAGCGCATGGTGGAGGACAGATAAAACATAGTCGGACCGGTAACCGCTTGCCAACCGTTCTTCCGCATTGTTCCAAAGGTTCTGAATTATTTGACGCTCGTGCGGGACCATATCGGACGCGATGGGAAGCCTTTTAATAAAATATCTTGCCAATCGATAGGCCGCAATTTCATGCGCACGCGCCGAAGGGTGACCGTCCGCAGCGTTCACTTTTAATTCCGGCCGATGGGTCGCGGATTCAGTGCCCGTAAACTCCGCAGAGAGATCAACAAAATTGATACCCACGGATTCGCAAAGCGCCTTTAACCGGCCAACCACCTCCGAACGCTTAAAAGGCGGGGCATTATCATCGTACATCCAGTAAAACGCCACGGTCACCGGAATGTCAGCCCGTACAAGATTTTGAGCCATGGCCATGATGGCTCTTTGAAAATATGGAAAATGAATTCCGTTCGGGTTCCAGGTTTCGGCAATATGCTCCCCATAGGAAACGGTTTTCCCCTGGGCTTTTAAATAATTAATGCTGAATAGTTCGGCATCATTATCGCATACGATAAAAACCACGTTATCTGGTTTGAATCGTTGACCTATGCGGAGATACCGGTTGTACGCATCGGAGAACGAATACCCGCTGACTCCGAGATTAATAACTTCGATGTCACGATCCCAGAGGGTTTGGTTGAGCAGGGTTTCGAGTTGTGCGGGTAACGTCTGGTACGGCAACACCCCAGACCCATGCGTCATGGAATCACCCAGGCATAGAATGCGATAAATACCCTCGGGTTTGCTCTCGGGTATCCAGGGATTACGGTCATGGTCCCAAACGTTCGCCATAAATGACTTTTAAAGAGGATAGACGAATTCCACTACATAGCGGTCTTCGTCCTTTTCAGGGGGAAACCGGTGCGCGTGATCCGCGAGGAGATTCAGGCTGCCAGGCAGCCAGCTTGGAACTCCGGGGGTCCCTTTGAGTTTGCGGGCTTTTGCCTTGAGGTCCTCTTTATTAAAATATGTTTCATTCATTGTCAAACCTCTTTCTCGACTAAAAAGGTATCAATGACCAGAACATCAATGCCGGTACGCAGCAAGCATTTGTAAGCGTTATCGGGGGTACAGACAATAGGTTCGCCCCGGATGTTAAAAGATGTGTTGATGACCACTGGCACGCCCGTGCGCTTTCCGAAAGCATTGATTAATTTGTGAAAGCGGGGGTTGTTTGATTCGGATACGGTCTGGATTCGCGCGGTATTGTCAAAGTGGGTGACCGATGGGATAACCGTCTCTTTACCCGGCCGCACCTTGGGCGTAAAAAGCATATAGGGGCTGTCAAAAGGGATATCGAAATAATCGTCTTTTTTTTCGGCTAAGACCGCGGGGGCAAAGGGGCGGAAATCCTCCCGGAACTTAACGCGGGCGTTTAAAATTTCTTTCATATCGGGGTGGCAGGCGTTGGCGACGATACTCCGGTTGCCCAAAGCCCGGGGACCATATTCCATGCGGCCTTGAAACCATCCGATGATTTTGTTTTTCTCGATGAGCTCAGCGGTTTTATCGTAAATGGCATCACCATAATCGGTATAAGCCGCATCCTGTGAATCGAGGTAGCTTTTAATTTCATCTTTGCTGAATTCAGGGCCAAGAAGGGTCGTATGTTCCTGAACAGGTACCCAAGGCTTACCCGATCGATTATAATAACAATAGAGCGCCGCCCCCATGGCACCGCCTCCATCCCCGGCCGCTGGCTGAATAGAGCATCGCTTAAACGGCAGCTCATCCATCAGGCGGGAGTTGGCCACACAATTGAGCGCCACCCCGCCGGCCAGGCAGAGATCCGTTATGCCGCCTGAAATATCATACGCCGCGCGCCCGAGTTTGAGGACGCTTTCTTCCAGAACCTCTTGAATAGAGGCCGCCAGGTTCCGGTGCGTGTCTGTCAATTCTGATTCCGGCGCCCGCGGCGCGCCAAATTCGGCGATAAACTTGTCGTTGTACATGCAGCGGGTATTGTACATGAAAGAAAAATAGGACAAGTCCAATGTAAAGCTGCCGTCACTGCGAAAGCGGATCAGCTGGCGAATTTTATCCGCAAAAACAGGTTTTCCATAAGAGGCAAGTCCCATTACTTTATATTCATCATTATTCACTTTAAAACCAAGAAATGCGGTAATGACACTGTATAAGAGCCCGAGTGAATGCGGGTAACGGATTTCGCGGAGTTTTTCGATACGGTTGCCTTCAGCTTTAAAAACAGCCGTTGTTGTCCATTCGCCTACGCCATCAATGGTTAGAATCACTGACTTTTCAAACGGGGAAATAAAATAAGAACTGGCGGCATGGGCCAGATGGTGGTCCACATAATCAATGGGACCGGAATAACCTATTTGCCGTGCGAGTACCCGGTCCAGGAAAAGTCGTTCATTCAGCGCCTGGGCCAGTTGCCGTTGGACCATTTCATCCGACTGTTCCGGGTACCGTTTGGCAACCGACAGCATCCGTTCCATTTTAAGAAACGGCTTTTCGTAAAAGCAAACACTCTCGATGTCCTGCGCGGTAATTTTTCCAGCTTCGAGACAGTACCGGATGGACTCAACGGGAAAACGGCTGTCGTGCTTGCGCCGGGTAAACCGTTCCTCTTCAACAGCGGCCACGACAACGCCGTCACGAACCAATACCGCAGCGGCATCATGGTAATAGCAGGAAATTCCCAATATATTCATGACAATCTCCGGGTTTAATATTCGCTGTCGAGGTTACAAACCGGAGTATCCGGTTTTGACCAGGCCGAATCAGTGGTCTGGTCGGGAAAATCCTTTGCCGGGATGGCGGCATAAAAATCGCGCAGGAAATCCTTTGCGGTTTGCTGATTATCGTTCATGAAACGGCTCCTTCCGCTCTTTTTTGAGCCAGAAAAATAAAAAATCCTGGAAAATAAGTGCGTTCTTTAAGTTTATTGACCCCTGTGGCTTCGTATTCCTTCTCCTTCTTAGTCAATTCGTCCCTGTCCGCATTGGGAATGAACCCGTTGATTGAGGAAGAAAGAAATTCCATGTTCTCATCTTCAAGGACCGGGAGGATTTCTTTGAGCGTATGCTGCGTTTCGTGCGGATGCAAGACCTGGTCCCGGAACCATGACCGTAAAAACGTTTCATCCGATGATACGGGGTGCAGTATCCGGTATTTCTTGAACAGGGATTCCTCGTCCATGCCTTCCGCGCGCAATTTCGCGAAATAATCCAGGAACGGTCTGCGTCCGTAAAGGTGGTAAAGGCCTATAAACAGGTGCCCTCCCGGCTTTACGCAATCACGGCATAAATGACGGACGGCTTCAATGCAATTATCGGTATGGTGCAAAACCCCCATGGAAACGACAATATCGTATTTGGGGTCGGGAGAATAGAGGAAAAGATCCGCTTCCTGAAAACTATCTTTGGTTTTCAATTCATGGGCGACTTGTTTCGCCTGTTCCAGCGCAACCGGATTAAAATCGATTCCATCGGCATTGGTTTGGTAATAATAATTCATGGAATTCACGAGCCATCCTGCGCCGCATCCCACATCCAAAACACGCGACGATGGCTGTAGCAAAGCGGTCAAGGCTGGATAACACGCCAGGGGATTGGAAGCCTTGATTCGTATGGCCGCCGTTACAGCGTTCCCGTAAAAATTGAAGGGAAGCGTTTTGTAAAAATCAAGGACACCGGAGTTAGCGTAAGAGATATTCATAATGAGAAAATTCGCCTTTGAACCCTCTCAAAGTTACGTAATACCAGGACTGCACTCGTTATTAACGTGATAGCATTCCGTAGCCAACTTAAAAAGTTCTTTTACCGAACTATTATTTTGCAAAACGTTTTCCAAGACTCCTTGATCTGTATCCATTCCAAACACCCTCCTGAAAGAATGCTATAATGCTATTATTAAATATATAATTAAGATATCGGTGTTTTTTGAAAAAAACTTTAGTATATACCGAAACTTTGAAAAGCAGCTAAAAAACACCAGGCAACTGTTTGATAATTAATAGGTTAGTAATAGCTCCTATTTTAAGATTATTTTATTGCCAGAATTTCAAATATTCCCGGCAAACTTTCATAGGAATCTTTAAAAAAAGACACTATTTTTAATCTCTTGCCGCTTATATTAATTTTACCCTCCCCTTTGCAAATTACTTTGCGAAATCCAATGCTCTTCAGTTCGTCCTGGCATTCTTCCCGGCTGAGAATAATTTGGCCTTTTTCTGGAGCCTTGTCATACTTTGAATATTGAATGGTATTCATAAAGGCTAGTGCCGCGTTTTCACGGGGATTATAATTAACAGCCGTGTTCGGATTATTCTTCCACAGGTTGAAATACCAACCTATCTGGTTAAAATTGAAATAAAGTTTCCCCCCTTTGCGTAGCACGCGGTAAAATTCCCGTAAAGTTCTTTTCCAGGGGGTTGAAAATATGACACTGTAAGAAAAAACGCCGTCAAAAGTTTCCCGGGCGTATGGCATATTGTCTACGCCAGCCCATCGCACCCGGACATTTTTCAATCCCAGGCGCTTGTTCAATTCGGCGAGAACCATCAGGCGCTCACTACCAGTGTCAATTGCCGTTACTTTGCGGTTTAATCGCGCCATGGCCTGTGTCCATTGTCCGTAACCGCAGCCCGCATCCAAAACCTTTGAAAGCCCTTCAAAACCGATGGCCTTAAGACGCCTCACATAAACACTTTGATCCTGGTAAAAAACACGTTTGCAGAAAGCAGCACTGTTCGGGTCAAGGAGCCGCGCATATTCATGATACAGTTTGTTGAAAGTAGTCTTCATGTCCATGGCTTTCCGTCCTTTTCGTTAAAAAGCATCCGGGTCGCAGGCGGGTGCATTTGAAAGACCCTTGTTGCCCTTGAATACGGCCCGTGTATATTCATCGAGCGTATAAGTCTTGATTCTTTTCTTTTTAAGCCATTCGCAAAGTTCGACGAACAGGGTTCCCGTGCCCCTCCCCTTATGCACATGGGCGTCCATGGCATTTTGCGGGGCATTGAGCAGGACAGGGTGCAGAACTTTGACCTTTGAATAGGCCGAAAGATTAACGGC
>JAZDKP010000239.1:0-13868 GCA_043802925.1 Fibrobacterota bacterium | reverse complement strand
GTATTTTTTCTTATTAATTATCCCCGCACGGCCTTGATGACCATGTAGATGCCCATGACGACCAGCAACAAGCCGAAACTGATCTGAAGCGTTCTGTTTGAAACCGCACTGACCACCGTAGATCCTAATATTGGCGCCGATAATGGCGGCAATGGATAATATCACAATTATTCTGAAATCCATTACGACGTCAGGATTGTTGTAATAACGGAAAAGGCTCATCAAGGCCATTGGGATAATTACGGCCAGGCTGATGCCTTGGGCACTTTTTTGCGTCAGTCCAACCACGAGAACCAGGGCCGGGACCATGATGACTCCGCCACCCACGCCGAAAATTGATAGGAATTTCAATTTTCGCCGTTCCGTAAACAATTCTGCTGCTGCATCCCTGCTGTATTTCCGAATTCACTTTCTGGTCTAACCCAAAACTGCATAATTCAAACCTCTATACGATAAGATAGACCCATATCTCCCCGAAATCAAGCGAAAAGAATCCTCGTCGCACAAAGTTCCACTCCGTACCTTTTTCAGTCCGTTTGCCCGCCATCCTCAAAAACATCGTATTCCGGTATGAATTCCCCGGCATCCTCCGTTTCCGAGGCAACCGGTACCGCTGACCTCTGCATTGGCGGCGGCCTGACAGGGACCTCGGTCCAGAGCTCGCAGTGCACCAGTATCTTCCGGATGACATTCTCCTGCTCGATGAAGCTAATTATCTTCATGGCCCCGCCACATTCCGGACATTTCAGGGAGTCCACCTCATACACCATCCGGATAAGCATGGCCCAGGAGGAGCGTGTGAACTTGGGCGTGTCAGGCTGAACGGGGTGCGGGCCATGTACTCGGCGAGTCGCCGGATGCCGGTGCTGTCGCCCGCCGGGAGCCTGACGCTTGTGTTGATGCTGAACCCCGAGTGCTTCCAGCCAAGCATGTTGCGCACCACGTCCTCGCCAATCTTCTCCTCCCGCACCAGCAGGTCAAAGACGTTTTCCTGCCAAAGCGCGAGGCAGAATTTGGGGTCGATATCCGGAATGCCTACGAAGTAACCGTTCTCTGTAAAGCCGCCCTCTGTGACCAGCGCATGAATATGCGGATGCCAGTTCACGAGGTCACCGAAGGTCTGGATGGCCGCGACCATACCCGGGACCACCGCGCCTTCGCCCGCCTGCCATGTCATGGCCCCTTTCACGGTTTCGTAGGCGGCACGGCAGAGCCTGCCCAAAAGCCGGCGGTCGTATCGGAAGAAAACCCTGAGGCGCTTGGGGAGGGTGAAAACCCACTGCCGGTGCGGCACCGAAGGGATAAGGGATTCGCCGGAGAGCCACTGCGCCAGCATCAGCGCCCGTTTCTGGCCGCAAGAGGGACAGCAGGCCCGCTGGCGGCACGAATAGGCCACGAAGAGTTCGTGCCCGCAGTCCGGGCACCGCACCCGCGCAAAGCCTTCCTTGAGGTCGCCGCATTTAAGGAACTTATCGACTGCTCTGCGGATGACCGGCCGCCAGAAACCGTAGCGTGCCTGGAAAAGGTCGGGGTAGGAACGCTCAAAAGCGTCGAAATGGCCGGTCACGACCTTGAAGTAGGGCGAGGCCGCAGGGTTGCGCGGGCGGTAGAACCGGGGTACGGCGTCGTCTATTCCAGTCGGCACGGCCCGCTTTCCGGCGCAAGAGGCCGGGCAGCAGGCGGGTCAGACTGCGGACAGGACGGCATCTTCATACACACAAAGGCTCGCATCACACAATCAGGACACATGTGTATTAAGATAACCGGGAAGTGTGACAAAACATGTCACACCTGGAGGAAATATGACGGAACGGAAGGGACGAACTGGAATGCTTGACATCCTGCCCCGGCAAATATGAAATTATGCAATCTTTTTCACGATCTTACCCCCGCGGGCAGCACTGTCTTAATCCCTTAAGCCCCCTGCACGTTGCCGTTCATCAGCGTCACCGGCGCCAGCATGACCGTGGGCCTGCCCTCGATGGTTATTTCCAGCACAGCGCGGTTCAAGGTGCGCTCCACCTTCTCCGCCACCAATGTGTATTTGAGCGTGGTCGGCTTGCCAAGCCAAAGCGGCAGGCTCTGGGCCGTACCGTCGGCCCCTTCCCTCACCTGCCATCCCGAAGGCAGGTACCAGTGCAGGGAGAGATTGGCCTGGGCGCAGTATTTGTTCCGGATGGTGATTCCAAGCTCCTTTGGCTCCCCGTTCCTGATAAGCAATGATAAATTATAACAAACAGCCCGTTTCTGGCCATTTAACCCTTTTGTGTCACCTCGAATAAATGACTTTTCTGATTTTCTTCAGCGCACCTTTTTTTGCCACGATCAAATATACGCCCGAACCGGTCCCCGATGCCTTCCAAACCGCCATGCCGTTACTGATGCGAGAGGAAATGTCCACTATCCATTTTCCGGAAAGGTCGTAAATATTAAGTGTGGAACCATATTTTAACTCGTTGGGAAGGGAAATCCGAACGACCGGATTGAAGGGATTGGGCGTCGCTTCAATTTCCAAGGTTTTTTTTTCAAATCTTTTGTCCTGCAGGGACGTTGGAATCGCTTCGCGCAGTTGGACGTCGTCTATCCAGACATCTTCGCTGTTGGAACCGCACCAGAAATTAATCCTTAATTCCGTGCTCTGGAGACCGGTATAAATGAAAGAGAATTCGCCGAAGGTTTGGATTGAAGTGTCCAGACTGACGGTTTGCGACCAATGGGTCGTCCATGGATTAGCGTCCTGATGCACGCTTGCCCGCAAATTCCTGCTTCCGGAAGCTTTGGCCTTGAAACTCACGGTATAGGTCTTATTATTGACCAGGAAGAGACCCTGCTGAAAAAGTTGTACGCTGCTTACAGCAGTACCTCCGGTGGCAACGGTCACTTTGCCCAATCCTCCATCCAGCGCGAATGTCGCCGAGGCGCCGGCGCTGCCATCGACATATAAGGTCCAGCCGCCAGTACTGGAAAAGTCCGAATTCGAAACCAATCTTTCGTCGGGCATGATGGCGGCGCCTGTTTTGTTTACCTGGCTTAGACCGTAAAGCACGGATGTGTCGATGGAACCGTCAATGCGCTTAGTGGGGCACATGATGCCACCTTCGGTGAACTCGTTCCAGGCATAAACGAATATCGTATTGGCCTCGCACTTGAGCGTATCGGCCTGTGTCTTGTTGACCGCGTCCTGAACCAGGTCCCGGTATTGTGAAGCGGCGGGCATTTGAAACCATTTGTAGGGCGCAGTAGTATACCAGCTTGGAGGATTGTCATGATACGGACGGCTATCCCAGTTGACATGGGCGCCTAAAACAACCTTGGCGGCTCCTGAAATCAGATTACTATTCTGGTCCGTGACGAGTCCTTTGTAGGCGTACCATGGATCGCCGTCGCCGCATTCCGCCGGCGTCCAACTTGTTTTCGCATCAAGACCATAGGAACCGATATCAAAGCCTATTCCCACCATATAAGGGTTGGCAAGTCCCTCCGATTGAGCCAGTGTCCTTATTTCGGTGAGCCTTGAAGCCAAATTCGGCCCGGGTGCGTCCCAAAGCACATAAAGCAGGGGTCTGTTACCCAGCACCTTGAACCATTCAGGGTCTTTCATTGCGGCGACAGTGGCGGCTTTTTCAAAGGGCCAGTAAGATTCCCTGCTATCATGCAAACTATGGGAAAGAATCCAGCAAAATTTAATGTCCGCCTTTTTCGGGCTGCTCAGATATTTCGCGTAGGATTCGTTCATCGGAGCATGATAAGCATCCTGATCGCAATAACGTAGGAACGCCCAGTAATCGACGCCTCCGTTTTTCGCATAGGTAATTTCCTGATCCATTTTATCCTGGACATCCGTGTCGTCGGCGTCTATCGTTCCATCGCTGTTAACGACTCCGAAAAACGGGATTTTATTATGATATTCCGCGGGAGACAGACTTCTTTTAACGGCCGCATAAATGGCTCCCGTACCCCCATGATAAGCGTCCCACCGGTAAACTCCGATGGAAGTGGGGGTTGCCGGGCTTGTTTCCGCCGCAAAGAGAAAAGCAAAAACCAGGCCCATTCGCGGAAGATGGAGGGTTCGCAATCGTGAAACAGTTTTCATAAAACTCCTTGACGGTTTACTTATTTTTGATAAAATCACTCTTTTGGCTGTCGTCCTAATTTATTTCAGTTTTCCAGCAGGAAATCTGAAATATGCGTATGCGTTATGCCTTTTCTGTCCTTTTGAAAATGCTTTTCAAGCGAAAGAACGCGCTTCGGATAATTGTCATTGATGCGCTCCAGATTCCCGAATTCACGGTCCACGGTCTTTCCATCGGCCAACCGGCTGCACACCTGAACATAAAGGGTTTCGCCCTGCTTTTGCGCGACAAAATCCACCTCAAGCCCGCTCAAGGAACCCACGCTCAATTTATAGCCGCGCCGTAAAAGCTCCAGGGCCACGACATTTTCCAATATTCCCGCGATATCGCGGTCCGCATACCCAACAAGCCCGTGCCGGATGCCGGCATCGCCCATGTAAAACTTTTCGGCATATTCCAAGTGCCGCCGGCCTTTCAGATCATAGCGTCTTAACTTGTGGACAAGATAAGACTGCTCCATGGCCCTGCAATAATCCTGGACCGTTGCGACATTCGCACGGGACCGCTGGGACTTAAGGAAATCGGAGATACTTTTTGCCGAGGTCAGGTGGCCGCAATTGCCGAACACAAAAGCCAGAACACGTTCGAACAGGGAAATGTCGCGGATTTTATGACGTTTCACGATATCTTTATATATAATGGCATCGAGCACGGAATTCAAATAGGCATATACAATCTCGTCTTCCAGGGTAAAGGCATGAATGCCCGGCAGGCCGCCGTACCGCAAATAGCCGTCGAATTCCTTCTCAATGTCTCGTCGGCCTCCATGCGCTTGCCGGAACAGCAGGTATTCCCGGAACGACAACGGGTATACATCCGTTTCGATGGTTCGACCGGTAAGCAGCGTCGAAAGCTCCGATGAAAGCAGGGTGGCGTTTGAGCCGGTAAGGTAAATGTCGCACTGTTTCCCGGCAAGAATCGAGGACGCGGCCTTTTCCCAGCCTTCAATATCTTGTATTTCATCAATAAAAAGATACTTGCTGCCGGTAACCCCCTTGAATGATTTTTTTACATAGGAATCAAGGTCCTTGTAGGTTTCAATAAAACTGAATTCAAGCGATTCCTTGTTGATGTAAAGTATGTTCTTCCGGGGGGTTCGTTTTGAAAGAAGGGCTTGGCTCACCAGTTCCAGCACGCCGCTCTTGCCGACCCGGCGCATCCCGGTAATCACCTTCACAATAGGCTTGTCCATGAAGGGACGAAGCCGTTCAACGTAATGTTCGCGCGGGAGGAGCTTGGTATTCATATTATATCATAATATAATATTTACTATTTCTTTATGCAATATTATATCATAGTATAAGATTAAACCGTTGGCCCGAATCGCGCGTGCAGGGAATACTCACCGAGGGCGACAGCCAGATTATTTTCATCGACACGCCCGGCAAAAACGTGGCCGCCGGCCGGCTCGCCGCGCTTGTGAACCGCGTGGCCGACGAGGCCCCTACGAGGCCGACCTGCTCGTCTCGCGTTCGCGTTCGTTGCCTGACGGTATTCTTTTTCTTTGATATCCGGCCCCATTTTGAATATATTAAAACAGGACGCTGTTTTAATATATCTCCGGCTTAACAGGGAGAGTCCCCATGATCCGTCTGACCGCGGCACTTTCAGCCTTGCTGATGCTTTCCCTCACGCTCCATGCCGACAGCACCCGCGTGGTGGTGAACGAGCAGGTAAACGGCGGGTCATGGAACACGCTGGGCTCCTATTTCTTTTACGCAGGCGACGCGGGCTCGGTCACGCTAAAGACCGACGGCACCAATGGCTATGTTGTCGCGGACGCGATCCTGTTCCAGAAAGGCGCGCTCCAAATCATCATCGACAACAACGACCCCGTACGGGCCCTGCGGACCGGTATCTGGTTCTCCTCCAGCATCACCGGCGGCTATTACGGCTTCGACTATCTTTACGACGGGAACACGCTCAAAGGCCAGAAATCCGTGCGGTTTAACCCCCCGCTTCCCGACAGCGGCACCTACGAGGTATTCCTGCGCTGGACCGAGGGAAGCAACCGCGCCTCCAACATGCCCGTGGACATCCTTTATAAAATCGTGCCCGACACCTTTGTGCTGACCGTCGCGGGCGGAACCGGAAACGGCTCCTACGCACAGGGCACGCGTGTGACGCTCAAAGCGGACGCACCCGCCGCAGGCAAAACGTTTCACCGCTGGCTCGCAAACGACAATTCACTGATGACAGGTTTTGCCAAGGATTCCACCACCTTTCCCATGCCCGCAAAGGCATTGACCGTGACCGCGGTTTACCGGGACACGGCGTCGCAGGTCAAAAGCTTTCTTGTGGAAAACCTTGAAATGGGTTGGCCGCAGAAAATTGTGACCTACGGTACCAGCCTTACGGCAGGGGGCGCCTGGGTCCGGCAGGTCGACAGTCTGTTGAACCTGCGTTTTCCAGGCCGGGTCACGCTGGTGAACAGCGGCCTGTCGGGCCAGAATTCGCGCTGGGGCGTTGCGAACCTGCGCTCCCGGGTCCTCAATCAATCGCCGGATGTTGTTTTTATTGAATTCGCCATTAACGACGACGCGGCCGCTTCCCTCCTCTCACTCGACTCAAGCCGAATCAACCTCAACAACATGATCGACAGCATCCTCTCCGTCAATCCGGATTGCCAAATCATTCCCATGACCATGAACCCCACCACCTGGAGCAACCGCGATTCGCTTGAATACTATTATCAAATGTACCGCGACGTGGCAACGCAGCGTAAGCGGATGCTGGTTGATAATTACGTGAATTGGAAGCCGGTGCTGGATACGAATCCAACGCTGTTCAGCTCTCTGGTGCCGGACGGATTGCATCCAAACGACAACGGCTGCTGGCAGGTCACGACGCCGGAAATCATGCGGATGCTCGATCCCACCCAGCCGCCGGTCATGGCGGAATCGCGCGTGACACTCGGCAAGCTGAAACTGGCGATCACTCCCAATCCGTTCAACCCGGCCGTCACGTTTCGCTATTCACTCGACCTTCCGGGGGATGTGCGCATTCAAATCATCAACGCGAACGGGACCCGGGTAAAAACCATTCTTGGAAAGAATGAACCTTCAGGTGCGCATCAGGCGAATTGGGACGGGCGGGACGACCAAGGCCGCCCCATGGCCAGCGGCACCTATATCATCCAGTTACTGGCGGACGGAAAAACGCAGACCCAAAAAGCCGTGCTGATGCGCTGAATCCGGGGTGCCACCCCTGGTTTTCGCCTGATTTCGCGGTTTTCCCCTTTTCCCTGGTTTGTGGAAAATTGAATTCACTGGTTTTTTCTTCTATTCACTTGATCAACATCAAGGTATTCCAAAGCGTTTGTCACTATATTATAAGTAAGAAAAACCAAGGAGCATCCATGAAACGAAAAATCATCAACATCGATTCGGACAAATGCACCGGCTGCGGCCTCTGCATACCCAACTGCCCCGAAGGCGCAATCCAGTTGATCGACGACAAAGCACGGCTCATCAGCGACCTCTTCTGCGACGGCCTGGGCGCCTGCCTCGGCCATTGCCCCGAAGAGGCCATTACAATAGAAGAGCGCGAGGCCGAACCTTACGACGAAAGAAAGGTGATGGCGAACATCGTGAAGCAGGGAAAGAACACGATACGCGCGCACCTCAAGCACCTGAAGGCCCACGGAGAGACCGGGTTTCTGAACGCGGCCCTCGAATACCTGAAGGAAAACAATATTGAAGACCCCATGCATGAAAACAAAGGAGAAGCCATGAAAGGACATCACGAACATGCCGGCTGTCCCGGTTCGCGAACGATTGACATGTCAGACAGACCCGCTGCGGGTACCGAAAACGGCAAACGCGCCTCGCAGCTGCGCCAGTGGCCGGTCCAACTCCACCTGGTCTCGCCCATGGCCCCCTACTTCCGCGAAAGCGACCTCCTGCTTGCCGCGGACTGCACGGCCTTTGCACTCGGTGATTTCCACAAGGACTTTTTAAAGGGCAAGTCGCTCGCCATCGCCTGCCCCAAACTGGATGACAACCAGGACGTGTACCTGGAAAAGCTCATCGCACTCATCGACGCGGCCAAGGTCAACACCATCACCGTACTGACCATGGAAGTGCCCTGCTGCGGCGGGTTGTTAGCCACCACGAAGAAAGCCGCGGAAACCGCCAAGCGCAAGGTGCCCGTAAAATCCGTGGTCGTAAGCCTGCAAGGCGAAGTGCTGAAGGAAAGCTGGGTATGATGTACGACCGTCTGGCCGAAGATTATGACCGGATGACGCGGTTTGAGGAGCGCTTGAAGACCGAAGGGGCGCTCCTCGCTCCCTGGGTCAAGGGCGAAACCCGGTGGAACATACTGGACGCTGCCTGCGGGACGGGGCTTCATTCCATTGTGCTCGCCGGTATGGGAAAAAAAGTCACGGGCGCGGACCGCTCCAAAGGCATGCTGGCCCGGGCCCGCTGCCACGCAAAGAAGCAGGGCGCCCACGTCCGCTTTGTATGCGCGGATTTCGGCAACCTCCGTGAAAAAGCGACCGGTCCGTTTGACACAGTTATCTGCCTCGGCAACTCCCTCCCCCACCTTCTAACCGATGCCGCGCTCTCAAAAACGCTCCGCGATTTCCACCATGTGCTGAAGCCCGGCGGGCTCCTGCTGCTGCAACTCATCAACTATGACCGCGTGCTGAAAGAAAAAACGCGACTGGTTGGCATGCGCCATGACCGGGAACTGACCTTCATACGAATGTACGATTTCCTGGAAAAGAACGTACGGTTCAACGTGCTCACGCTCCGAGAAAAAAGCGGCCGAACCATGCCGGAGATTCGCAGCACCGAACTTCATCCGTGGCGCCAGCGTGAACTGCTGACCGCGCTGAAGACGGCCGGATTCGTGCAGCCAGAAATATTCGGCGGTCTGGACCGGAAACTTTTTTCAGCCTCCGAGTCCACGGACCTTGTCATTGCCTGCAGAAAGCCCGCTTAAAGAGTCTCCACTCCGGCCGGAATTCAATTATTTTATCCGGGTCCGTTTTTGCCTTCAATAAAAGGACCGTCCATGAAAAGAATCCTGGTTCCGGTGGTACTCATCAGCCTCGTTGTCGCCGCCCTGTATTTCTTCGATGACTGCGGTTCAAAAAACAAGCCGTCCGCCCCTGCACCGGTCGCAATCCCAGGGTCGGATTCCATCTGTTACAGCCGCCATGTCGCCCCCCTGCTCAACGCCCGCTGCGCTCCCTGCCATGTGGGCCAGACCACCGCGGGCGTGCGGATTGATTCGTACGACCTGGCCATAGCCCGCATCGACCGCATCATCGCGCGCACCGAAGCGGGCACCATGCCGCAGGGCGGCCCGGACCTGAGCAGCGCGCAGGTCGACACGCTCAAAGCCTGGAGGCAAAACGGTGAAAAGCAGTGCACATTCTAAGTTTCTGTTTATTCTCCTCCTTCTGGCCGTTGCGCCGATCGTCGGCGCCCATCCGCTGAACCCGGATCCCGATACCTATGTCACGCCCGACCGGCTCTTCGGATTTTTTCTACCAAACACGGTCCCCCAAGGGGTCACCCTGCTCACCATTGACCACCGCGCCAGCGCGCCCGCGTTCGACAACCCGCTCGAGGACGGCTTTGGCCTGGACAACGGGGGGTTTAAAATAGGTCTCGGACTGCGCCACGGTTTTCTGGACAACCTCGACGCAGGCTTTAGAAGAACGAACGGCGTCTGGGAAAACTACGACACCTATGAGGGGGACATCCGGTACCGGCTCCAGCGCGAGGAGCGGCGCGGAGTTGACCTGAGCCTACTCTGCGGCTTTACCTGGTTCTACATCCCGCACCAGCAGGACGCGTCCGGTTTTTACGCCGGGCTTTCGGCGGGCAAAAGCTTTGCGCGCTGGCTCTATCTTTCGACAGGCTTCCTGGCGCACACCAGCTCTTCATATAAGATAAAACCGGACACCGCCGAGGTCTTCAGCGTGGCCGTGCCCATCGGACTTCATCTCGCGTTAAACAAGGGAATGTCACTGGTGGCCGAAAGCACGCTTCCGATTGCGGGGTATTCGGCGGGCTATCCTTCGTGGGCCTGCGGCCTTAAATTCCAGACCTTCAACCACACCTTTTCGTTTTTTCTGTCAACCACGCAGTACTTCACTCCCGATGGCATCGTCTGCGGCAGTGACCGGGGCGCAAACCCCATGCTTGGGTTTTTGATCACCCGCCAGTTCGGGCAATAAGAGCGTCCCCTGGCCACCGGTGCCGTAACCGTCTATTTTGGCCCAAAGCCTTGGGAAAACGTCACGCCTTATCACGTAAGAAAATAATTGCTTTACTCGTATAAAGTATTTAGATTATAAGCAAGGCCCTTCCATTCACCAACCCTCAGGAGATAAAATGAAACAGCAAAACGTCTACTTCAAAAAAATCGTTCCGTTGCTCAGTAAAATCAATAAAACACAGGCCCACAACATAGCCGCGGCGGCGAATCTTCTTTATGAGCAAATCAAAAAAGATGGTCTTATCCACGTATTTGGTGTGGGCGGGCACTCCTTTATCGGCAGCGAGGAGTTCTTTTGGCGCGCGGGCGGGCTGGCCAACGTCAGTCCTATTTTTGATTTCAGCTTGGGTCTTTTCGGCGGCGGCATCAAGTCCACCATGCTCGAACGATTGAACGGCTATGGCGAGCGCGTCGTTCAATCGCGCTATTTGGGTCCCGACGATTTACTGATCATCACCAGCCTTTATGGAATGAACGCCTGCACCCTCGACGCCGCGTTCACGGCAAAAAAAGCCGGATGCAAAGTCATTGGCATTTCTTCCGTTGAATTCGCCAAAAACACGCCCCGCAATTTCCCGGCCCGGCACCGTTCAAACAAAAATCTTTTCGAGATAGCAGACCTTCATAACGATAATCATGTACCACAGACCGAAGGCCTGGTAAAATTAAAAAATTATCCGCAGGTCATTGGAAGCGCCAGCAATACGCTCCAATGTTTCTGTATTAACTGGCTGGTCATTGAAGCCATAAAAAAATGCCTGGACAATGGCGTGGAGCCGCCGATTTGGCATAGCGCGAATATTCCCGGCGGCGATGAAAAGAATCGGCGTCATATTGAAAAATATTCACGGCTGGTAAAATCGTTATAGCCGCCAATAATAATGAAGCATAAAACGCTTTTGTCCCCTACGGCATCCGTCTTGGCCAATCGGCTCGGCCTGAGTCGGGTCACGGTGTCTTATGTGTTGAACGGCAAGGGGACCCAATACCGGATTCCAGTGTCAACCCAAGAACGAATCCATGCTTGTGCAAAAGAGCAAGGTTACGTTCCCCAATGGAACTCCCTTTCCCTAAAATCAAAGCAGGATTGGGATCTTGGATTTTTGATTCTGGGTTCGCTGTATTCTCACCATCAGGAGGCGTTCAATTTATTTTGCAGCCATTTTCAAGAACACGGTTTAAGAAATATCATCCAAACCACGGCACGGGATCGCCTGGTGGAATCCATCAAAATGATAAGGAGTTTAAGGGTTCCCGCCCTGATCCTGATGGGGGACGACAAGTGGAATATGCCGCAGCTATCCTTATGGCAAGAGGCTTTGCTTTTTCTGGCGCACATGGACGTGATTTTTTATGATTTCCCCTTTGGCATTTTCCCCGAAGCGCCGTTTTTGGAAGCAGGCATCGACCTGGTGGGGATTGACCGTAAAAAGGCGTATGCCTCGGCTCTGGATTTATTGGCCAAGCGAAACCTGACGCGCATGGCAACGCTTCAAAGCTACGCCGGGTTGGCGCGACACCCGCTAAAAGCCGCTTATAAAGAGGTACAGGGCTCCTTAAATCCCGCGTTGCTGCTGAAAATTCCGCCAAACACCCCTTCCGGGACCTTCCAATTCGGATTAAAGCTTTTCAAAATAAATTTTAACGCTATTCGAAAAAGCAAAATTGATTGCGTACTACTGCACGATGATCGCGAAGCACTGGGCTTTTGCGCGGGAGCGGAAGCCTTTGGATTATCCATTCCAGGGCAGCTTTCCGTCATTGGATTCGATGGAATCGCAGAAGGGCAAACCCGAACGCCTCCATTAACCTCGTTACGGGTGCCCTATCAAGAAATGACGGAAACCGCGCTTCAATGTTTAAGGCAAAAGCGGGCTGCCGGTATCGGGCGCAAATATTTATTTGAAGTCGCGTTATTGAACAAAAACCACGGCACGTTAAAACCCGGGAACCTTAAATGAAGGATGCACTTATGTACTTAAAAGATTTCAGCGATTTTCCAACTTACACCGACGAAGGAAGCATCAATCAATTCTGTGAAGACATTCTTCCAAAAAAGGAAGATGTTGACGGCACGGTCGGGATTGGGGTTTGCAGAATCGAAGGCCCCGGAAGAGTGGTGGAGGGCTGCCATGATAAATGGACTCAATATTTCGTGGTTATCTCCGGAACCGGAACGTTATTCTACAACGGCACCCCTTTTGCAGTCAAAGCGCGGATGATTATTAAAATCCCCTTGAACACCAGGCACTATGTGGAATGCAAAGCCAATGAACGAATCGAATATATCTACGTCAACCATTATACGGAATAAAGGAGAACGCATTGATTGACATTCATCAACACGCCGACTGGCTTGGCAAGAACAAGCAGGATTTGATAGCCTATATGGACAAAGGGGGCATCCAGAAGTGCTGGCTTTTGTCCTGGGAATCGGTCGATGGGGGCTTAGAGCCCAATTATCAGCATTTATCCATTGAAAATGTTTATGCGACGTATAAAATGTTTCCCCGCCGTATCGTTCCCTTTTGCGGGGTGGATCCCCGGCGCGAAAACGCCGGACAGCTATTGCGGGATCTGCGTAAAAAAGGGTTTCGTGGATACGGTGAACTCAAGTTCAATATTCTGGCGGACAATCCGGATTTAATCCGAATGCTGCGCCTGGCCGGAAAACTCAACATGCCCGCGCTTTTGCATCTGGACGTGGACATTCCCTCCACACCGCAGTGGTACCTGGGGGACATCAGCCATCTGGAGAACGCGGCCAGGTTATGTCCCGATACTGTTATTATCGGGCACGGCCCCGGCTTTTGGCGCGAAATTTCGGGCAACGAAACCTACGCGCCCGACGTGATTTACCCGACCGGCCCCATCAAACCGGGGGGGCGGCTGCTTCGGATCCTGGAAAAATGCCCGAACGTGTATGCCGATCTTTCCGCGGACTCCGGTTTATCCGCCCTGACCCGCGATCCGAAATTCGCGAAAAGCATGCTGACCCGGTTTTCCAATAAAATCATGTATGGAACGGATAATTATCATTGGCGCCATATTGATTTTTTGAAAAGCCTGAGACTGAGCCCAACGGTGTTCAAAAGGATTACCCAGGGGAATGCCCTGGGCTTGATCCCTTAATAGAAGGAATAAAAATGATACGTCATCGGTTATTGCGGTGCTTTTACCACACGGTCCGGATATGGTACTTGTGAATGAATTCGTCCGCTGTCAACAAGGTCATTTTTTCCGATAACGCCTGCGCCACCAGCAGCCGGTCAAACGGATCGCGGTGAATCAACGGAAGGCGCGTGGTCTGGTCCAGATGGTTCCGCGTAATATCGAGCCAAATGATGCCGTTACTCTCAAGATAAGGACTTTGATCAAATTAAACTGTTCAACTTTAACGCGGCTGGAGCACATAATTCCAGTCTCCATGAAACTCATCTCGAATTAGCGATAGCTCATCCATCTGTGATTTTGGAATAACCACCCCCGTTGGATACTTCC
>JAZDKP010000238.1:0-2944 GCA_043802925.1 Fibrobacterota bacterium | reverse complement strand
GAAATCAAAGCGGCCCATATCAACGGGAAGCCGGTCAATGGTGCGCTCCAGGCGAAGCTCGTAACAGGTGAAGGACGACCGCCTGCGTATGGCGATTCCGTCCGTCTCACGGGCCGGGTGCGGCTTGCCATGGATCAGCGGAATCCGGGCGCATTCGATTACCGTGAATACCTGGCCAGCCAGGGCGTTTTTGCCGTCATGTCCTGCTATAAACCGGATGCGTGGGACGTCACATCTTCCGGCCACGGAAACGCTTTTATGCGCAGCGTCATTCTTCCGGTCCGCAACTGGATACGGGGCGTTGTGGACCGGTATGTGGGGCCGCTCGGGTATCTGCTTAACGGGGTGCTGCTGGGGGACCGGCGCGAATTGCCGGAGGATCTCAAACAGGATTTCCGAAACACCGGGCTCATGCATATTCTCGCTGTGTCGGGACTGAATGTGGCCATGCTGCTCCTCATCGTTTTTCAGGTGCTCACCGCGCTTTTTGTGCCGTACCGAGTCAAAATCCTTGTCTCGCTTGCGCTGATATGGTTTTATGCCGGGCTGACGGACATGACCCCCTCGGTGGTTCGCGCCACGCTTATGGGCAGCGTCATCCTCGGCGGCTGGATGTTTGAGCGGAAAAGCTTCATCTACAACAGCCTCGCGCTGGCTGCGCTCATCATTCTTGTCTTCAACCCGCTGGACCTCTTCAATGTCGGGTTTCAGCTCTCATTCGCGGCCACAATCGGTATTGTCCACATCTATCCCCGGCTTAAGGAGTGGGTCCCGGAGTCCTGGACAAAAAACTTCGCGGTCCGGTCGCTCATCGATTCGCTCCTGCTCAGCATTGCTGCCACGCTCGCGACCTTCCCCATTCTTGCCGCGGTCTTTAATCAGCTTTCACTCATCGGGCTTGTCGCAAACCTCATTGTCGTTCCCCTTTCGTTCGCGCTCCTCGGGCTCGGGCTTCTGTTGATAGCCTTTGCGTGGTTTCCTTTTCTGGCAAGCGCCTACGGCGTGTCTGCGCACTACGTGACCTGGCTCATCAACGAATTCGTCCGTATTTTCGCGCGCGTGCCCTATGGCTTTGTCGAATGCGCGACACCGGAAACGGTTGCTGTCGTCTTTTATCTGATCACACTTGTTGCTCTGGTGAACATACGAGGCCGGGCCTGGGCGTTTAAATGTGCGTTATTTTTCCCCGTCCTTTTTCTGCTCATTGTCTATGTGCGGCCATGGTTTGTTGAAACGCCTGCTGCCTGCGTCACATTTCTTGATGTAGGGCAGGGCGATTGCGCGGTCATTGAACTCGCGGACGGTAAAGTGTTCGTGGTGGATGGCGGGCCCCGGGACGCCCGGTTTGACAGCGGGGAGCGGACCGTGCATCCTTTTCTCAAGGCGCGCGGTATCCGGTCCATTGATGCGATTTTCTACACGCATCCTGATATGGACCACTTGGGCGGGTTGCTTTTTCTTGCGGGTAATATAAAAGTTGAAAAGGTCTTTTGTGCCGGTCATGACGAATCGCCATTGGTACACGCATTCGACTCGATTTGCGCGGCCCGGCGCATACCCGTCCAAAAGCTCAGCGCTGGCGCGCGCGTTTCGGCAGGGACAGAGGCCCGCTTTGACGTGCTTTACCCCTTTGATACGCTGGCCATGGGCGCGGACAACAACGCTTCTCTGGTCCTGCGTTTCGTATGCGGCAGATATTCAATGTTGCTGACCGGTGATATCACTGAACAGGACGAAGCTTTTTTAGCGGTTGGGGTGGACTCTCTCCGATCGGACCTTTTGAAGGTCCCGCACCACGGTTCCAAGTGGAGCTCTTCCGAATGCCTGCTCAATACCGTTGCTCCGGACGATGCCGTGGTGCAGGTCGGGGCGTATAACCGCTACGGCCATCCCAACCCGGAAACGGTTCTGCGGTATCTTTCGCGTGGTATCCGCCTGCACCGCACGGATCGGGAGGGGGCCATCACGGCTCTCCTCTATAACGACCATATTGAAATCAAGGGACACCTTGGGCCGGACCGCGCGGGCTTTGCATCTTATTTCTGAAATTTTCTATTTTTTGTTTATATTCAAAAAGGAGGTTCCCAAGATGATGCGTACCGCCAATCCAGCGTTGAATGACAAAACGTTTGAAAGTTTCCGTGCTGCAGGTGCGGACGATGCCATGACCCTGAAAGGAACGGTCCACAAGACCGGCATGCTCCTGTTGCTCACGCTTTTCACTGCGAGCTGGACCTGGGGCAAGTACGCTTCGGATGGCGCTTCCGCGATTGTGGTCTGGACCCTGGTCGGCGCCATCGGCGGCCTTGTGGTCGCGCTCGTCACGGTGTTCAAAAAGCCCTGGTCCAAAGTGACCGCGCCTCTGTACGCATTGCTCGAAGGGCTCTTCCTTGGCGGCCTCTCAGCAATCTTTGAGGCAAAATTCCAGGGCATCGTCATCCAGGCCGTGAGCCTTACTTTTGGTACGCTCTTCTGTCTGCTCATCGCGTATCGTTCGGGCCTCATCAAGCCCACGGAAAATTTCAAGCTGGGCGTGACCGCGGCCACGGGCGCCATTGGTGTCTTTTACCTGGTGACCTGGATTATCGGCATGTTCGGCGTGAATACGAGCTTCATGATGGGCAGCAGCCTGCTCTCTATCGGTATCAGTGCTTTTATCGTAATTATTGCGGCACTTAACCTGGTGCTCGATTTTGATTTCATCGAGAACGCGGTCGATGCGGGTGCGCCAAAATACATGGAGTGGTTCGCGGCCTTCGGCCTGCTTGTCACCCTTGTATGGCTTTATATCGAGATATTAAGGCTTTTATCCAAGCTGCGCAGCCGCGAATAACGGCTTGTGGCCGGGTGTGGGCCAGAAAGCGGCCGAATCCGTTGCGGCGTCCCGTGATGGCCCCTTCGGGGCAGATTTCCTGACAGCAGAAACAGCGAATACAGAGGGTCC
>JAZDKP010000237.1:0-14289 GCA_043802925.1 Fibrobacterota bacterium | reverse complement strand
CCCATGCGGTTACGGGAAGTATGCACCGGAGACATCGAACCATGAAAAGCGACGCAACCCTTCCCATCGCCATTCCGCGTCGGCTCAAACGCATCCTGCTGCCGCTCCATTTCGCCATGACCCTGCTCGGAATCTTCACCGTGGCACTTATCATTCGCTCCTACCTGTCCGGCGGATACGCCCTGCGCATCAACTACCCCCAGTTGCAGGCCGCCCACCATATCGAGACCGAGCTTTCAGCATTCTACAGGGAAGCAGGGGCGCGCGACAACGGCCAGACGGTTTCCGAGGCCCGGCTTGACCGATGTCTGCGAATCATCGACACCCTTGAGCAGGCCGGGTTCCTCAAAAAAAAGACGGCCCACGGCATCACACTCACGTTTCCCCGGAATTTCTCGAAAGAGGAACAGGAGGTCCGGGACGCGATCCACGCACTGAAAAAAGCCTCTCGCCAGTACCATAACGCCTCCTTTTTCAGCTCCAACGAGGCGGAACAAAAATATCTGGCCGCCTACAACTGGGCGGTCCAGAGCAGTCTCGCCTACCAGCAGGCACTGGACCAGGCCATCACCCAAAGTTATGCCAAATCAAACCGCTTGTTCCATCTCATCCTGTTCTGCCTTATCTTCATCGTTCTCATCATCATGTTCGCACTCGCCTTCTTCAACCGACAGCGTAAACTCAATGTGCAGGCCATCGATGCCGCGCGCCAGCAAATCAGCGCGGGCGAACAGCAGTTGATGGCCTCCAACCAGCAGCTCCGGGCCACCAATCAGCAGCTCATGGAAAGCGAGCTGAAGCTACGCGAAAGCGAGTCCCAGTTCCGTCTCCTGACCGAACAATCGCTTCTTGGCGTCATGGTCATCCAGGACGACCTTCTCAAGTACGCCAACCAAGGACTGGCAAACATCGCGGAGTTCACGGTCGAAGAGATGCTGAAGTGGCCGGCGCGCGATTTCGCCAAAATCATCCATCCCGACGACCGGCCGCGTATCATGGACTACTCCGACCGCAAGCAAACCGGCGACCCCGGGGTGCCCCTGTCCAACACCCTGCGCGTGGTCACACGCAGCGGGCGCGTCAAATGGGTTGATTCCTATTCCCGGCCCGTGCTCTTCCAAGGCCGTGTTGCGGTCATCAACACCGTAGCGGACATTACGGACCGCATGCAAAAGTCAGAGGAAATCGAACGCCTCAACCGGGAACTCGACGAGGGCATCAAGCGCCGCACGCAGCAGCTTGAAACCGCCAACCGCGAGCTCGAATCCTTTTCCTATTCGGTCTCGCACGACCTCCGCGCCCCGCTCCGGAGCATCAACGGCTTCAGCCAGGCGCTGCTCGAGGACTGCGGGGACCGGCTCACCGAAGCCGGCCGGGACTATATCCGGCGTCTCCAGACCGCAAGCGGCCACATGGGCCATCTCATCAACGACTTTCTAAAATTGTCGCGCATTACGCGAAGCGACATGCTCTTTGAATCCATGGACCTCTCGGCCATGGCCCGCAACGTGGCCGCAGAGCTGAAAAAGGACATGGCCGGCCGCGACGTCCGCTTCATCATCGCGGACAACGTGCAGGTGACGGGCGACAAGTCCATGCTGCGCACCGCCCTTGAAAACCTGTTCCAGAACGCCTGCAAATACACCTCCAAACATGCCAGCGCGCGCATCGAGTTCGGCGTCATGGACAAGGAGGGCGCCCGCGCCTGCTTTGTGCGCGACGACGGGGCCGGGTTTGACATGGCGTATGCCGGCAAGCTGTTCGGCCCCTTCCAGCGGTTTCATACGGCCGGAGAATTCGAAGGCACGGGCATCGGGCTGGCCACGGTCCAGCGTATCATCCACCGCCACGGCGGCCGCATCTGGGCCGAATCCGAGATTGAAAAAGGCGCGACCTTCTTCTTCATCCTATAACCATGGCGCATCCAACCCAGCCCCTTCTGCGCGTGCTGCTCCTCGAAGACTCCGAGGACGACGATATCCTGATCATGCGCACGCTCCGACAGGCCGGTTACAGCGTCAAACATGAACGCGTCTATACCGCTCCGGCCATGGAGGCCGCACTCGACACAAAAACCTGGGACATCGTCATTTCTGATTTCGCCATGCCACAGTTCAATGGCATGCAGGCCCTGCAGCTCATCAAGAAACGGAAACTCGACCTCCCTTTCATTATCGTTTCGGGCGCCATCGGTGAAGACACGGCCGTGGAAGCCATGAAAAACGGCGCCCACGACTACATCATGAAGGACAACCTCGTCCGGCTCGCACCCGCGGTCCAGCGCGAACTGCACCATGCCAAAATCCGGGCGGCCCGGCGGCGCGCCATCGTGACCATAAAAAGGATGAACGAAGACCTGCTCAAGGCCAACGAGGACCTGAAAGCCATCGACGAGATGAAAACGAACCTTCTCTCAAACGTTTCGCACGAGCTCCGGACCCCGCTTGTGGCCATCCGGGGCTTTACCGAACTTGTGCTTTCCGGTGAATCGGGCGAACTGAACGACACCCAGCGCCATCAATTGAAAATCAGCCTTCGGAACGTCGAACGGCTGCTGTCGCTCATCAACAACCTCCTCGATTTCTCAAATGTCAATTTTGGCAAGGAAAACCTGAGGCTGGAAAAGACGGACCTGCGCGAACTGGTGTATGACCATTCGGTTTATATCCAGCCCACGGCCCAGGCCAAAAAGGTCAAACTGACCCTGCAGCTGCCCGAAACGCCGGTTCGGGTCGATTGCGACCGCGAAAAAATGGGCCGCGTGTTCGCCAACCTGTACGACAATGCCCTCAAATTCACCCCGTCCGGCGGCACCATCAAGGTCATTGTGGCCGTTACCGAAGGAAAGAACGCGGAAGTGAGCGTCACCGACACCGGCCCCGGCATTCCCAAACCGGCCCAAAAACGGATTTTCGAACGTTTTTTCCAAATCGACTCCACCTCCACCCGTACGCACGGCGGCATCGGGCTCGGACTGGCCCTCTGCCACGAAATAATCCAACTGCACAACGGAACCATCATGCTTAAGAGCAAAGAAGGCAAAGGTTCCACGTTCACGGTGAGCCTGCCCCAGGTCGTCTGACCTCCACGCTTCTTTTTTATTATCTTTTTTGGAACCCTTTGGCCCGTCTTGTCCGTTATTCAGGTATGGAAAGCGATAAACGATGGTGGATGCCGATTTTCTTGCGCTGTACCAGAAAACCCGCGATGCGGTCTATACCATCGCCCGCCGGTATTTGAAAGGAACGGACGCTGCACTCGACGCCGCGCAGGACGTTTTTTTAAAGGTCCACGACCTCCAAAAAAAGATTCTGCACGAGCCCGACCCGGTCGCCTACGTCTGCCGGATGGCGGTCAACCGCTGCATCGACATTCGGAGGCGGGAAGCCCGGTATACCGGCCTCCCGTTCGGCTTTGACCGCATCCTGGGCGGGCGCCCGCGTACCGAAGAAAAGGATGAAATCGATTTCCTGCTCTCCCCGCTTTCGGACGATCAGAGAACGGCCGTCATTTTGAAGGAAATCGTGGGGATGTCCGTGGAGGAGACCGCAACGGTCTGTCAAACCGACCCGGGCACTGTAAAATCCCGCCTGTCGCGGGCGCGCGAAAAAATGCGCGAAACGCTTGAACGGAGGGAACGCCATGACCAACGAAACACTCGGTGACTTGCTGAAAAATGGACGGTCTGCCGCGCCCCACGAAGCGATTCTTTCCGGGGTCCGGCACCGCATCCGTGCCCGCCGCATCCGGCGCTCTGCGGCCACACTCTGCGGCACTCTCGCGCTGGCCTTCGCCTTCACCGTCCTCCCCTTCCGCGCGCCCCGCGCAGCCGTTGACGCCGTTTTCGCACCCGTGGACGCAGCCGCCTTCTTTTCACAGGACACCGCACTCTTCTGCCTTCCGGGCTACGGTGCCACTCTTTCGCTTCTGTTTAATGATGAGACCGCGGACACGGCCTCCGCGCTTATGACCATCCAGGAAACCGACCTTTATCCCGTCAATCTTTAAAAAGGAGCCCGTATGAAAAAGATGCCCCTCTTGACCCTCGTTGCGTTCTGTCTCATGTGTGCCTCGGCCGCTCTTGCGGCCCCGCCACCGCCCGACGAAGGACGCATGGGTCCGCATGAAAAAGGAGACCCGCGCGAGGTCCTCAAAAAAGAACTGGGCCTTTCCGAAGACCAGCTGAAAAAAATTGACGCCGTCAAAATTGAAACGGAAAAGGCCGTGGAAAAGAACCGGTACGAAATCAAGAACGAAAAGCTGACCCTCCAGGAACAGGCGCTCAAAGGTACGCTGACCCGCGTAACGCTCAAGGAGTCGCTCAAAAAAATCAACGACAACATGTCAAAGACGCACACGGCCTTCTTCCAGGCCGCGCTATCGGTCACGGATGTGCTGACGGATGAACAGATAAAAAAACTCGGTGAAAAAAAGCTGCTCCAGCGCGTCCTCATGATTGGCGAGCACCCGGGCATGGGCGGCCAGCAGGGAAAAGAGTGTCGTCATGAAAAGGGCGATAAAAAGATGGATGATAAAAGATGATGCGATTCGCCCTCGCACTTGCGTTGTCAGCCGCCTGCGGCATCCATGCGCTCAGCGAGAAGGAGGCCATCCTTCTCGCCCTGTCGCGCCACCCGGACATCCGGATACAGGCCTATGCGCTCACAACCGACAGCCTCCGGCTCGCGGCCGCCAAAAGCGCGGCAAGGCCGCTGATCACGCTCTCGGGCGAAAATGCGGCAGAGTACCATCCCGCCATCCGCGAGGACAACGGCATGGCTGCCACAACACATCAGGAATTTTCAGGGAACCTCAAAGCCTCGGCCTCCACCCTGCTACCGGGCGGCGGGAGCGTCAGCCTTTCCGCGTCCAACGGCTATAACAGGAACCCGGACAGCAGCCGGACAATCCACGCCTCGCGGCTCTCCCTGCTGCTGAAGCAGCCCCTGCTGCAAAACGCCTGGGGCCTTTCGGATGCGGAAGTGGGAATCCGGGTGGAGCGGAACAACCTCGCCCTTTCCCGTAAGCAGTTTGACGCCGCTGTCGAACAGGTCCTTTCCGACGTGCGCGGCAATTACTGGGACTGGGTCCTGGCGGAACGGCAACGCATCATACGCGAAACCGACCTTTCCTACGCGAGCCAGGAGCTCGAAAACGCACGCACCCGCCTCAAGCTGGGCGTGGGCACGGAAATGGACACGCTCTCCTCCGCGCTCGAACGGCTGCGGGCGCTCGACAACATGGTGACCGCCCAATACGCGGAACGGCTGGCCCGGCTCACGCTTTTGCAGGCCCTGGGCCTCCCCGACAACGCATCCGAAGCCCCGGCCGACACGGAGGTCCAGTTGGCCCCGCTGCCGCCCGCGGATTCCCTGCGTGCCAGGGCGCAACGGGAAAACCCGAAACTACGGCTGCTGGATGCCACGCGCGCCAACCTTGAGCTCCAGCTCAAACAATCGCGCAACCGCCTCCTGCCGGCCATGGACGTGGTGGCCGGGGTCAATCGCGATGCCGACGGCACGCGGCCTTTCACCTCAAACCGCGCCTCCGCATTCTCACCGGCCGTGACCGACCCCTATGCCGGCATCCTGTTCACCTATGATCTCCTGTCGCGCAATGCGCGCATTTCAGGGCGCCAGGTCAACGCCTCCCTCCAGTCAAATGCCGCGGAACGTGAAAAGGCGTCCAACACCCTCGCGTTGGACGTCGAAAACCTGCTGGCCGCGTGGCAGGAGGACTCACTCAGACTGACAATACGCGAAACCGAGGTCCGCATCGCGGAAAAGAACTTCCACCAGACCGAGGAGAGCTTCAAACTCGGTTCCGTGGACAACCTCGCCATGACCAAGGCCAAGAATGATCTCATCAACGCCTACCTGAACCGGCTGAACGCCATCGTGGGCCTTAAAAAAGTCGAAATCAGCGTGGACCGCGCAACCGGCACGGGCCTGCGCCGCTTCCAAGATGCGGCCCCGACAGCAACAAAAGGAACACCATGAGACACTTCGCCCTTACCCTGTCCCTCTTCCTCTTCGCCCTGTTCGCCGGGTGCGGCAAGGACGACCTCACCCAGGACCTTGTCAAGAAGGCCGCGGTCGAGACCGTGGACCTGCGCGACGTGGTGGTCCAGGTTGGCGTGGTCCAACCCATCGTCAAAGTCGACATCAAGCCCGAATGCAGCGGCCGCATCGACACGCTTTACCTGCGCGAAGGCCAACGTGTGCGCAAAGGGGAGCGCATCCTGAAAATCGACCCCACGCAGATGATTACCCAGAAAAACAAACTCGACATTTCCCTTGAAAAGACAAAAATCAACGCGACCATCGCCAAACGCGACTATGAGAACGGGCAGGCCATCCTGGCCACGGGTTCCCTGTCCAAGCAGAAGCTGGATGACTTGAAGAACCAGTACGACCTCGCCGAACTCGAGGTCAAGGACATCCAACTCGACCTTAACGACCTGGAATACAAACTTTCCAAGACCACCATCGTCTCACCCATGAACGGCGTGATCATTGCCATGCCCGTGGAGGTGGGTGAAATCGCGGTGTCAGCCACCTCGGGCTTTTCGGGCGGCACACTGATCGGCACCGTGGCGGATATCAGCCGGCTCGAAATCATCACGCAAATTGGCGAGGTGGATTATGACAAAATCAAGATGGGACAGACGGTCAGCATACGGCTGGAGTCCGATTCCAAGCGCAACGCCACGGGCAAGGTGACCTTTATCGCACTGTCCGCAAAGACGGACGCCAACAGCACGGTCAGCAACTTTGAGGTCCGCGCCTCCATCGATTCCGTCATCCCCGGCCTGACGCCCGGCGTCAACGTGAACGCGGACTTTGTGGTGCTCCAGAAGCCCAAAGTCACGGGTGTGCCTTACAACATGGTCGAGAAGTCGAAAGAGAAAGGAAAAGAGACCTATATCGTTTACCGGCCCTCCGGCACGGTCATTCCGCCGCAGTACGCGGCCGAACCGCCGGAGAAAGAGGAAAAGAAAGGCGGACGCCGTCCCCCCGGCGGAGGCGCTAAAATGGACGCGCGCATTCAAAAAACCAACGCGGAACGCCAGGCGGCCATCAAAAAACTGGACCTGATCCCCCAGCGCATCGTGGTGGGCGCCACGGACTACAAATATTATGAAGTGCTCGAAGGCTTGAGCCCGGGCGATACCGTGGCGCGCATTCTGGGCGGACTCAATCCGTAACGCAGGGGCTTTCCATGGACGGCCATTCATTCATCATCGAGACCCGCGGCCTTTGCAAGGCCTACACCCTGGGCGAAACCAGCATCCCCGTGTTGTTTGACATTGATTTCACGCTCAAGCGCGGCGAATTCGCGGCCATTATGGGGCCGTCGGGGAGCGGAAAATCCACGCTGCTGAACATCCTGGGATGCCTTGACACCCCAGGCAGCGGAGAATACCGGCTGAACAACCGGCTGGTCAATGGCCGCACCGAATCCGAACTCGCGGACGTGCGTCGGCACGACATCGGTTTTGTATTCCAGAACTTCAACCTTCTTCCCAAGCTCAACATCGCCGCGAACGTGGAACTGCCGCTCATTTATGACAATGTTCCGGCCAAAACCCGGAAGGCCCTTGTGGAGGAAACCCTCCGCTCTTTAGGGCTCTGGGAGCGCCGCCACCATCGGCCCAATGAAATTTCGGGCGGTCAAAACAGCGCACCGCCATTGCGCGCGCGCTTGTAAAAAAACCCGCGCTGATTCTGGCCGACGAACCCACGGGCAACCTCGATTCCACCACCCCCCGGGAGATCCTTTCGCTCTTGAAAACGCTGCATGAAAACGGCAACACCCTCCTGATCATCACCCACGAACGCGAGGTGGCGGAACAAGCCCAGGTCATCCACCATCTCCGTGACGGCCGGTTGACGCGGGAATAAGGACGCCATGAAGGAACGGCTCCTGAATCTGTTTTTAATCAACAGCCGGCTCTGCCTTTTGGAAGTTTCGAGCAACCGGGCGCGTTCGCTCATCAGTGCGTTCGGCATTTTTCTGGGCGTGGCCTCGGTGCTCACCCTTCTTTCGTTTATGCGGGCCATGGGCACACAGGTGTCCAAGTCCATGCTTTCCATGGGCGGGCTCGATATCATGACCGTTAAAAAACTCTCCGCCGACACACGCGACGAAGCCGTTGCGTTCCGCCGTTCGCCGGGGCTGACCCTCGAACAGATTCGCGCGCTCCAGGCGCAGATTCCTCAAATCAGCACGGTGCTTCCGGAAATCAGCCTGGGCCGCCAGGAAGTCAAGGGAAACGGGCGGGGGCAGCACAGCGCACCCGTGGCCGTGGGGCCCGGCCACCTTTCGGTCTACAATTATATCATCGGCAAAGGCCGTGCCTTCCAGCCCGAAGATTTTGACGCCTCGGCGCACGTCTGTATCATCGGTTCGCGTGTGGCGGAGCGGCTCTTTGATAAAACGAATCCGGTGGGCACATCCATTTCCTTCAAAGGCATCCCCTTCACCATCATCGGTCTTATCCAGACCGATGACCCGTGGGACCGGAGGGCGCGCCAGGTACTGATTCCCTACACCACTTATTTCCGCGACATCGGCGGCGCCTCGGCGCAGTTGACATCCATAGGACTGAAGGTGCGGGACATAACCGAGCTGAAAAAGGCGCAGGAGGCGGTCATCACCGCGCTGACCGGAATGCACCGCGGGGTGCAGGATTTTGACGTCACCCTGAACGAAGACAAAATACGGGAGATGGAAAACACCAACTTCGCCCTTAACCTCCTGCTGTACATATTGGCCGCGCTTTCGCTGCTCACCGGCGGGGTCAGCATCATGAATATCATGTTCGCCACCGTGGGCGACCGGGTGCGCGAAATCGGGCTGCGCAAGGCCCTGGGCGCGCGCAAAAGCGATCTGTTTGTGCAGGTGATGCTGGAAACGCTGTTGCTGTGTTTCACCGGCGCGGCGCCCGGCCTGGTCGTGGGCTCCATCGTCTCCTGGCTGCCCGAGGACCTGATGCCCATCACGCCGTCGCTCTCCGCGGGCGACTATGGCCTGGTCCTGGGGTTCACCCTGGTGACGGGAATCGCGGCCGGGCTTTTTCCGGCCTTTAAGGCCGCGGCCATGCGGCCCATTGAGGCGCTGCAATATGCGTGATCGTTTTTCCGGTTTACGGCGCGGACTGGCACTCTACTTTGCCCCGATCCGTGTGGGTGTGCGCACCGGCTTTATCGAAATGCGCACCCATCTCCTCCGCTCCCTGTTGTCGGCGCTGGGCATCCTCTTCGGTGTGTTCGTGATGGTGGTCATGCTCTCGCTCATGGGGGGCTTAAACCGTTTCCTTGACACCCGCATCGGCGACTGGATGGGCAGCGTCTTCCTTTCCGAAGCGGACGATGTCCCCCCGGAGTCCAAGGCCGCCATGAGCCGCTCGCCGGGGTTTCGTTTTTCGGACGGGGAATTCCTGGAAGACAGCGTGGCCGGGGTGGCGCGGGTCTTCAAGTCCGTGTCGCAGCATGCCCAGGTCGGCACCTATGCGGGCGAGGTCTCGGCCAACCTGCGCGGCGTGGATTCCGCCTCGCTCGATAACGACCTGAACATGGACACGGAACTGGAAATCAAGGAAGGCCGCACCCTGTCGGCCGACGATTTCCGGACCGGCGCCAATGTGTGCGTCATTTCGCAGACCCTCGCGGACGATATCGCCGGCAAAATGCGGGGCCTCGGCAAACCCTTTCCCTCCGCGGTGGGCAGCACCCTTCACACCCAAGGCCAGCGGTTCCGCGTGGTGGGGGTGTTCGGGGCCAAAACTGGGGACATGAAGCGGAACTGGATGCGGAACAACATCTACGTCCCGCTCCTGACGGCGCGCGCGCGCGTCATGGGCATGAACCCGAACCCCGGCATGATTTGGGTGAAGGTGGCTGACCCCAAGCGCATGAACACCGCGCTCGCGGACATCGTGGACGCCATGACCGCGCTCCACCGGGGCGCGCCGGACTTCGAATACCACAAACCGGACAATCTCAAGGAGTTCATCGCCATGATGAACAACATCGGGAACATCATGGGCGTCATTGCGTTTATTGCCCTTCTCTCGGGCGGCCTCGGCATCATGAATGTGATGCTGTCGAGCATTTCGGAACGCGTGCGCGAAATCGGCGTACGCATGGCGCTGGGCGCCAGCCGTCGGCAAATCTTCGTTCAGTTCCTGGCCGAAACCAGCACGCTCTGCTTTACAGGCGGTGTCGCGGGCGCGCTGCTGGGGTGCATTCCCATGGCGTTCGGGGACCTCATCGAAAAAGCCACGGACGGCGTGATACGCCCCCTCCTGCCGCCGCAATACGCAATCGGCGTGCTGCTGATCCTGGCGTTTCTGGGGGTGATTTTCGGGCTCTATCCGGCGCTCAAGGCGTCGCGGATGAACCCCATCGACGCGCTCCGGTACGAGTACGCGGACCGGCTATTTGTTCACGTAGTATTTCTTCAGTTCACCGGTAATGTAATCGTAGGCCTCGTCCACGTCATCGAGTACCCGGAACAGTTTGAGGTCTTCCTTGCTGATGACGCCGTATTCTACGAGCGCTTTGAAGTTGAACACCTCGTCCCAGAATTTGCTTCCGAAAAAGACCACCGGTACATTTTTATTGAGCTTTTTAGTCTGAAGAAGCGTAAGAAGTTCAAAGGCCTCGTCAAAAGTGCCGAATCCGCCCGGAAAGGCGACCAGCGCCTTGGCGTAATAGAGGAACCAGAATTTACGCACAAAGAAATAGTGGAATTCAAAATTGAGGCCGGGCGTGATGTAAGGATTGGGCATCTGTTCGAACGGCAGGCTGATGTTGAACCCGATGGATTGACCACCGGCCAGCGAGGCGCCCTGGTTGGCCGCGGCCATGATACCGGGCCCGCCGCCGGAGCAAAGGTAAAAACGCTTGGAAGGGTCCTTGATTTTATTGGACCACTCGGTGATACGGCGCGAGAGTTCGATACACGCTTCGTGCGCCTTGCTCACCACAAGGCCCTTTTCCGTCTTTTCGCCGGGCATGAGTTTTTTCTTTTTATAGGCCCTGGCATCCACGGACCGGGCGGAACCGAAAAACACGATGGTATTGTTGATGTGCAGCTTTTTAAAGCGCTCCTCAGGCTCTATGAATTCGGCCATGACGCGGATGTATCGCGCCGCATGGCTGTGCAGGAATTCCGCGTTGTCGTAGGCCTTGTTGAGTCCGGGAATCGGCTTGTTATGCATGGAGGATTACCCTTTCTGTTCCATCAGTATTTTAAGACCGTCCGATACGGTAAATTTGGGCGAAAACCCAAGAATGCTTTTCGCCCTGGAAATATCCGCGTAAGAGTGCTTGATGTCCCCGGCCCGCGCATCGCGGAATTCGGGTTTTAGTTCCCGTCCTGTGATTTCGCCGAGGATGCGCAGGAGGTCAAGAAGATTGGTGCGCTGCCCCGTGGCCACGTTGAAGACCTCGCCCGCGCCCACTTTTTTCCCTCGCATGGCGAGCAGGTTGGCCTGGACCACGTCTTTGACAAATACGAAATCGCGCGATTGCTGCCCGTCTCCAAAAATGACCGGAGTTTTGCCGGCCCGTACGATATCCGTGAACTTGGAGATGACGCCCGAGTACATGGACGAAGGGTCCTGCCGCGGCCCGAACACGTTGAAGTAGCGCAGCACCACGGTCTGGACGCCGTAGAGCTTGGCAAAGACCTGCATGTAATACTCGTCCGTGATTTTTCCGATGGCGTAGGGTGATTCGGGCTCGGGCCGCATGTCCTCGCGCTTGGGGAGCGTGGGCTCGTTGCCGTAAATGGCCGCAGAGCTCGCGACCACCACGCGACGGACCTTGTTGTGGCGCGCGGCCAGGAGCACGTTGAGCATGCCCGTGATGTTCACGTCGTTGTTGACCATGGGACGTTCCACGGACTCAAAGACCGACACCAGCGCGGCCTCATGAAAAATGTAGTCCACGCCCTCGGTGGCGCGCAACAGGGTGTCATAATCCCGCACATCGGCCTTGATGAACTCAACCTTGTCGCGGAAGCCCGCGATGTTCCTTTCAAAGCCCGAGGAAAGGTTGTCGTAGAGAACAACGCTTTCGCCCTCGGCCACAAGCGCCTCGGCGATGTGCGAGCCAATGAACCCGCAGCCGCCGGTAATCAGGTATTTCACCTCACCCTCCCTTTCCCTCCCTCTCCTGAAGGAGAGGGAGGGCTTTTTTTTACAATATTAATATTATCGAATTCCCATTTTTGCCTTACCACAGCCCCCTCTCCTGAAGGAGAGGGGGAAAGGGGGTGAGGTGTCAGCAGTATTTCTCCACAATCCGCTCCATCTCCCCCATCGCCTTCTCCATGTCCGCCACCATCTTGAACTGCGTGCGGCAGCGGTCAAGGTTGTGCGCTTCGCGGTGAATGCGAAAATACGTGTCGCCAGCGAGGTGGTCGGCGAGGAAGCGCATGCCGCATTCAAACGTGAGCAGTTTGCCCGAAAAGGCAAGGTTCTTTTTTTCGAGCGGGGTTAGAAAACCACGCGCCGCGTCAAGGTAGCCATGTGCCAGCCGCTCGAACATTCCGATGTCCATGCCCACCTTGGAGAGGTCGCGTTCGTCCTCAACCGCGGTGCTGGCGCCGATGCGCACCGAATCGCCGAAGTCGTACAGGGGCAGGCCGGGCATGACGGTGTCGAGGTCGATGACGCAGATACCCTTGCCGGTTTTATCGTCGATCATGACATTGTTGAGTTTGGTGTCGTTATGCGTGGTGCGCTCGGGCAACTGGCCCGCATCGAGCAGGTCCACGAGGCGGGAAGCATCGACCTCGCGCGAAAACGCAAAGTCGATTTCAGCCCGTACGTCTTTTGCGCGGTTCTTTGCGTCCTTCTTCACCGCCTCCTGCAAGGCCTCAAAGCGCTTGCGCGTGTGATGAAAGTTGGGGATGGTCTCGTTGACCCGTTTGCCCGGCAGGTCGGCCATGGCCTCCTGGAACTTGCCGAAAGAGAACGAGGCCTGATAGACCATGTCGAGGTTCTCGACCTTGTCGTAGGTCTGGGCCCCTTCGATGAAGCGGTAAACACGCCAGTAATTCCCCTCAGCGGTAAGGTGCCAGGTTTTACCGTCTATCGCAGGGACGAGGTTCAGGGTTTCGCGGAAGGGATCGCCGCCCGCCTTCTCGATTTTTTTCCGGAGGTGCGCGGTGACCCGTTCCACATTCTCCATCAGCGGCACGGGCTGCTTGAACACATGATGATTGATGCGCTGGAGAATATAACGCACCTCCCCTTTGGGCGCACGAAAACGGACCGCGTACGTGTCGTTAATGTGGCCGGTGCCGTAGGGCCCACCGTCAAGGTATTCCCCTTCGATGGCGAACGGCCGGACAATGGGCTTGAGGTCAATAAGCGGAGCTGACATGCGTTCTTCTCCTTCGAAAGTTATTTCCAGAGCTTATGCGGATAAGCGCCCCGGGCGATGAGATCACGGAGGGCCTGTTCGACCACGGGCTTGTCTTCCTTGTAGGTGACGCCGAACCATTTTTCATGGGTGGCCAGCACGCGGACCTGCGCCTTATTCTCTCGGACAAGGGAACCCACGACTTCAGGGATAAAGAATTCGGCCTTGGGCTTGTCGATATTGGCCTTGAGGAACGCCGGAAAGCGCGCTTCGAGCTCCGCGTACAAGCTGGGAGTGAACCCCCACATGTTCATGGAAACAAGGCTGTCCGAGGAAACCGGGTACCACGCGCCGTTTTCCTCAAATTTGACACCCTCAGGGAAAGGCTGAATTTTGGTACGCTCGTGGATTTCGACCAGCATACCGTCCGGTCCGGCCGTGCAAACGCCGCGCGCCACGGAACCATTTTCGGAAAGCGTGTTCCGGAGCACGTAGCCCACCAGGCTGTAATCGAAGCGGCCGCCCTTGTCCTTTGCGTTAACCAGATATTCGCCAAGGACCTTGAAGGCATGGGCGCCGTAGAAATCGTCAGCATTGAGCACCGCGAAAGGCTCGTCCACCTCGCCCCGGCTCATGAGAATGGCGTGGCCCGTGCCCCAGGGCTTTTCGCGGCCGGAGGGAACGCGGAGCCCCGCGGGCAGCGTGTCAAGTTCCTGGAAGACATACCGGGTGTCGATGTTCTTTTCAATGGACTTGCCCACGCGTTCGCGGAAGGGCGCTTCGATGGACTTGCGGATGATAAAGACCACCTTGCCGAAACCCGCCCGGATGGCGTCAAACACGGAGTAGTCAATGATGATTTCACCGTTGGGCCCGATGGGGTCAATCTGCTTGATGCCGCCGTAACGAC
>JAZDKP010000236.1:0-22043 GCA_043802925.1 Fibrobacterota bacterium | reverse complement strand
CTGGAGCGCCTCGACCGCGGGTGCGCGCGCGCAGGTGACGATGCCGGTTCTTCCGGCCGTGCGCCTTGCCGTGACGCCGCAGAGCGGAACCCTTTCGAGCGACAGCATGGCCATTTTCACGGCGCAGGCCTTTGACCGCAGGGACAGCGCGGTCAGCACTGCGGGCCTCGTCTGGCGCGTCCTTGGCGCTATCGGCGTCATTGATAGCATGGGGCTCTTTGACGCGCGCCGTATTGGCACGGGCGTTGTCACGGCCGCGCTGGGCGCACTCTCCGATACCACGGACACCATCACCGTCACTGCGGGCGCGCTTGTGCGCATCACAATCAGCCCGGCCGCGGCTGCCATTACCGCGGACAGTACGCTTCCGTTCACCGCAGCCGGGTACGATGCTGACAGCAACAGCGCGGCCCTGCCCGGACTCGCCTGGTCGCTTAATGGCAGCGGATCCATTTCAGCCGGCGGCCATTTCATCCCGGACAAGGTTGATACGATCAATATCATTGCGTCGAGCGGGAGCGTGGCGGACACTGCGGGCCCGGTCTCTGTGGCAGCGGGTCGTCCTGCAATGCTGACGCTTGCGCCCGATACGCTTGATTCGCTCTGCCTCGGCACGGTCGTCAGCTTCACGGTCCAGGCCGTGGACGTCAAAGGCAACGTTGCCGCAACGGGTCCCGTGACCTATGGCGTGAGCGATACCGCGGTCGCCCGCATCAACGGCACGGGCCGGTTCGTGCCGCGCGCCGAAGGAACGGTCCGTGTCTTTGTTAGCGCTTCCGGCCTTGGTGACACCACAGGAATAATCACCATCCGCGGTCTGTGGGTTGAGCCGAATGCAACGGACACCCTCCAGATTGAGCAGAACAATGTGGTTGTCCTCCTTCCGCCCGGTTCCTTTGCCACAGGGATGGCGTTCCGTTTCGTTCCGGCCGACAGCACCGCGCCCGTTCCGTCCGGCATCTCCGGTTTTGCGCCCGTGATGGACCTGTCTCCGTCGAATGTACTCTTCAGCCCGATGGCGCTGTTGCAGATGCCGCTCGATTCCGCCACGCTGACACTGGCCCAGGCCAATGCCCTGCGCCTCTTCGTCTATGACAGCGCGGCCGGGGGATGGGACCGGGTCCCGGGTTCGCACTTTGACACCACGACCGGCACGGTTACGGCCAGTGTCAGTCGCCTCGGCCTCTATGCCGTTGGCATCGACACGACCGCGCCCGCGGCCGCAGATCGCACGGTTGACACGCTTGAGACGGGCGCTTCACCCGTGGTCTCTTTCGTACTCAATGATAATGTCGTGACCCAGACCGTGACGGTCTATTACCGGAAGACCGGCGAGACCGTCTGGCAGGATACCGTGATCACACTGCGCAACGATACGCTTCTCCTTGCACTCGACATCACCGATTCCGGCGCGTACGGCATTGAATATTATACCGAAGTTTCGGACGGCACCAATACGACCATCAAGCGCCACACCTCCATCCAGTCCGTGGTCGACAGTCTTTGCGACAACGTGGCCTATCGTTCCGCGCAGTACCGCATGTTCTCCGTACCCACGCTGCCCGAAAGCGCTTCCGTGGCCTCGGTGCTTGCCGGTCTCGGGCCCTATGACCCGGAAAAATGGCTCCTTTACGCCTGGGGCGATACGGACTATATCGAATACGATGGTTCCAACATCGCCCGCTTCGAGACCGGCCGTGCTTATTGGCTCAAGGTGCGGGAACCCGGCTTCACGCTCAAGACCGGACGTGGCCGTACGGTTAAGACCGATTCGGTCTATACGCTGCGGCTTGCGCCCGGCTGGAATATGGTCGGTTCGCCCTTTGGCTTCAATGTGGATTTTTACGATGTCTACCAGGAGATTTTGAACCTCGGCAAGGACCGCGTCCTTTTCGGCCCCTACGCTTATGCCTACGATTCCACGACCGGCCGGAACAAGTGGCGCAGGCCTTACACCAGCACGGGCGGGGACATCGAGGCGCTCGAGGCGTGGCAGGGCTATTTCATGGTGAACCTGTCGGCAGACACCCTTGTGCTGCCCATCCCGGCCGTGGAATATCATGCTGCGTCCGCCCCGCGCCGCCAGGCAAAGCTGCAGGCAGCGGAAAACGCGCTCTGGACCCTTTCGCTTACCGCCTCCTGGAACGGAATGACGAGTGAGCCGCTCCTTGCCGGTGTTAACAAGAAGGCGCTGGCCGGGCTCGACGCGTACGACCTGCCGCGTCCGCCCGCCATTGAGGCCGGGGTTTCGGTCTTTATTTCGCATCCGGACTGGAAGCTGGCCCGGGGCCGCTTTATCAGCGACATTCGTCCGTTGTTCGAGGACGGGGAGAGCTGGCGCGTGACAGTGGCCACTCCGTCCAAAGGCGGCCGCGTGAGCATTGCATTTAACTTGCCCGCAGACCTGCCCGCGGGCCTGGAGGTCTACCTCTATGATCCCGTGTGCGACGCTGCGGTAAACCTGCGCCAGTCACCGGTCTATTCTTACGAACAAGGCGATGCGGCCGCGCGCGAACTCACGCTGCTCGTGGGCACGCTCGCTTACGTCTCGGGCCATGCAAACGGCCGCCTCGGGCTCCCGGTCGCTTACGGGCTCTCGCAGAACTACCCGAACCCGTTCAACCCGGCCACGCGCATCCGGTACCAGTTGCCCAAATCGGGCCATGTCCAGCTGGCTGTTTACAACGTTGCGGGCCGCTGCGTGGCGTGGATTTCCGACCGCCACCTGGACGCGGGCTATTACACCGTAAACTGGAACGGCCGCCTGGCGGACGGTTCGACCGCGGCCTCGGGCTTTTACCTCTACCGCCTCTCCGTGACCGACAATGCGGGCCGGAAGCTGTTTGAAAAACAGCGCTCCATGGTGCTGATGAAATAATTATCTTTGAAAACATGGCGCATCCGACAAGCCTCCGTTCCCATGGCCTCTGCCCGGTGACGGGCCTTTCCGTCACCCGCTCGCCGGAATGGGCGTTTGAAGGGAAGGGCGGTAAATTCTACCGCGCGGAGTTCTCGCTCATCGGCGAAGGAATTGTCCTGGCCCGCGTCGAAGGGTACACCACCCGGGCCAATGCCGAGTGCTACCTGGATCTCCTCGACTCCATTTGCGACGAGGTCCTGCCTGTCGGCGAGCAGTTCCTCCTCATGGAAGACTATTCCCGCCACCAGGGCACCTCCGGCGAGGCGCGGAATTACTACGTCAACCGGCAGAAAAAGAACACACGGCTCGCGGCCGTGATTTATTTCAGCGTGTCCCCTTTCTTCGCGGCCGTGATCCGGGTCAGCCGCATGTTCGTGCGGGTTCCATTCCCAATCGAAATCGCGCAGGACTATGCGGCCGCTGTCCGCCTCGCCATGGCCTTCCAGGAAAAGGCCCTGACGGTGTATTCTCCGGCAACCGTGCCGGCTGAAACCCCTGCGCTTACCGTCCGAGAGGTCGACAGCCAGGTTCGCCTGCTCATTGACCTGATGTCCTCCATCAACTGGGAGCAGAGCGGCATCCCTATCAGTGACGACATGCTCGAGAAGGCGGGCCCGTTCCGGCCGCTTTACGAGGCGCTGCTCATCCTCAAGCAGGACTATGATGAGGTCGCGCAGAAGGAGCGTGAAACGGAGAACAAGCGCCGTGAAATCGAGGAGCAGCTCCACCATGCCGAAAAGATGCAGACCATCGGCACGCTGGCCGGCGGCATCGCGCACGACTTCAACAATATGCTGGGCGGTATCACGGGTTTCGCTTCGCTGCTCAAGAAACGGTACGGCGCCCTTGAACCCGGGATTGAACGGTTTTCCGGGATGATTCTGGACACCGGAAAGCGGGCCGCCTCGCTCATCGAGAGCCTGTTGATATTTGCCCGTAAAGGCCGGCAGGAGACCGTCCCCATCGGCGTCAACGACCTTCTTGGCAACCTCGTCACGTTGCTCTCGCATACGCTTGACAAGAGTATTCAGTTGGGCCTGTCCCTCGACGCCGGGAACCCGAGTGTTCTCGGCGACCGTTCGCAGATACAGAATCTGCTTTTGAATCTTGCGGTCAATGCCGGGGACGCCATGCCGCACGGGGGTCACCTGGCCCTTGCTGTGCGCAGGAGGGACCTGGGGGCCGCGGACATGCGGGTGCTGGTCTATCCGTTGCCGGTCGGCGAGTACCTCGAAATCAGCGTTTCGGACACAGGCATCGGCATACCCCCCGAAATCCGCGGCCGTATTTTCGAGCCCTTCTTCACCACCAAGGAAACCGGCAAGGGGACGGGCCTCGGGCTTTCGAGTGTCTACGGGACCCTCCAGGACCATTCCGCGGGTATCGCGCTGGAAAGTGAACCGGGCCGCGGAACCACCTTCCGCCTCTATTTCAAGGCCCTTGCCGAAACACCCGGAGAGGACGCACAAATTGCGACTGCCGTTGCGGCTTGCGGCTCCGGCCGTGTCCTTCTCGTGGACGACGAATTGCTCCTGCGGGGTGTGGTCCAGGAAATGCTTGTGGAACTGGGGTACACGGTCACGGTTGCTGACGACGGCAGGGAAGCGCTGGAACTCTTTGAGAAGGGACCCGCGGCCTTTGACCTGGTCATCCTGGACCTGATCATGCCGCGGATGTCGGGCGAGGAATGTTTTCGGAAAATGCGGTCAGTGGACCCTCGGGTTAAAATCATTGTTTCGTCGGGTTATTCGCGCCACACGCATGTCGAGACGCTTTTGGCGCAGGGCGCCGCGGGCTTTCTGGCAAAGCCGTATACGCTGGATACCCTGTCCGCAACGCTCCAGAAGGTGTGCCGGTAGTCCTGCCACATTTCAACGATCATTGACAATAAGACGCTTGTTCTTTAAATGTGAACGGCAGTAGGTCTGGAATTCAAAATTCCGGGGCCCCAGGCTGGCATATTGACGCTCATGCAGAAGGCAGTCTTTCCTTAAAAGTGACCAATTTTTCAAACTCGTACCATATTGCACGGTGACCGCCGTGTCTTCAAAGCGGAGTCTCCGTAAGTAAAGGTTTCGAAGTTCCGCTGATTCTGAATCGCAAGTGAGATATAAGTAGGAGAGACCATCCTGGATTATTTTCGCCCAAATGGCTTTGAAAATCATGTTGATGATGGTGACTACCTTTTCCATGCTGACGTCAAAGGTACGGCGTAAACGGTAAATTTCCGCCACCCGCCCGCCATGGCAATCCGTTGCAACATCAAAGGGTTGACCCGCATCCGGTAACCCGGAAGAAATTTTTGCGTATTCCAGGGGCATGAGCATCCCGTCTTGTTTCCTGATTAATTGGACGCAGGCGACAATTCGGTCGTTTCTTTCTTTTATCGTGAAATTTGTGCTGTGTTTCCAATATCCGCGATCATAGTCAATTTCCTTGGACCGGAAGGGCATGTCCGATGGATAACAGAAGTTGAGGAAGAGACGGCGTTCGTTCTCGTCCATGGACAATATGTTCTGTTCTTTGAGGCATAAATCATACTCCCCAAAGAATTCGATCGGTGAACCGATGGTTGGCGTGGTAAGATAGGAAACCCAAAAACTAATGTCATTGTATGTGGACGGATTCAACTTGTCCAATAGTCCATGGAAAAACCGGCGTCGAGTGACCATAAAAAAAAATAACAGATAATTGGCTAATTCATCTAACCAGAGTTACCTGTTTATAGGTAACTTTGGTTAGATTTTCTTGTCGATTTTTCTGTTTTTAACGAATTAGATTGTTAAATGGAAAAAATGGCGGCAACGGTTTCAACAGCAGAGGTGAGTTTTTGATAGGAACTGTAACCGGAATACGTTGCAATTTGCTCTTTTTGCAATTTCCATGGACGTCTTTGCATGAATGCAATGGCTTTTATTTTCTTTCGCGAATTGATAACATCGGTCTGTGTGTTGCCCAGTTCGTTTCTTAACCGCTCAAAGTCGCGCCAATGTTTTTTAGCGGGTTCATCATTATCCGCATGGTTTTTTAGAATGTTCGCACGGCGCTTTTTGGATTCCTCGATACCGGTCTCAATGACATTCGATACGGTGTTAAACCCCTTGTTTTTATCAAGAAACGCGTCGGGCTGGCATTTGCCGGCCATAAATGCGGTATCGATGCGCCCGGTAATGGCAATGGTATAGGTGATGGGGGAACAGGCCTTGGCTTCAGATATGATTTTATCGCCCATCAATGCCGGCATGTTGATATCGCTGATGAGCACATCAAAATAAAGATGGCGTAACGCCTCCATGGCAAGCCGGGGCTGCGAGGTGTTCACGACAACCGTCTCGGTGTGGTTTTGAAGGATGGATTGGGTGAGCAGGGACAGCAGCATTTCATCGTCGTCAATAATAAGGATGGTATGGAATTCCGCGAAGATGTCGGAATCCGGATTGTAGGTCGCCTCAAGGGAGTGGGACATGTCAGTGGCCCAGTTTCTCGGTTGCCTCGATGGTTTTGATGAGTGTGATGGGCGAAAAGGGTTTGGTCAGGACCGGGTCCCTGGCAGGCGGCCTGCGAATGCTGGGCAGCGCAAAACCGGTCATCCAGACCACGGATAGGTCGTTCTTGATTTCACGCATTTTCCGCACGGTTTCAACGCCGTCCATTTCCGGCAAAATGATGTCGGCAAGGGTCAACAGGACGTCGGACGTGTTGCGGCCAAACCACCGCAGCGCTTCTTCACCGTTCCCGAACTGGACGGTGGAATACCCGTAACTCTGCAGGATGTCATTGCAGAAACCACGCACCAGGATTTCGTCGTCGATGATCATGATTTTTTCGCTGCGCCGGATGCGGGGACGGGCTTCGTCCTGCCGTGTCCCGGTGAAAATACGGGGCAGTTGCAGGGTAAACGTGGCGCCTTCGCCGGGCCGGGAATCCACGGTGATATTCCCGTTGTGCGCCCGGATGATACCGTAAACCACGGACAGGCCCAGGCCCGTCCCCTTGTTCTTCTTTTTAGTGGAAAAGAAAGGATCGAATATACGTCCGATGATATCCGGCGGAATGCCGGGGCCGTTGTCCGACACGTGGATGTTGATGGATTCCCGGGCAGGGTCGTCAATGAGCTGTAGGTTGATAAGACCGTCATTGTCGCCGATGGCGTCACGGGCGTTGATGCAGAGGTTCAGCAGGCACTGGTGCAACTTGCCCGGGTCCCCTTTCAGGTAACAGTCCTTTTCCGGGACGTCGGACGTGATATGGATGTTATAGGGGACAATGGGGGTGAACAGGTCCACGACTTCCCGGATGAGTTCATTGAGCAGGAAGGTCTTGCGCGAACCGATGTCGCCGCGGCTGAATGTCAGCAGGCTGCGCGTAAGGTCCGCGGCCCGCGTGCTTGCCTTCAGAATATTGCCGGCGTAATTTGCCACGACCGGTTCGGCGCTTTGTTTTACAATGATCTGGCTGTAGCCGCTGATGGACAGCAGCAGGTTGTTGAAATCGTGGGCTAGGCCGCCCGCCATCTGGCCCAGCATGTCCATGCGCTGGGTCTGGACGATTTGTTCGTTCAGCCGTTTGGTTTCAGTAATGTCGACGCCGATGCCGCCCACCCCGGAAAAGTTTCCGCTGTCATCAACAATGGGGAAGGTGTTGAGCGCCATGGTCTTCCAATCGCCGCTTTTGGTCTTGAAATGGACTTCCTGAAGGTACGTCTCTTTTTCGAATCTTTCCTTGAACAGGTGGAGCGTCAAGTCCTGTTCTTCCGTTGCTTCGGGCGCAATCAGGTCCTTGATGGTCATTCCCTGCAGCTCGGTTTCAGGGTATCCGCTCTTTTCGACCATGGCCGGATTGGCGTACAGGAAACGGCCCTCGGGGTCCGCGGCCATTATGATGGCCGGCGATTTTTCGTACAAGGTACGGTAGCGGTTTTCCCAGGCCGTGAGCTTGCGCTCCATTTTCCGTTTTTCCGTGACATCGCGCACATTCACCAGAAAACCGTCCGCCTGATGTTCCGAGGTGACCCAGGTAATGGTGGTTTCGCTGATGCGTTCGCGCCCGGGGCCCACGGGATAAACAAATTCCTCGGTGAAGGGCGTCATGGGTTGCGCTCTCGCGTTTTCAAAGCTGTGTTGATAATCTTCCCGTGTGAAACGGTCCGACAGCAACGCGTAAAACGCCAGGTTTATCAGGCCTGTTTCCGGCTGGTCCATCAGCTTGCAGATTCCGGGATTGGCATACAGGATGCGCATGTCCGCATCGAGCCACAAAACCCCTTCGCGGGTATTGGCCATGATATGCCGGTAAAAGTCACGCGAGGCTTCAATTTCATTTTTGAGCGACAGAATCTGGTTGTACTGTTCCTGCAGTTTGAGATGGTTGGCTTCGAGGTGCTTGACGATTTCGTTGGGTTTGCGGAATGGAAGGGTGAACCACTCCAGGAACCGTTGGAACAAGCCCGCCCCGGGTTCCCACGTGACCTCATAGACGCAGCGCGGCTGGCCGGGCTCGCGGGCCGCGCAGGCGGTTTCGCGGAGGACGACGTTCCGGTGCCCTTTTAGCGCCACAACGGCTTTGGACGAGCCTTTGTTGAATTCACAGATTTCCGGGGAATAATGGGCGGGGTTTTCGGGTTTCAGGTACATCAAGGCCTGTCCCGGCCCTGTAATCCGGGCGGAGGCCGTCAGGTTCTTGTTGATATGGTTATGGATATGGCTGTTGAGCAGATTGACTACCAGAGAAAGCGGGGCGATACGCATGGCGAAAAGCTGGTAGCTGTTGATTTCGTTGATGGTGATTTCATAACCCATGTCTTCCAGAATGCCGGTGGGGTTGCCCTGCGCGGCCGCAATATTGATGGCAAGCTGGTTCCATACTTCGGAGGTGGTCCATTCCAGCGGATTTTCCAGCACGACCCTCTGAGATTCGATGCCTTGAAAAATGAGGGAATCCGGAATGGTTTTTTTCCGCGCATACCGGACCAGCAGCATGGCACTGTAGGTTGATATGGGTTTGTATTCGTCACCGGCCATTTGGAACCTATGGATTTTCTTTTAAATCCCCCAAGGGGTATAATACATTGTAAAAATATGATAAATAAAGGGCTAATGCCAGTTTTGTCGTGTTTTTCCTAAAGCGTTTTATTGAGATAAAAAGGTATTTCCAATACAAAATCTTGTAATTGGATTTCAGCCCTTGAATCAGCATGTTCCTTATAATCCGCGATAATCTGAGGTTGGCGGGCACCGAGCCCTTTTCCGACGTCTGAGAGCCCTCGGAATTCCATGATTCCACCCATTTGAGGCAACGTTCAAAGTAAGGGCCGGGCTGATATACCGCCTTTGTAAAACCTGCCTGCCTGGGACTGGGAAAATCATTTGTAACGGTAGCGGTTTCCAGCAGGCAACCCATGGGCACCGCAACGGTCTGCATCAGTGTTATCAGAGAGGGGACGTCCACCGCATCGTTATCAATTCCGTCCGCCTTGAAAGCCGCAAAAACGCCAAACCCGGCATCCCGGAGTTTTACAATGCGTCGCAGGGTGACCGAGGCCCATGTTTTGGAATTGTCCACGGGTATTTCAAGGAACAGGATGGAAATACCGGCGCGAATCATGATGGAATGCAAATCCTCCTGTTCCGCCAACAGGGCCGGGCAGCGGATGAAGAATTCGAAGGGGTGCTCGTGCTCCTTTTGCCATTTTGCCACGGCATTAAAAAGCAAGGGCAATTCGCTTCGGCTTGCCGAATCCCCGGCATCCCCGAAAATATTATCGTCCGGTACATACACGGTGGTTCCGCCACGGGTGCCTCGGTACAGGGTCTCAAGGTCGGCAAGGACCGGGGGGATGGGCCGGCGCGGGTGATGCCGGCCGTCAATCGCTGGCCGGGTAAAATCAAAAAAGCCGTTGATTCCCTCGGAAAATTGGAGTGCGGGTATTCCGTACAAAGAAAAATCGACCAGTCCGTATTTCGGGTTTTTCTCCGGGTTGATGGGGGGCAGTCCGGAAAATGGCGCTCCCATCAATCCGGGTGCGGATGGACCCCATAAACAGACTTGCCGGTTGAGTGACGATGCCCGGGCGGCCAGGTTTCGCGAGGATTCCTCCTGAAACGGACCGGCATAAACAATCAAGCGGTCCGTGGCCATCAGTTCCTGCTGGGTAACAGGACGAATGTTTTCATCTGTCAGCGTAATGTCAAACTGTTCCTCCCAGGCAGCGGCCGCAACAAGCAGGGGATAGGGAAGGATGTGGTTACGGCTCCCAAAGATATGCTGGATGGGATTAAAGTCGCAGCCGCCGGTACGGTCAAAGGCCGGCCAGAGAAGCAGAAGAGTAGGTTTCATGGATGCGGCTTTGCCTGATTTTCCCTCCGCCAAACAATATATTGCATGGTGTGAATAAAGTTCAATATATTATTTATCACTCACTCAATCCGATTAAAAAAGAAAGGGAACACCGTATGCCGCATAACACCTCCTCGGACATCGACGCCATCGTTGTGGGCGGTTTTTCCGGTTACAGCGCGGATCGTTCGTTTGCGCTCGAAAGTCCTTTCTACCTTATCCGCAACAACGTGTTCTGCGACGTGCCCGGGCTGTACAAAGTCTTGCGCGATCCTTCCTTCAATTGCGATCCCACCGGTTTTGACGCGCCGCCTTTTGTGTGCTACGCTCTAAAGCAGATATTAAGCGATCGTGGTTTTACCGTTGAAATGGTTTTTTACCTGGACCTTGAGACAAATCGCGTGACCGAACTTTTCAAGGCCTCCTGTAAGGCGGTGTTCCTCTCCACCACGCTGCTTCCCAACAAGCAGATGCTTAAGGCCGCAACGGCCGCGGTGCGCAGGTTTGCGCCGGACGCCTTCATTGTCTGCGGCGGGGCGCTGGTTGACCGGTCGTGGACGATCCGGAAAAAACTGCTTGAAGAAAAAGACGAATTATACGCGCCCTGCCATTCGGACCATCTTTTCCTGGGGCAGGACGCGGACGACGGGTGCGGCGCCGACCTTTTCATCATTACGGATCCGCAATTGACAATCGCTTCCGATGTCCTGACCGCCGTCAAAAAGGGGACCTCTGTCAAGGCTATGGTCTCCTCCCTGCCCAATTGCGCAGCCTTCAACAATGGCACCTGGTCTTTTTCCTCCACGTTCATCGCCAACGAACCCATTGTGCCCGCCATCCGCTGGTCCCGGTTCCGGAAGGATGAAATGCGGCTGACCGTGCCCCTGATTCATTCCCGCGGGTGCCCGTACCGGTGCAAGTTCTGCAATTTCCAGAGGATTTCGGGGTACCTCGAAAAAGGGCAGGAGGATTTCCGGCACGAAGTCGAAGACCTCCTGCAGGCCCACGGCGACCGCGTCAGCACCATCCATTTCTGCGACGACAACTTTTGCGGCACGCGCGGCACGTTGCAGCGTTTCCTCGACGCGTTCATCGATATGAAAAGCCCCCTGGAATGGCATTCCCTGTTCGACGCCCGTTTTATCGACGGCCCCCTGGCTGAAAAACTGAAAGTCTCTGGGTGCCGGCTGCTGAAAATCGGCATGGAGTCCGCGGACGACGCCATTCTGGCGAATATCGCAAAGCCGTGCCGTGTCAAGGATTATCAGCGCGCCGTGCAGGCCATGGCGGACAACGGTATTTCCCTCGACGCTTATTTTATCGTGGGGTTTCCGGGGGAAACGGAAGGCTCTACCCAACGGACGGTGGAAAACATCAACCGCTTTCCCGTGCCGACCCATTCCGTCAACCAACTCGTCCTGTTTTCGTTTCTCCTGGCGCCGCTCGCCCCCGTGTTTTCGAGGCAGGAGCGCGACAAATACGGGCTCTCCGGATACATGCACGAATGGCGGCACAATACCATGGACAGCACGACCGCCCAGTCGCTCATTCCGGGCATGATGCGGCAAATCACCTCCATGCAGCCGCCCTACGGCAATGTCGAGAAAATGATGGTCCGCAACGGCGGCGTGCTGGCCCGGATAGACCGGGCCCGGGGCGAACTCATCCGCGAACGGCTGGTGACCGGGAAAGAAAACCCGGTTTACTGGGAAACGATTGAAGGCCTGGTCGGGCAGCTGAAAAGCAAGCCGGATCCGAAAAGCGGGTCCGTGGTGTTTGAGTGAGGGGAGGCCCTTTCAGGGCAACGTTCTCAATCCAGCCACCCCTCCGTTGAAGAAGGCCGGTCTCTCGATGATTAAAAGAGAACCGAAAAGGAGCTGCCATGAAATATGCGGCGGACATAGGCCGTACCTGTGTGGTAACGGCGATTTTGTGTCTGGCATTTGTTTTTTGCCAGGAAACGAATGGAGTCTCCACCATGCCTAATGAAAAATACCAGGCCGATTGGCGCAAGATAGACTCGCTTAAAAATGAAGGACTCACTGAGTCGGCGCTGAAAATCGTTGGCAAAATCTATGAAAAAGCCAAGGCCGCCCAGAATGCAGACCAGATGATCAAAGCCATTGCTTTCATGATGGATTTCGACTCCGATAAGGCTGAAGACGCCTTTGTGAAATCGCTGGACCGGCTGAACACGGAGATCGCGGAAGCCAGGTTCCCGGTTGCGCCCATGCTCCATTCCATGCTCGCGGAATGCTACTGGCACTATTACCAGAACAACCGCTACCGTTTCTACGACCGTTCCCATACCGTGAACTTCAGCCCAAAGGACATCCATACCTGGGACCTGCAGACGATTATGGACAAAATGAGGACGGAATACGAGCTGTCGTTGCAGGACAAGGAGGGGCTGAAGAAGACGCGGATCGATATTTACGATGAAACGATTGCCGATCGGACGGAAGACCAGAAGCTCCGGCCAACGCTCTATGACTTCCTGGCACACCGGGCCATTGATTTCTTTTCTGCGGACGATGGCGGCCTCACAAAGCCCGCTTTCGAATTTACCTTGAACAGTAAAGATTATTTTTTGCCTTTTGACGAGTTCGCAACGCTGCCGATTACCACGCAGGACACTACGTCGCTCAAGTACCACGCTATCAGGATACTGCAGGAACTGATCGCGTTCCATGCCAAGGACCGCAATCCTGAGGCGCTGATCGACGCGGATCTCAAACGGCTGGCTTTTGTCAGGCAACACGCTGTTTTTGCTGAAAAGGATTCAGCGTATCTGAATGCGCTTCAGGTCCTTGAAAAACGGTTTCCGAAGAGTCCGTCATCTACGGAAGCCACCTTTACGATTGCCTCCCTTTACCGCGAATGGGCCGGCACCTACCAGCCCCGGAGTAATGAACAACACCGGTGGATGAACAAGCAGGCCCTTGCGATATGTGCGAAGGCGCAAACAACCTTCCCGGAGTCCTTTGGCGCGCAGCATTGCGCATACCTGGCAGCCCAAATCAAGGCCAAGACCCTTGGGTTTACGAACGAATATGTGAACGTTCCGGATAAACCGTTCAAGGCATTGCTGACCTACCGGAACATGGACAAGATCCACTGGCGGCAGATCCGTATCGACCTTGAGCAGTACCGGACAATGGTCGAGCAGCACGATGGCTCCGACAGCCTCATGCTTGCCTTTGCCAGGCTCACGCCGGTCAAAGCGTGGACCACAAACGCGCCGGATCCGGGTGATTATCAAGCCCACTCGGCAGAGGTCGAGATCCCTGCCGCAGGCGTGGGCCATTACCTGATACTGGCCTCCTCTGATCCGCGGTTCGCGCATGAAGGCCAGGCCATCGCGTACAGTACCACGCAGATATCGCATATCAGCTATGTCGATCGCCCGCAGCCAGGAGCGGTGGGCGGACACGAATTCTACGTGCTGGAACGCGAGCAGGGCACGCCCCTGAAATGCGTGACCGTAAAGATGTGGAATCAGGTTTATGACGAAAAAGTACGCAAGTACAAGAAGGTCCTTCATGGGACCTACGTGACAGACCCGGAGGGTCACATCAGCGTTCCGCCAGTCAAACGGGGAAACTACTATCACTGTACGCTCGAATTCATCAAAGGAGAGGACCGCCTGTATCTGGCCGACAACAACTACTCCTTATACCGGTACGAGAAGCCGGACCGGTCAATGTATATGCGAACGTTCTTTTTCACGGATCGCGCCATCTACCGGCCGGGCCAGACCCTCTATTTCAAAGGGATAATGCTGCGCACGACCGGCGAGAAAAATGAAGTGGCCGCGGGCGTATCTACTACGGTCCGGTTATACGATGTCAATAATCAGGAGGTGGCGCAACTGAACCTGACGTCGAACAAGTACGGTTCCATACACGGGTCATTCACCGCGCCGGTGAGCGCGTTGAACGGCCGGATGACCCTCCGCGGTGGCAACGGCGAGGTCGGCATTTCCGTGGAAGACTACAAGCGGCCGAAGTTTGAGGTCGTGGTCAACCCGTTCAAGGGGACCGGCAGGCTTGGCGAGACCGTGCATTTGGACGGAGTCGCCAAAGCGTATGCCGGATCAGCGATTGACGGGGCCAAGGTCAAGTACCGCGTGGTACGGCAGGCGCACTTCCCGGACTGGTGGTGGTGCGGATGGCGTCCGGCGTGCTGGTCCACGCAAATGGAAATCTGCAATGGTTATGTGTCCACCAACGACACCGGAGGTTTTGCCGTTGATTTCACGGCGATTCCGGATCCGGCTGTCCCAAAGAGTGAAAATCCCGTATTCAACTATACCGTCTATTTTGACGTGACCGATGTGACCGGCGAGACCCGGTCCGCAAGCGGTTATGTAAACATCGGCTATACGTCACTCACGCTGCATGTCGGAATACCGCAGCAGGTCAATAAAGCGGCCGGGATTACATTTCCGGTTAACACAGCAAACCTGAACGGGACCCCTGAACCTGTAAAAGGAAAGATACTCCTCTATCGGCTCAACACGCCTGCCAAGGTGTACCGAAGCCGGTTATGGGCCCTTCCCGACACCGTTGTGATGACGCAAGTCCAACATGAATCGCTGTTCCCACTCGACCTTTACGCTGATGAAATGAACATGGCCGGATGGCGGAAAGGCGACAAAGTACTTGAAACGGAATTTGACACGCAAAAGGAAAAAGAACTCAACCTCGCGGCGCTTAAAAAATTGCCACAGGGTGTGTACGTGCTGGAAGGCTATACGAAAGACCCGGCAGGCCAGGAGGTCAAGGACATCCGGTATTTCACTCTCTTTTCCGACAAGGAAAACACGCTTCCTTATGCAATGCCGGATTGGTTCGAACAGATCACGGCGCAGTGTGAACCCGGCGAGAAGGCGGTGTTCGTTATTGGTTCGGGCTACGACAAGGTCCGGGTGCTCTACGAGATTGAGCATAAAAACGAGGTTGTGTCGCAACAATGGCTTGAACTCAATAACGAACAGAAACGGATCGAGATCCCTGTGGAAGAAAAACATCGCGGCAACTTGTCGTACCACCTTACCTTTGTGCGCAACAACAGGAGCTACCGGCACGAAGGCACGATTAGCGTGCCCTGGACGAACAAGGAGCTTGATATTACCTTTGAGACGTTCCGTAGCAAGCTATTGCCCGGAGAAAAGGAAGAATGGCTGCTGAGGATAGCGGGAAAGAACAAGGACAAGGTCGCCGCGGAAATGGTGGCAACGCTGTACGACGCCTCGCTCGACGCCTTTGCCATGCACGGCTGGGGCTTCAGCATCTATGCCTATCATTGGGCGAACCGCGGATGGAAAGCCAGAGGCTTTGAACCGCAGCAGGCGCAATTGATCGAGCATGATTGGAACACGTTTCAGTATCCGCCTTCCCGTTATTATCCGCAGTTCAACTGGTTTGGATATGACTTTGCCGGGAGTTATTACGGATACGGGGGGGGGGCAGGAGGTGCGCGAGTCTGCCAATGGCGGCAATGGAGATGGCTGCACCCATGAAGGCTTCACGCTCAGAGGAAAAGAAAGAAAGCGTTGCGGACATGGCAGAGGGAGCGGTATCCGCAGGCGCGAGTGTGGTAACCCGGGAACCACAGACCCAGGTGCCACAGGAAGACCTTTCAAAGGTGGCCGTACGCACCAATCTCAATGAGACGGCCTTCTTCTACCCGCTCCTTGAGACGAACAAGGACGGCGAAATCATCGTGAAGTTCCAGATACCCGAGGCGCTCACCCAATGGCGCATGATGGGGTTTGCGCATACGCAGGACCTGAAGTACGGCCAGATTGGTAACACGCTGGTCACACAGAAGGACCTCATGGTCATGCCCAATCCGCCGCGTTTTTTCAGGGAGAACGACCGAATCACGTTCACCGCAAAGGTTTCCAACCTTTCTGACAAGGAATTGGCCGGTCAGGCCCAGCTGATGCTGTTTGATGCCGCGACCTTGAAGCCTGTGGACGCGGAATTCAAAAACAACAAGGCGCAGATATCGTTCACCGCAAAGAAAGGCCAGAGCGCAAAGCTTGCCTGGGACATGGCCATCCCCGAAGGAACGGGCGCGGTGACGTTCCGGGTCGTTGCCAAGGCAGGCAATTTCTCGGACGGCGAGGAACAGACGGTGCCTGTCCTCAGCAACAGTATGATGGTGACCGAGCCTATGCCTCTGTCGATCCGCAAAAAGGAAACAAAGAAATTCACCTTTGAAAAGCTCCTCTCACAGAACAACGGATCACCGACCCTGCGGAACTTCAAGCTGACCCTCGAATTCACCTCCAACCCGGCCTGGTATGCCATCCAGGCGCTTCCCTACATGATGGAATATCCCTACGAGTGCGCGGAGCAGCTGTTCTCCCGGTTCTACGCCAACAGCATCGCCTCGTTCATCGCCAACTCCAGCCCACGCATCAAGGCTGTTTTCGACGCGTGGCGGACCCAACAGCCCGAGGCACTGCTCTCCAACCTCGAAAAGAACCAGGAACTCAAGTCGCTCGTGCTCGAGGAAACACCGTGGCTGCTTGACGGAAAGGACGAGTCCGAACGCAAGAGACGGGTGGCGCTGCTCTTTGACCTCAATAAAATGGGCAGCGAGAAGGAGCGCGCCCTCTCAAAGCTCAAAAAGCTCCAGCTTTCAAACGGCGGATGGCCCTGGTTCGAAGGCATGCCCGATGACCGTTACATCACCCAGTATATTGCCACGGGCATGGGCAGGCTTGAACACCTCGGCATGGTTGAACTCCGCAAGGACAATGAATTGTGGAATATGATCCAGCCATGTCTGATCTATCTGGATGACCGTCTCCGGGAAGACCACGAGGCCATTTTACATTCAAAGGTCAATCCGGACCTGGATCACCTGAGCGAAATACACATCCAATATCTTTATGCACGCAGCTATTTTCCGGACGTACCCATTGCGGACAAGAATAAAAAGGCCTTTGATTACTTTTCCGGCCAGGCCAAAAAGTACTGGCTCCAAAAACGGCGCTACATGCAGGGAATGATCGCCCTGGCGCTCAATCGCCAGGGCGACAAGGTCATCCCGGGCAAAATCATGAAGTCGCTCAAGGAAAACTCGATTATCAGCGAAGAGATGGGTATGTACTGGAGGGAAATGTACGCGCAGTCCTGGTACTGGTACAACGCGCCCATCGAGTCGCAGGCGCTCATGGTCGAGGCCTTCGACGAGGTCGCGCACGACACAACATCGGTCGAGGACCTGAAGGCATGGCTGCTCAAAAGCAAGCAGACGCAGAACTGGCCGACCACCCGGGCCACGGCGGAGGCGTGTTACGCGCTGCTCCTCCGGGGCGCAAAATGGCTTGAACAGAAGTCCACCGTGACCATCACCCTCGGGGACAAGGTCATTGACGCGGCAAAACCGAAGGATGCGGAAGCAGAGGCCGGCACCGGATATTTCAAGACATCGTGGTCCGGCGCGGACATCCAGCCGGCCATGGGTAACATTACGGTCACCAGGCGCGAGGCAGGGGTGGCCTGGGGCGTGGTGTACTGGCAGTATTTTGAACGGCTGGACAAGATCACGCTGCACGAGACCCCGCTGAAGCTTGTCAAAAAGCTCTTTTTGGAACAGAACACCGCCACCGGTCCGGTCATCACGCCGGTCGCGGATAATACCGCTCTAAAACCCGGGGACAAGCTCAAGGTCCGCATCGAACTCCGCGTTGACCGCGACATGGAATACGTGCACATGAAGGACATGCGCGCCTCCGGCCTTGAGCCGCTCAATGTTTTCTCGGGCTATCGCTGGCAGGACGGCCTGGGATACTACGAGAGCACCCGGGACGCGGCGACCCACTTTTTCTTCGGCGCGCTTGGCAAGGGGACATACGTGTTCGAGTATCCGCTCGTGGCCACGCACGCGGGCGATTTCTCAAACGGCATCACGAATATAGAGTGCATGTATGCTCCGGAATTTGCAAGCCACAGCGAGGGGATCCGTGTAAAGGTGGGGCGATGATCCGATTATTTACCCCATGACGATTTTCACTGTTTCAGAAAATTGCTCAAACGAGAATGGTTTGCTCAAGACAATCACGTCCTTGATTGACTTTATTTTCTGGCGAACATCTTCCCTGTAGTTTCCGGTTGCCATAATCACCTTTACGTCCGGATTGATACAAACAAGCTCCTGGAGGGTATGGATGCCATTCATTTTAGGCATTTCAACGTCAACAACCAGGAACGCAATGGAGGGTTCGTGTTCTCGGAATGCCGTGATGCCTTCAACGCCATCCTCGGCTTCCAGGACATGGTAACCCAGCATCGAAATGAATTGTTGAAGGGTGTTTCTGGCCATGGCATTGTCGTCGATGACAAGGGCGTGGTTTGGCTGCGGCATTGTTTTCGCGGGCATGGGATTTTTCATTTGAGCTCCTGGGTTTTACGTGTTGTGATGCGGTCTTATGAATTCATTGAATATCCGGCAATCATTGTGGGGAATGTCTGTTTTGCAGATTCGAAGGATATGCTGGAGGGTCGAGATGCGTCGGGTCAGCGTTTTTTTCATCCGGAAGGTTTTTGTGATTTTAGCCTCAATTTTTTTCTTCCCTCGGGCGCAGCTTCTCTTTTTGCTGGACAGGCAAACCATCAGTTCTCCGATTTCCCTAAGAGAGAACCCCAATGTTTGGGCGCCTTTGATGAACCGCATCCTGGCAACGGTGTCCGGCAAAAAGCGCCGATGCCCATTCTTGCTCCTGCCGGAACAAGAGATTAAGCTGGTTTTTTCATAATAATAAATCGTCTGAATGTTGACCTGCACCCTTTTTGCGAGTTGGCCAATGGTTAATAGATGCATTTAAGAGCGGTTCCCTTATATAAGCGATAGAACAAATATACGGCCTATACCATACTATAGAATCAATGGTTATTTTACAAACGGGAAAAAAGTCTTATGGGTTGACCCTTGCGGGGGTGCCCGATGAGAATGTTTAACAGATGGCAATGCTTCCGAAAGAGTTGGCCGGTGGTCAGAAAATCCATGGGATTGCGAAAACCTTTTTGAATGTTGTGAAAATGGTGATGGAATCGAAAATGGGCCAGAGGGTTGAATGGATCGTATGACAGGAATGCGATTTTGGCGGCGGGAGAGATTAGCTCTTTCGTTCGTCTTTGATAAAACCGATTGCGCGTTTTGTCGCTATTGAGAATGCCTGAGAGGCAACGCCTTGTTTTGAATTCTCACAGTGGGCAATACATTTTCTCTCAACGCTATTCCACCTTCCTGTCCAGGCTTCTATACTGTATCGCCTCGCATAAATGGCTGGCTGCAATGTCTGCCGCTCCTTCCATGTCCGCGATGGTCCGCGACACCTTCAATATCCGGTCATACGCTCGGGCCGACAGTCCCAATTTCTGCACTGCCATGCGCAATATGGATTCCCCGTCACTCCCAATCTTGCAAAACGCGTGTATCTGCCGCGATTCCATATGTGCATTACAATAGATGCCGGGCGTGTCCTTGAACCGCTGCTGCTGGATACCGCGGGTGCGGTTGACGCGTTCACGGATTGTTTCCGAAGGCTCCCCCTTGGGAACACCGGTCAACTCATGGTCCCGCAACGCGGGTACGTCCACATGAATGTCAATGCGGTCCAACAGGGGGCCCGAGACGCGGGCGCGGTAATTCGTCAGCGATTGCACGGTGCAGTTGCAGTTGTTGGTCGAGTCCCCATAGTGTCCGCACGGGCACCCGTGAGATACATAGTCAACACCCTCAAAACCTCATTTTCTGCGTAAAATCGCCTATTTCCCATCACAAACCTACAATAAATCCAATTAAAAAAAGCCAACTTTGGCAAAAAGGCCAACATACCCTCGCTGAAGTCCTAAAGTTTAAAAGGATGGAAAAGGGTCTGGAACAGTCCGAGGCAGCTCATCAGATAGGGGTAGAAACGACTACCTACTGCCTTTGGGAGTGGGGAAAGACACAACCCGGCCCTGAACACGCCGAAGGCATCAGAAAGCTCCTAAACGAAGACGTAGCCCTTTTAAAGCCCGAATACGTGGAAATTCATGAAAAAGTATGGACTCCCAGGCAGGTCTGTCAAATGCTCAAAATAAACCCACACACCCTCGAAGACTGGCTCCACAAATCCAAACGATTCCCACCCCGATACAGCATATCAGGTATAAGAATCATCTTCACCCAAGAAGACATCCAAGAATTCAAAGCGAAACTTGGAAAACGAATCAAAGCAGTTAATGGAAAGGGCCGTTAGAAACGAAAGCCAAAGAATTATATTTCATGGATATTGGGACATCAGCTAATCAATCCATACGGTTAATACCGGGGGGCTTGCATTTTATTTAATGTAAGTCCCTCGCACCTTTTTTCTTTATACGCGGGTTATAGGGACTCGTAACTATCTCCTGTCAAGATTATCTGTTGCTTTATTCATCGGTTTGACTATTTTATAGTAGAGCAAGGAGGATAGGATGCCTGTATGTGGTGGTACTCCAACAAAAAAGTGCCATGAAGCAATAATATTTGGATGGACTTGCTATCACTGTCCTGCTTGTCATAGGAACCTTTGTCCAAGTTGCACGGAAGGTGTTTTCACAAAAACATGTCCTTGGGATGGCAACAATCTGCTTGATTATTCTGAAGCAAAGATGAAATGTTCCTGCAAAGGCCTTGGCCAATGATTAAACTAAGTAATAGGGGCAGTATTGGATGGACACAGATAAAACGCCTGTGAAATGCGCACATGTTTGGATTGATGGGCCTATTGATTTCGGGCTATCTTTTGCCTGCGAAATCAAAAACGAAGAGATACCGGAACTAATTAAAGATTGGAGGTCATTTTTATTTGACCGCGGTTTTGTATCCACTCAACACTGTTCCATCTGTTTTCTTGAGAAATTCAAGAGAGATGGCAAAATCCATTATAATACATACTGGCAAAAAGAATTACGTTTAAACAAAGAAATGGTTGGTGCATATTATCGGCAATTACGAGAAGCAAATAACCCCGTGCATTACAGGGATTTTATTCCGTTCTGGGAGGAGAAGGCCGATCTGTTAAAAGAGAATTTTAGTTATAAGAATAAATAATACCTCCCGTATCTTCGAAGATGGGCTAATAAATCCAATACGCTTCCCCACCCAGATACAGTACCTCAGGTAAAGAATCATCTTCACAAAGATGGATATTCAGAAGTTCAAAGCCAAGCTTGGAAGGGAGAGCATTCAAACCATCAAGGCAAGGAAGGTGGAATGCTAATGGAGAAAAAAAGGAAAGCTAAAATCTAATGGCCCGATGAGGCAGGCGCGGAATTTGGTGTCCACCACTCGTTTGTTGTGGGCCTATTCATTAGATTGTTATAATGCCGAATATGCACGCCCCGAGTATAAATGTTGTACCCCGGAATCATATCGGGAGGAAATTCGATAGTCCTTCTAATTATCTCAGCAAATTGGTTACAGGCGCTAAAAGTATTCGCTATGACATAGTGGACGAAATATGAAAGGGGGCCAATTTCGTTTGGTCGCAAAGGAATACGAGTCCAATCTAAAAGAGAAAAAGGCCGCTCGGTTATTCCTATTCCAAACCCTTCTGGCGTAGGATAAATTGTCGGCAATTTTGAACCGTAATGAATTATCCTGTCTCTAAACGTCCTCAGATTTAGAAAGAAATTGGCATTTCTAACGTAATATTCTGCAAGAGGAACGGGTAATGAATATGTTTCCGTCAATTCTATCACAGTCCTCGGGGTATTGCCTGAGAGGGCAATATTGCTGA
>JAZDKP010000235.1:0-7300 GCA_043802925.1 Fibrobacterota bacterium | reverse complement strand
GGCTGAAGGCGTGTTCCGTGTCAAAATCGTAATAGAAACCCGTGTCAATGGCCGGGCCAATGGCGACTTTGGTCCCGGGCCAGAGTGCGGTGACCGCCTGAGCCATGATGTGCGCGCTGGTGTGCCAGAACACCGTTTTGCCTTCAGGAGAATCGAACTTGAGGAGCAGGACGGAATCGTTTTCGGACAAGGGAGTGGACAGGTCGCAGAGGCGGCCATTCACCTTGGCCGCCACCACGTGGCGTGAAAGCCCTTCGGAAATGGAAAGGGCCAAATCAAAGGCAGTGGCCTTTGCCGGCATTTCCTTTGCGGAACCGTCAGGCAGGATGATTTTCATATTCACAGGTCCTTCTTCAGGGAGAGTTTCCGGCGGAGGACGCTCTGGATTTTCTTTGCCAAATTCTCGACATTCACAGGCTTAATGACATAGTCGTCGGCACCCGCGCGGATAGCCAGGAGAATGTGCGCGGATGCGGCCTTGGCTGTAACCAGGATAAAAGGAAGGCGCGCACAACGAGCGCTTGCACGAACCTTTGCGAGAAGCTCAAGCCCGCCCATCCCCGGCATGTTCCAGTCGGACAGGATGACCTCGACCTTGTCGTTTTCGAGGATGTCAAGCGCCTCGAGACCGCTGACCGCTGTTTTGAAAAGAACGAAGCCGCTCTTTTCAAGCTGGCTTTTCAGCATGATCAGCATGCTGCGGGAATCATCGACCAGAAGCAGTGTCAGGCTATTGAGCGGAGGAAGCAGGAAATCGTCTGCGTTTTGGGGCTCAACGGGATTTTGAAGGGGAACGACCGGAACGTTTTGCATGAAGGGGGCTTTCAACCGAGGCCCAGGAGCTTGGCCTTGATGGCGTCAACCGTAAACGGCTTGACGATGTAGTCCCTGGCGCCGAGTTTGATGGCCTGGAGAATGTCTTCTTTAACATTACGAGACGTCACCATGATGAACGGGATGCTTTTAGTCTTTTCGTTGGACTTGACCTTGGTCAGGAACTCGATTCCGGTCATTTCGGGCATGTTCCAATCGGACAGGATCAGGCTGATGTCCGCGTCTTTGGCCAGTAAATCAAGCGCGATCAGGCCATTTTCAGCCTGAATGATTTTCGGGTAACCGGCCTTTTCAAGCGTGTTAACAAGAATCCGCAACATGGTGGGCGAATCATCGACAATGAGAATTTTGTTAATACCCATAAATGAGTCGTGTCCTTTGGATTATGTTGGCAAACCCGACGAATATAAAATAAATTATTCCACGAAAATCCGCTATATTTAGTATTTTTCATCCATGCACGAGCTTTCCATGGCCGAAGAAATGAAGAACCTTGTTCTAAGAAAGTCCGACGGCCATCAGGTCCTGTGCGTGGACATTTCCATCGGCGCACTGTCCGGAGTCGTCAAAGATTCCCTCGACTTCTGCCTGCAGTCCGTTTTCGGGGAGGCGTTCGGGCCCGGACTCAAACTGACCACCCGCTGGGTGCCGGCACGCGCCCTGTGCGGTTGTGGAAACGAATTTGAACTGCCCGGCCCCCTGGACCCCTGCCCTGCCTGTAGCGGCTTCAACCGGACACTGGAAGGCGGATGGGACGTGACCATCAATTTCATAGAAATCGACGATGGGAAACAACCATGAAACGCACTGTCGATATGCAAAGCCCGGCCATGGAACGGAACCAGAGGCAGGCCGAAGCTAACCGGGCCCTGTTCCACGCGCTGGGCGTGCGGGTCTTCAACCTTATCAGCTCTCCCGGGGCGGGCAAAACCACGCTCCTCGAAGCCACGGCCGACCGTCTCAAGGAACGGCTTGCAGTCATCGTGGGCGACCTCGCGACCGCACGCGACGCGGACCGGATCCGCAGGCACGGATGCCAGGCCGTACAGATTGAGACCGGCGGCGGCTGCCATTTAAACGCAGAGCAGGTCGCCCATGCGTTCACGGAAATAAAAACGGAAAAGGTGAAAGTCCTGATCATCGAGAACGTTGGAAATTTGGTCTGCCCCTCGGCCTACGACCTTGGCGAAGAAATGAAAATCGGGATGCTCTCTCTTCCCGAAGGGGACGACAAACCGGGCAAATATCCCACGCTTTTCCTCCGGACCGGCCTCGTGCTCATCAACAAGATGGACCTCGCGCCTGTGATGGACTACGATTTTGACCGCGTCTATAACGACTGCCGCACGCTCAATCCCGGGGTCCGCTTCCTTTCCCTGGCCGCAAAAACCGGCCTTGGCCTTGACGATTGGAACCGGTTCCTGACGGGTGAGGGATGACAGGGAAGCGTGTCCGGATCACGGGCACGGTCCAGGGCGTTGGCTTCCGTCCCTTTGTCTACAACCTCGCGCAACAATTTCAAATAAAAGGCACGGTCCGGAACGACGCGAACGGCGTGGACATTTGCGCCGCGGGCCCCGAAACCGTGGAATTCATCGAAGCACTCCACGCCTCCCCGCCCCCGCTTGCCATTGTGACCAGCTTTACCGTGGAGGACGCCGAGGTCGCTGGCACACCCTTTACTATTTTGGAAAGCGACGGACGCGGCCAAAAACGGGCGGACATCGGCATCGATGCAGCCGTGTGCGAAGACTGCCTGCGCGAGCTGTTCGACCCGCAGGACCGGCGTTATCTTTACCCTTTCATCAACTGCACGCACTGCGGCCCCCGCTACACCATAATCCGCGGCCTGCCGTATGACCGCGCGTCCACCAGCATGGCGCCCTTCCCCCTCTGCCCGCAATGCCGCGTTGAGTACGAGACCCCTTCGGACCGCCGTTTTCATGCGCAGGGAAACTGCTGCGCGGACTGCGGCCCCCGCTACAACGACCTGCCCCGCGCCGTCCGCACCCTCCAGGAGGGCGGTATCGTGGTCATCAAAGGCATCGGCGGCTATCACCTGGCCTGCAACGCCGCGGACGGACACGCGGTCCAACGATTGCGCGAACGCAAGCACCGGGACGAGAAGCCCTTTGCCCTCATGGTGTCCGGCCTTGCGGGCCTCACCGTAAACGATACCGAGGCGCGGCTCCTGCAGGGCGTGGAACGTCCCATCCTCCTTCTCGATACCGACCGGCCAGGACCGGTTGCGCCCGGGCTTTGCACACTCGGGGTCATGCTGCCCTACGCGCCGGTCCACCACCTCCTGTTCCGCCTAGGCGGCTTTGAAAGGCTGGTCATGACCAGCGGTAACCGGATGAGCGAGCCCATGGCGGTCACGGACGGGACACGGGTACTCGGCAACATCGCGGACTTTGTGCTGGAGCATGACCGCGAAATTGTGACGCGGAACGATGATTCCGTGGTCCGCGTCATGGCCGGAGCACCCGTTTTTCTGCGCCGCGCCAGGGGCTTTGCCCCGGCCCCCGTGCCCGTGGACTTTGATGCGGACGGGCTCGTAGGCTGCGGCGCCATGCTTAAGAACGCACTGGCCATTGGTAGAGGCCAACAGGTAGTGCTCTCCCAGCATATCGGCGACCTCTCGAACGAGGAAACCTACGAATCACTGGCGCGCACCGCGGAACACCTTTTCCACACACTCGGCGTCACGCCCCGGACCGCGGTCTGCGACCTTCACCCCGATTACCTTTCGACCCGGTTCGCGGAATCACTCGGCCTGCCGGTCATCCGGATTCAGCACCACCTCGCACATGCCTGCGCCTGCCTTGCGGAAAACAGCGTCAAGGACGCGATAGCCGTTGTCTACGACGGTGCGGGCCACGGCACGGACGGCCATACCTGGGGCGGTGAAATCTTTGCCCTTCGCAAAGGACAGCCCTCACGCGAGCGCCACCTGGCCTACATGCCCATGCCGGGCGGTGACGCCTGCGTGGAACACCCGCTCCGGCTGGCCGCGGCCGTGCTATACAGCAAAGGAATCACACTCAAGGACATGGATCCGGTCTATTCCATGCTCGAAGCCAATGTGAATATCCATTACACCTCGGGCATGGGCCGGCTCTTTGACGCTGCGGCCGCACTGCTCGGTCTCTGCACGCACCAAACGTTTGAGGGGCAGGCCCCCATGTTGCTCGAATCCGCGGCCAATGCAGGGACTTTTGACGGTTACGATATCCCTCCGTTTGAACCCGCTGCGCTCCTGGAAGCACTCTACCGGGATCCCTCGTCAGCACCGGTGCGGGCCGCCCGCTTCCAGAACACCCTTGTACAAGAGGCAGCGGATGCGGTGCTCGAAATCGCCGCCCGACTCAATCTCGGGGCAGTGGCGCTCACCGGCGGCTGTTTTCAAAACAAACGGCTGCTGGAAGGGTTGATACAGAAATTACAGGATCGTATATTGGTTCTGCGGCATCGCCGGGTGCCTGCCAATGACGGCGGTATCGCCTTCGGCCAGATTGTTGCGACGCAAATTAAGGAGATGTCCTGATGTGTCTTTCCATTCCAGGAAAAATATTGACAATGAAGGACGGCTGGGCCGAAGTGGACATCAACGGCGCAATCACGCGGGCACGTATCGACCTTCTTGAAAACCTGAAGGCCGGGGACTATGTGCTCGTGCACGCAGGTTTTGCGATCCAGAGGTACGACCGCGAGGACGCGGAAAAGACGCTCGAACTGTTCAGGGAAATGGCCGATGATAAGCGACTTTAACAACCCCGGCCTTGCCCGGCCCCTGCTTGACGACATTGCACGCCTGGCTGAAAAGACCGGGCCGGTTCGTCTCATGGAAGTCTGTGGAACCCATACCATGGCCATCGGCCGCTTTGGTTTGCGGCGCCTGTTGTCCCCCTCCGTCCGCCTAGTTTCGGGTCCCGGCTGCCCGGTTTGCGTCACACCCGCGGATTACATTGACCAGGCGGCCGGCCTCGCGCTTGAACGGGGTATCCCCCTCACAACCTTCGGGGACATGATACGCGTGCCAGGCCTCAAGACCTCGCTCGAAACAGCGCGCACCAAAGGGGCGGACATCCGCGTGGTCACCTCCCCTGCCGAAGCACTTTCACCGGACCGCGAAACAGTTTTCCTGGCCGTGGGTTTTGAGACAACCGCCGCGCCCATCGCAGCCACGCTCGATACGGCTGTCCGCGAAAAACTGTCCCATTTATCCTTCTATACTTCCATCAAGACCATACCCAGGACGCTGGAGGTGCTGGCCACGGACCCTGCGTGCGCCATCGACGGCTTCATTCTACCGGGGCATGTCAGCGCCATCATCGGCGCAAAGGCCTACCGCGCCGTACGCCGTCCATCGGTTATTACCGGGTTTGAAGCGCTGGATATTCTTTCCGCCATCCGGGCGCTGCTGACCATGATTACAGAAAAGAAAAACAACGTGCAAAATCATTATACCCGCGTGGTCACGGAAAACGGCAACCCGCGAGCACTCGCTCTGTTCCAAAAATACTTTCAGCCCTCGGATCAGCCCTGGCGCGGCATCGGCTCTTTGCCCGGCTGCAGCCTTTCCATAAAGCCTGATTATGCCCGGTTCGATGCCGCAACGCGTTACGGTCTGACACCGCTCTCCGCGGATATGCCCGAAGGCTGCGCCTGCGGACGCGTGCTTCAGGGCGCCATTTCCCCGGCCGAATGCCCGCTCTTTGCCGCGAGCTGCACGCCCGACGCTCCAATCGGCCCCTGCATGGTCTCGTCCGAGGGGGCCTGTGCGGCCTGGTTCCATTACGAAAGGGACGCCGCATGATTCCCATCCGGATTGCGCACGGCGGAGGCGGACGCGAGACCGCGGCCCTTATCCATTCGGTCATCCAAAAGCGTCTCGGTAATCCGGTGCTTGACCGGCTCGAGGACGGCGCGGTTTTGGAGGGCCTCCCCAGTCCCCTCGTTTTCACCACCGACAGTTTTGTGGTGCAGCCGCTCTTTTTTCCGGGCGGCGACATCGGCAAGCTTTCGGTCTGCGGCACGGTCAACGACCTCGCGGTCATGGGCGCGGAACCGAAATACCTGTCACTGGCGCTGATTATCGAGGAAGGCTTTGCCACCGAAGACCTGGAACGTATCATCGACAGCGTGGCTGCAACGGCCAGGGAAGCGGGCGTGACCGTGGTCTGCGGTGACACCAAGGTGGTTGAAAAGGGCGGGGCCGACGGGCTCTTTATCAACACCGCGGGACTCGGGGCCCGCAGGCCCGGCATCGCCCCGTCCATCAGCGCAGTCCGGCCCGGCGACATCCTTCTTGTCAACGGCCCGGTGGGCGATCACGCGGTGGCCGTGCTCGGCGCGCGAAAAAAACTGAACTTTACCACCGCGCTGGAGTCCGACTGCGCGCCCTTGCATTCACTTGCGGCCGCGCTATTCGATTCGGGCGTCCCCATCCACGCCATGCGTGACGCCACACGAGGCGGGCTCTCGGCCGTGATGAACGAAATGGCCCTGGCCTCGAACGTGACCATGGTAGTGGACGAAAAAAACGTCCCGGTCCGCGACGCGGTGCGCGCGGCTTGCGGCCTTTTGGGCTTTAACCCGTTCGACCTTGCCAACGAGGGAAAACTGGTAGTGGCCGCTCCCGCGCACTACGCGGACCGGCTGCTCGACGCTATGCGCGCGCATCCGCTGGGCCGGGAAGCCGCGGTGGTGGGGTGTGTGGAAGCATCCGGCCGGTTTCCAGCCGTACTCGAAACACGTTTTGGCGGACGGATTATCCTCGAAATGCCACGGGGCGAACTCCTGCCCCGCATCTGCTAAAGAAGCGTTTTTACCGGTACACGGCAGCCATGCGCGAAAGCAGGGCGCCATACTCCTTCACCCACTCCGCAGGCGATTCAAGCCGGACCGCATCAACCTGCGTGAGCAGCCAGCGGAACAAATCCACTTTTCCGGCCACCTTCAGGTGAATCAGCGCGGAGCCGTCCTTCTGAAAGACGAAACGCTGGCTGGGATGGAGGCGCTTCATCTTCATCCGCTTCCGGTGGCCCGCTGCCACACGGAGCACAACGTCCTGCACCTCTCCGGAATAGACGCCGAAATGGCGCTCCAGCCCCAGTTCCCGATCCAGGTCTTCGGGATAATCAAAGGAACGCGCCAACGGCTCTGCCCGGTCAATGCGTTCCACGGCAAAAGTCCGGCATTCGCCGTGCTTTTCGCTGCGGCCGAGGAGGTAAAGGGCGTTGCCGGAGAACAGCAGGGTATACGGGGCCACGGTAAACGAATCGAAGCGGCTGCTCTTTTCCGAATAGTAGCTGATTTTGACGCATTGCCGCCCGAGGATGGCGTTGAACAGGCGGCGGACCGTGTCGCCGTGGCCGGTGTAGTCGCGCCCCGGGCCGGACTTGACGCGCACGGCCTGCCGGAGGCGGTCGAGCCGTTCCTGGCTGAAACCGGATTCAATCCG
>JAZDKP010000234.1:0-30213 GCA_043802925.1 Fibrobacterota bacterium | reverse complement strand
AGCCGGGAATAACGCACTTGGCGTGGTTTGGGGTTGTTGCATATGATCCGAACGACTCCGATACTGTTAATGATGCTATAACAGAAAACACCGCACGCATAAACGCCGCCATGCTTGATGACAGCGGTGCTCCGGGAAGGTTTGGAGTGCTCATTCTTCCGGCCGGCAGGTTCTATACAACTGGTGGACATGTTATTCCCTGTTCACTCAATCTGAAAGGACAAGGGCGAGGTGAAACGCTTGCCAGTGGTACGGCAAATATTCAGACATTGATCATACATCGGGATAACGCAAGCAACCATATTTGTTTTAAACGTATTGGTCCTATGGGATCAGCCTGCTCTAACCGATGGTTCGCCATGGATTTTTCATTAATGGCCGAGTACGGTCAAACAGGTGCTGATTCCGCAGGTCTTCAGGTCGGTGACATGAACGGATTTGTAATCGAACGGGTGACATTTTATGGATATTCGGAGGGGAAAGCGCTATGGTTTTATAATTACAATAATTGGATAGAAGATTGGACTTTGCAAGACGTTTCTTTTGATTATAATAAAGCTGCGGTCTATTTTGAGAGGCGAAATATCGCATTGCCAAGTTTGGCAACTAGCAGCGGGACAGGCAACAAAACCATTTCTTGTACAAACCATGGACGGTCTGCCGGGGACTGTGTGTGCCTGCCAAGCGGTTCTTCGGGAACTTTTGAAATATTCTATATTGTCTTTATTGAAGGTGTGTCAAATGCGAACACTTTTGTCGTGGATAATAATTTGAGTAATGCAATAACAAATGCTCAAGGGTATTATGGAGGAAACAATTCTTTCGGTTTTGGCAAGCTGCGAGGCGTGAAAATAGAATTACGTACGGACGGTGATGTAGGGCTACATGTATGCGGTACTACCCCTCAGGCTGAGGTGTATTTTTATGGGATATTCGCGCAACTGCATTTTTGGAAATGGGATCGTGATATCCCGACTGTTCATACAAAACCGGTTTATGCAGACGGCGCCAATGCACATATCTTTAATTGTCATTTTGACATTGTAACGGACGGTGGAACGGATGAGATTTTTTATACAAATGCAGGGGGTGTCATTGATCATTGCAGCGCTCATAGGCAACAGTCATGTGCTGGTGATGCAAAGAGGCTCGGATTTGGGACGGTCGATCCGCAATCCACGCTTCACCTTCGCGGTGAAATGCTGATTGACGATGATTCGCCAGCTGGATGGCAGAGTGGCAGCGAAGCCAAGTTAAGCTTAGGCGACACCTCAAGCTATTTGAAAAATGTGTGGGGTGACTCGCTATACCTTTCATCAAACAATGATGTGCATATCGAAACGACAGCGAGTAATAACCATATTTGCCTGAAGCCAAACGGCACTGGCGGTGTTGGGGTAGGAACCGATACCCCTTGTGAAGAGTTGGATGTTGTGGGAAATATTAAAGCCAGTGGTTACATTGATGTGAACGGGCCAAGGATTATCAGTGGCGCTGGTAATCCAAACACCAATTCAGTTGTGGCAAATCCTGGATCGCTTTACCTCAACACAAACGGTGGTGCCGGAACCACTCTCTATGTGAAAGAATCTGGTACCGGTGGCACTGGATGGGTTGCGAAATAGGTATTTGAATGCTGTTTGTAGATCCCAGCCTCTTGCAAGGGGCTGGGATTTTCTTTATTCATTAAAAACCTGAATACGACTATTCTGAGCATCGGAAATAAATATTTTATTGGCGTATTCAATAACAGAATTAGGATACTTGAACTGACCATTCCCCGTACCAGATTCCCCGAATTTAGCAAGCAAATGCCCCGCTATATCAATTACGAAAATCATATTATTTTCTATTCCAGTATAAATTAAATTGCCACTATTTAAAAGAAACCATTGTGAATACGCAGCGACCACTGCATTTCGATCGACTTTGAATTGAGATACCAAATTGCCTAGACTATCAGCAACATAGCCTAAAGAATCGGAATCCAACAAATAGAATAAACCATTGTTGGAATTCGAAATCGATACCAATGCTTTAAATTTATTGCTACCCATACCCGACCAGGCGGTGAGCGAATCCCCCCCGAGGGTGTATTTGAGAATCTGGTTGTTTTGCTTGTCGAGGATGAAAGCGCAGTTGTTTTGCAAGGTGAAGCTCATTGGATTGGCCGAGGCAGTGAAAGCCCAAGTGTGCAAAGAATCCCCCGCAGTATTGAACAATTTGATTCTTTTATTCTTTCGATCAAGGACATATAGGGTATCCCTGGTTATCTCGATGTCTCGCAGTTCGTCAAAGGCTCCTGCCACCCAAGTCTTAACAAACAGCCCGGCACTGCTAAATTTATGGATTTTTCCTTGAGTATTGAAAGGGTCTAAGACGTAAATATTACCCAATGAATCGACAGCCATTTCTCCAGGTTCATTAAATTGTCCATCGCTGGTGCCTGCCGAACCCATAGCCATTAGGAATTGAAAAGCACTCACTATCTTTACACTGTCCCCCGCAGTTCTAATGCCCGGATTGTTCTCGAAATCCACGGCAACCACGCTGTAGATGTACGTCTGGTCCTGAACCCCCGTAGAATCGACATACAAGGGGCTTAAAAGGGGCTGTGGGTTGACTTTGACCTCTGCCGAGTCCACTTGCTGCCGGTACACGTTATACCCCCTTACGCGGCTGCTATCGCCTTTATCCCAGGAAAGGGTCACAACCTGTGTTAACGTGTCGTAGGCAGCCTTAAAACCTGTCGGAGTGGGTATTTTAAGGGGCAGCACGATTGAATCCGGCAAAATCGAATCTTTAGCCGCTGTAATCGTGAAAGTCGTGTCCAGGGGCAGGTATCTGTCCAGAATGCTCAAGAACCGGACGCTGTACGGCCCTTCCGCCATATCAGTGAGGCTGAAACCGCCCGTAATGCTGGTGGACGCAAACCCGTTTGTGCCTAAGGGTATAACGAACACCGTGCGCGGGTCATCCGTGCCCTGCATTTTGATAATGCCGGCGAGTGAACCGGGCAGCTTGAGGGTGTCGGGCGGCACAACCTGGGAATCGCCGGTAACATGAATGGAATCCTCAAGGCTCAAATTGCCGTCGGTGCCCACACCAAAGACGTTGTAGGTGCCGGTGTCCAAATCGTTTGTGCCGTATGTGCCCGTTGAGTCGGTGGTAACGGTGTCTGTTATCGCCAGAGTTTTGCCCAGGGTCTTGGAGTAAGGATCGTAATTGACCTTCACGAAGAAGACTTTTGCGCCGATGGCGGGGCCGTTGCCTTTGAAAAGTTGGCCGGAAACGAGGGCGTTGCCCACATGTGTGCCGTCTCCGGCAACGGGCCCTGTAGGCTCTTTGCTGCATCCAGCGAAAAACATCGCGATAATAGCTATAATGGAAAGGAGTTTTATTTTAACCATTTAGGGCCTCCGTTGAATACCGGTATTAGAGACTGGAAACATCTGAAAATTTATCTGATAAACACTATTGGAATCTTCATCTTTTTCCGCAAGCTGCAGGGCTTCGGCAACAAACTCCTGTAATTTGCCGCACAAGGCATCATAACTCTTTCTTGAAATACCAAGCGTTAGGCCGGTAAGGAAGCGCTTGTCTTTGGGTAGGCTATTGATTGCATCCAGAGCCAGCTTGCCCATCTCTGTATGAAAATTGAGGGCTGCGTGGCTTTGAATTTCCGGGCCTGTTGTGAGCGATTTGTCCACCACCTTGTAAGAACCGCCGGAAGTTTTGACAACCAGGCCGAGCCTTTCTAAAAGTGCCACGGATTTTTTCGCCTGCGTGGGAAGGATGGAAGGGTGAACGTTCTTTGCGAGCCAGGCGTAATCGTCTTTGAATCCGAATTGGTGGATGAGCGAGCGAATGACGACATGGTACCATTGGGAGAGATAGGCATATTCATCTTGCCGCAAAAGCCTGGCCTTGCCGGCGCCCCTGGCTTTTTTCAGGCGTTCAAAATAGTGGTTCTTTTCCTGGAGGCTTTTGGCCTGGGTAAAACCCACGAGGTTTTCAAAATATTCGTTCTCGGCCTTGTTGTGCCCGATGGCTTGTGAAACCTGGAATATGCTGGACTTGCCCAGGTTCTTGGTACCCTGAATGACCGCGTAGATAAAACTCTTGTCTTTGAATCCGGCCTTGTCGGTGAAAACTTTATAGGAGTAACTTGGATTGCCTTTCTTTTTCTCTGTATAATAAGCGGCCAGGTATTGCCGGTAATCATCATAATCGAACACGCTTATCATTGCAAGGCCTCCTCGTTATCTCTATGCATAAATTTAATATCTTGGCGTATGGAAAGCGAGTGGTAATTATAAATATCGGTTACTTTAGAACACGGCTGAGACGAGGGGTGGAATGTTTGTCTTGGTACGGTGCCGGGGGTGGCGGGGAATTATTTGTTCTTTTCTGGGTTTTCGGGCGTTTCCAATATCAGTTGCTCGGCAATTTCAATCATTGCTTTGGCATCGCTGATAACCAAAAGCGCATCTTTCTTGCTATAGATGCTCTTGTAATCCGCGGATTCCCGCAAATCCATTGCCACGGCAAACTTATCATAATACTCTGGCGGCACCAGGCCTTTGTCAATGTACAACACCTTAAGCGATTCCCGTAAACAGCGGTGGCTTTTCTCCCGGAATTTTCTTAAAAACAGAAGTGAGCGCACGGCATGGAAAAAGGCATAATACCCTTGGATGGTTGCCCATTTGAAACCGCCCGTTGTTAGGCTCTCATTTGCTGCTTGTAAATCATTCTTGCCGATATCCAATTCCTTCTTAACCATTTTAAGACCCACCTCGAACTTCGTAATCTTTCCCATCTCAACGCATAACTTATAACTCATCGCCATCTGCCACACCTCCTTTTTCGTGCAATAGTATGCCTTTTTGTAGTTCCTGATAAAAAGAGGAATCATCCTTACTCAAGGACGCGTATTCGCTCAATGTATAAATGACCGGTTTAATGATGCCGGAAAAATTCGGGTCCCGGTCAATAATCTTTCGCAGCTTTTCCGCCGGCGCCTCACTCACCAAGGCAATATCAAAATCGCTGTCATGACGGTCCAGGCCAGCGGCGCAACTGCCGAATAAAATTATCCGCGAACAAAAGGGCTTTAGCATCTGGACTAATGGCTGCGCTTTTAGCAAATTATCCCAGACCCGGTGTTGCCGGATGAGCGGTAGATTGTCCGAAGTCCGGTAAAAATTCATCCGTCCCTTCCTGACAACGCTTACTACACCGGCTTTCTGAAGCTCCCTTAATATTTGGTTAACCGTACCTACAGCAAGCCCGGTCCTCTTACAGATTTCTCGCTCGTAGAGGGCTTCATGGGCGTGCAGGGACAATAAGGTGAGAACCTTCAATGGCGCTTTATTCAGGATAAATTCGTAAAACATTCATCCTCTCATTTAAATGAACTCGTGTTCATTATAATGAAACGTGGCGGCTAAGTCAACAATGAAATAATGGGTATGCGTGCTGAGGGGTTATGCTACTTCTTTGCTGCCATTTCCGTTATCTAACATTTTGGCGTATGGAAAGCGAGTGGTAATTATAAATATCGGTTACTTTAGAACACGGCAGGGACGAGGGGGGCTGTTTGTCTTGGTGCGGTGCCGGGGAGGGGGGGGGCAATCTTTAGACGGTGTAAACCCCATGCGTTCGAGTGCGTTAATGGCCTCGCTTCCTGAAATTCTTGGAAGTTTAGGCATGCTCGGCCTCAAAGGTCGTCATGAAAGTACGATCAATTTTTTCCATGGGGAACTCTTCGAGATACAACTCGGTCGCTTCCTTGAGATTGTTTAAAGCTTCCTCGATGTTGCAGCCCTGACTGAAAGTCCCGACTTCGGGGCACTCGGCGACATAGAAATTTTCTTCCTTGTGAATGACGGCGGTAAAGGTATCTCGCTTCATTGTTATTTCCCTCCTATAAACTGGATGGTGACGCGAGTCCCATTCGGGAGCTTCGTGGGTTCGTCCAGGACAATGGCACCGTTATTGAAGTGACTTTCAACATACAACCATGATATTAATAAACATATATAATTTCAGGATAAAAAAAGCCGGGCCTTTCCTTACCTGGAAAAGCCCGGCGGTTTAATTGGGGCGGCTGGATTCGAACCAACGAATGCCAGAACCAAAGTCTGGTGACTTACCACTTGTCGACGCCCCAGTGGACGATAGCGTGATTGTTATCCCTCGACGTCGCTCGTTTCTTCGTTGCCGCTGCCGGCCACCGGACCCTGTGCCTTCATCTTTTCGTACTCGTCGAGTATGCGATCTTCGAGGTGTTTGCGCATGTCATTATTGATTGGATGGCAGATGTCCTGATAAGTGCCGTCCTTGCGCTTGCGGCTGGGCATGGAAACGAAGTACCCGTCCTTGCCGTTGATGACCTTGAGCCCGCGGATGACGAATGCGTTGTCAAAGGTCACGCTGACAAAGGCCTTGAGCTTGTCTTCGGCGCGCAGGGTCAGTTTGATTTCCGTAATTTCCACTTTTCCTCCTCTTGGATGTGTGGTTGTCTTTTACGCCCCAGTCATTTTTTACGCTTTGGAGGCGTCTTTAACCGCGTCAGAACCGCGCGGAACCCTTTTTTCCGGAACCCCGCAAGCGCGGCCTGCGCCGCGGACTTTTGGGTAAAGAGCCCGAAGACCGTGGAACCGCTGCCGGACATAAGGGCGCCCTCGGGTGAAAAGGCCCTGAAGCGCTCGCGGACTTCCCGGATGGCCGGGTATTTTTCAAAGACTGCCTGCTCAAAATCGTTATGGAGGAGTTCCCGGACCGGGCGCCTGCCGCGGGCCGTGGAGACGTAATCCCGGTATAATCTAATACTTCGATCATAAGGTGTCAAGTTTCTTTTTAAGGCGTGGTATGCCCAGGCCGTGCGGATGGCCACGGGGGGGAACACGAATACAACGTGGAACGGAAAAAAGGGGGGGAGGGAACGCAGCTTTTCACCGCGGCCGCGTCCGAGCGCGCAGCCGCCGAGGTAACAGAAGGGAACGTCCGAACCCAGCGCACGGAGGATGCGCCGGATTTTGGCCGGTGCAGGGGGAAGCTTCCATAGTTTCTGGAGCCCCTTCACCACCGCGGCCGCGTCCGAGCTGCCGCCGGCCAGGCCGCCGCCCGCCGGGATGTTTTTCCGGATATCGATGCGCACGCCCGATTTCACGCAAAAGGCTTTCTGCATCAGCTCCGCGGCCCGGTAGGCGAGGTTGCCGGGGCCGGAGGGAACGTCGGGACGGTCCGCGGCCACAATGATTTCCGGGGCCCGCGTCATCCGGATTGTGTCAAAGAGCCCGACCTGCGCAAAGAGGGTCTCGATGTCGTGAAAGCCGTCGGGACGTTTTCCATTGACGTAGAGCGCCAGGTTGATTTTGGCATAGGCGCGGACAATCATCGGGCGGGCATGCTCCGTGCGTTCAGGGCGCCGGCCGTAATGCCGGCCATGTCCCAGAAGAGGTCCTTGAGGCAGAAGTGGTTGCCGGGCGTCCGGGCGTCGTGGACCTCCTTGAGGAGGCCCATCGAAAGTGTGATGCCGCAGGCGGCCGTGATTGCCCGGTCAGGGCCCTGCCGGGAATTGAGGGTGACGCCATAGGTGATGAAGCCTGCCATGCAGGCGGAGAGGAGAAAGTGCTTGGCCTTGTCCTCGCCAAAGAAGGGATCGCCCGCGGCAGAGGTCAGCGTCCAAACCAGGAGGATGAAAAGCAGGGTTTTGCGGAACATGCATTTTCCCGTTGTTAACTTAGAAGGAATTAATAATTTATTCGCCCGGGTAAAACAAGTTATTTTTCCTTCCATGGCATACCGGCCTGCACGCGTCATCGTGGCGCCCGAACTTCGGGACGACCTGTTCGTAAAACGGATCCTCGGACGCTGCACGGGCGCTTCGCTCGCGGATTCCGTAGACGCGCAGGAGCGGAACGAGGGCACGCTCATTCTTTCCGCGAATCCCGGCCCCTTTTTCAAACCCTGTCCGGCCACGCCCGAATATGTCTGCTGCGGGTATCAGATACTCAATTTCGCCACGGGTTGCCCGCTGCACTGCACGTATTGCATCCTGAACGCCTATTTCAGCGACCGGTCGCTCCGCCTTTTCACGGACATCGGGCGCATGCACCGGGAATTTGACGAACTCCTGCGGTCCCGGCGCGGTTTTTTACGCCTCGGGTCCGGCGAGTTTACCGACAGCCTGGTCCTGGACCCGATCACGGACTTTTCGCTCGAACTTTTGCCACGGCTGCTCTCGGAAAAGGGGCTCCTCTTCGAGTTCAAGACCAAAACGGACAATGTTGAGAACCTGCTCCGGTTCAGACCCGAACGGCGCGTTATGGTTTCGTGGTCCGTGAATACGCCCGCCATGATTGCGCAGGAAGAAAAGGGGTGCGTCCCGCTCAAAGCGCGGCTTGCGGCCGCCACAAAATGCGCGGAGCAGGGGTATCTCGTGGGTTTTCACTTCGACCCCATCCTGAAGCACGAAGGGTGGGAAGAGGGCTATGCCTCTGTTGTGGACGCCATTTATTCCAGCGTGCCGGCGGACGCCATTGCCTGGATGAGCCTCGGCTGCTTCCGTTTCCTGCCTCCGCTCAAGGCGGTCATCCGGGAGCGCTATCCATTGACAAAGATTGTCGACGAGGAGTTTGTGCAGGGACGCGACGGCAAAATGCGCTATTTCCGGCCTGACCGCGAGCGCATCTACTCGGTCATCATCGACCGGATGCGGAAATACGCCCCGGCCCCGCCCGTCTACCTTTGCATGGAGACCCCGCGGGTCTGGGAAGCGGTCCTGGGTCAGCGCGGGTTCGTTTCGGACGGTCTCTGCGCGAGGCTTGATAAAGTGCGCGAACGATACAGGCTGTAATTTTTCAAGGAGTCCATGCATGAAATCCCAGATTCTTGGCAAAGAGAAAATGTTCCTGGCCCATCTCGAAACGCTCCGTTTTCAGAAACTGCTGGACCTCCCGCTCCGATTCACAGAAACGGACGTGCGCGACTTTAATCCGCCCGGCAAGGGATTCCGGCCCATCCCGCTTCCCCACCCGTGGGGAAGCAACAATGCCACGGGCTGGTTTGCCGCGGACTTCACGGTCCCGGTCACAGGCAAAGACCGGGAGCTCTTTGTGAGCGGCGAACTGGGCGGCGAGGCGGTCATCATGGAAAAGGGGCGCTTTGTGGGCGGGCTGGATGTACCGCATAAAAACGTCCGCATCCGCGCGAACGGACGGGCGGGTGAACGCATCCGAATCGTGGTGCCGGTCTATGCGGGCCATGTGATCCCGGGCGTCCATTTCCAGAGCACGCCCCACATCCTGAACGCCTCCCTGCCCGGGTTTCCGGTCACAGCGCGCAACCTGTCGCTCTTGGCCGGTGTGCCTGCCATTGACCGGCTCTACTGGGACATGACCGCGCTGATCGAGCTTGCGCAGAACCTTGACGAGAACTCCCTGCGCCGTGAACGGGTCCTTTCGGCCCTGTCGAACATGCTTGCCGTCTTTCCCTATTCCGCGGACACCCTCGAGGCCGCGGTTGCGTGCGCGCAAAAGGCGGCCCGCATCCTCGCTCCGGTATTGAAGGCGCGGAACGGCGACACGATGCCCTGCGTCACGGCCGTGGGCCATTCGCACCTCGACATCGCCTGGCTCTGGCCGCGCAACGAGACCACGCGTAAATTCGCGCGCACCTTCAGCACCGTGCTCAATCTCATGGAACGCTATCCCGCTTTTCGCTTTGTCCAGACGCAGGGCTATATTTACGAGACCGTGAAGAAGGAATACCCGCGGCTTTTCGCGTCCATCCAAAAGGCGGTCCAACGCGGCCGCTGGGAGCCCAACGCGGCCATGTGGGTGGAGGCGGACTGCAATGTCACGAGCGGCGAATCGCTGGTGCGGCAGTTCCTCTTTGGCAAGCGGCTCATGAAAAAGATGTTCAACGCAGATCCCGACACCCTGCTTTTACCCGATGTGTTCGGCTATTCGGCCGCGCTCCCGCAGATTATGAAACTCGCGCGCGTCCGCTATTTCGTGACCGCGAAAATACGATGGAACGACACGACGACATTCCCCTTCAGCACCTTCCGCTGGCAGGGCATCGACGGCACCGAGGTCCTGTCCCAGTTCATGCCCAACGGCAACTACAACGGGAAGCTCTCGCCCGAGTTCCTCATCAAGCAGTGGGCCCTGGTCATGGACAAGTCCCTCGGCACGCAGCTGCACACCATTGGCTACGGCGACGGCGGCGGCGGGCCCACGGACATGGACAACGAGATGGCGAATCGCATGAAGGACCTCGAAGGGTGCCCGCGTGTTTCGTTCGGCTCGATGTCCGGGTACCTGAAGTCACTGGAGGGAGAACGGGAGCGGCTGCCGCTCCATTCGGGCGAACTCTACCTGGAATACCACCGCGGCACGCTCACCTCGCAGGCCCGGACAAAACGGTACAACCGCAAACTCGAGTTCCTGCTGCGCGACGCGGAGTTTTTCTCAGCGCTTGCCATGCGGAAAGAACGGCGCTACCCTGCCCTGGAACTGGAGGGGGCCTGGAAGACGCTGCTCACCAACCAGTTCCACGACATCATCCCGGGCTCGTCCATCGAGGCCGTGAACCAACAGGCGGTCGAAGAGTACGAAAAGGTCGAAGCGGACGTGCGCGCTCTCGTTACGCGCGCAACCGCGGCGCTTGGCCGTAAACGCGTGGAAGCGGTCACGGTGTTCAACACCCTTTCCCTGTCGCGCGCGGACCTTGCGGTGGTTCCGGGTGTTCCCGCGGGAAGCGTGCCCGTGGCCGCGGAGGGGACGTTGCTTCCCTGCCAATTCACCGGAACCGGAAAAAAACGCACGGCCCATGTGCGCCTGCCGTTGCTGCCGTTCTCGTCCACGGTCCTGCGCTTTAAAAAAGGACGGCCGGCCTCCGGCTCTCCCTTCAATTTCAGCGGACGTTCCCTTGAAACGCCGTTCTACCGCGTGCGCTTTGACGCCGCGTATCGCATCGCTTCGTTTGTTGACAAGGCCCGAGGCCGCGAGCTGGTAAAGGCGGGCGCGGTGATGAACGACCTGCGCACCGCCGACGACGTGTCGGTCCAGTGGCTGGCCTGGGACATCGACCGCGACTACCGCCGCAAGGAAAGTTCCGAGGCGCGGCTTGTATCCGCGCGGCCGACCGCAAACGGCCCGCTCTTCTTCACCCTGCGCGTTGTCCGCACTGTGGGAAAACGATCCACGGTCGCGCAGGACATCATTTTTTACGCGGATTCACCTCGTGTGGACTTTGACACCACCGTGGATTGGGACGAAAAGCTCACCCTGCTCCGCGTCTATTTCCCGACCCCGTTGCACGTGGAGAACGCCGCGTTTGACACGCAGTTCGGATACCTCGAACGGAGTACGCACGACAACAATGCGTTCGAGGAGGCCAAGTTTGAGGTGTGCGGCCACAAGTGGGCCGACCTTTCCGAAGAGAGCTTCGGCGCAGCGCTGCTCAATGATTGTAAGTATGGTTACCGTGTCAAGGAAGGGGAGCTGTCGTTGTCGCTGCTCAAGTCCGCGGACCGTCCGGACGCCCGGTGTGAAAAAGGGCGCCACCGCTTCACCTATTCGTTTATGGCCCACGCAGGGTTGTCGGACCGGATGAACGTTGTGCGCGAGGCCTTCCAGCTCAATGTACCGATGCGGGCCGTGGCGGGTCTGGATGCGGAGCTGCCCGCCTGTTTTTCCGCAAGCGGTGACGGCGTCATCATCGACACGATAAAGAAAGCCGAGGATTCCACGGACTGGGTCGTGCGCCTGTACGAGACATTGAACCGGAATGAACGGGTGACATTGAAACTTCCGGCCGGGGTCAAACGGGTCTTTGAATGCAATATATTGGAAGAACGACTTTCCAAGGCATTGCCCATCCGGAAGGGGAGCATCAATTTTACGCTGAAACCTTTTGAAATAAAGAGCTTTATCGTTTGTTTTTAACGCTAACCTGCTAAAAAACAAGGGGTTGTGACCGGCGTCACAGCCTCTTTCTGTTTTTTTTTATACCTTTAAGCGTAACGCAAATATTTATAGAGGAAAAATGAATATTTATATATATTAGAATTGGCAAGGCTATTATTTAAAAAATCCGAAAATCAAAAAATTATTGTTATAGTACCAGGAGGGTGCCCATGTTGTCTTTGAAAAATATCTTCGCGCTTGTTGTCCTCGCGACCGCACTCGGTTTCGCAGGCGGCACTCCGCCGTATTACACGGGCGCTGCATCCTACGCGGAGAACATGATGGCGAACGCGGGTTGGATGGCCCGGGTCGTCACCCAAGACACGGTTTTGGGAACGTTCAACATTTCCAATCCCATGCCGTTAAAGGCCAATAATTTCACCAGTCAGTTCGACTCCGCTGCCAACGCCAATGTCTGGCTTGTCGAATCCGACACCGGTACCCAGAAATACGCCGTGCTCAGCGATACGCTCATGCCCTCAACCCTCTGGATGCATCTGGGCACCCCGGTCGTCTGTCTGTACATGGCGGGCGGCCCCGGTCCCGGACCCTATGCCAACGCCTATTGGACCGGCAGCAGCGTCCGGGTCGAATGGTTCAACACGCCGCTTTTCGACAGCGTGCAGGTCTGGGCCTTCCCCTCCAGGTACAAAGGCACCGAGCCCTTCGATAATTTCTGGATGGATTATTCCGTCAACCGCGGCGACACGGTGGATTATATCCTCCAGGTCTACAAGCAGGGCGGCGGAATCGATTCCGTGTTTGCACAGTATGCCGGCGTTATTCCCCCTGATACCGTGATTTTCAGTTATTCCGGCCCCCTTTCCGGCCAGGCCATCATCACCCAAGACACCCAGGACCTTGCGGCCTGCGCCTTCTATGCGCAGAATCCCAAGATCATGCCGGTGGTCGTCAATGATCTCATGTTCCGTTTCCAGGGCAGCGGCTACGGCCCGGTGCTCTTGCAGGTCCGGCTTTACATCGACCGGCCGGACAGTGGGGGAAATTACGGCACGCTGAACGGAGGGGATTCGCTGATCCAGGGGATGGAACCCGGCGGCCTGGGCGTCAACTTCTTTGGACTGAACATGATGCTGCCGCCCTATAGCGGCGTCCACTTCCTTGTTACGGTCTCGCTTTCCAACACGGCCAGCAACCGTTTTGACTTCTTTGTCGCGCCCAATGGCGCCAATTATGATTCGCCCCGTTTCACGCAGTTCGTCAACGTCGGCGGCCTGTCGATACTGGATCCTGTTTCCGCGCAGCCGCGGCTTGATGTGTGGAACGACTCGGGCCGGGTCACGCTGGCTTGGGCCAATATCCAGGGGCCGTACGATTCACTCGTCCTCCTGCGCGACAATGGAGTCCTCCGCAGCCTGTTGAGCGGGGCCCGGTATACGGACTACGGCGCCAACCCGGGCGCCCCCTATGATTACAAGCTGGTCGTCTGCCGAATTACGGTCAACGACACCCTGTTCAACCACTACACTCCCGGCATGGGCGGGCCTTCCCTGAACGTTTTTACGGACAGCGGCCGAATCACTATCGACATCAACAATATTTCCAAGCCCGTTGACAGCTTCCGGCTTTACCGCGATAGTATTATTTATGTAGGAACCGCTCCGGGCAGCTTTCGCCAACTGGCCGATCCCGGCGCGGACATGGGGGTCAACCATCCCTACCGGCTTGAGGTGTTCTATACGGACCTAACCACGGAAATGCTTTTTGGCTACTGGAACAGCGGCTCCACAAACCCCACGTTCTCCGCCTGGTGGGACGGCGGATTCGACTGCCCGCGCGTCGGCTGGAACAGCCTTCCCACGCCGCTCGATTCGATGTTCCTTTACCGCGACGGCTCGATTTTTGTCATGCGGTTGCCTAACCAACCGAGCACCGATCAGCCCGACACCGCGGCGGACTCCAAAGTGACGCACAACTACACCCTGGTTTATTTCCATAACGGTGGCTCAAAGCCGGATTCGCTCTTTGCGCATTACGACGCGCATAGCGGGGGTAGCGGCGGCTCGGGCCTGTTCTGCGGAACACGGACCGAACTGCGCGATTCCCTCTTGCTGCTGGGCGGGGTGTATATCATGCCCCTGGACTCGTTCCCCCATGCGTTCACGCCCATCGACACCAATATATTCGTCATGCACGATCCGCAGGTACAGATGGGCAACCCCGCGCTCCTCTGCGTGCGCGGCGGCACGAACACGGCGCCTGACACCCTGGTGGCCATGAGCGATTCTTCCGATTGTTTCAAGCTTATGATTGCGAATGGGTTGCACAAGGTTGTCTTCATTTCCATACAGTATCTGCGCGGTTCCACGACCGTGACTTTCTATGCGAACAAGCAGAACGACGCGGTCATCCACCTGGTCTGGGGCAGTTTTCCAAAGTCCACGGTGCGGTTCGACCTCTACCGACAGAGCACCCAGATCGCACAATTGCCGGGTACGCAGCTTTCCTATGATGACAGCACGGATGCGACCCAGAGCTGGAGCTACGAGCTGGTGGCCCATTACGATGACAGCACCACGGCGAACTTCTACTACACCTACAGCCCCTCTGGCCAGAGCAGCCCCACAGCCTACTGCGGCCCCACCACCGGGCTGGACTCCCTGCTGAAGGGCGGTTCGCAGCAACTGCTCGCATTTACAAGCTCCATTACGGCTTTCCCTGTCACCCGCGTGGGCAATTTCTTCCACAGCCCGGAGTACAGCTCCTGGTCGCTGCTCATGGCCAATGACGGCTCCAAAGTCGATACGTTCGTGTTGTTGGCCAGCGGTTCCAACTGCTCCGTCCCTGCGGCCACCCAGGATACCGTGGCGTTCCTGCGCTTGGGCGACATGCCGCGACCCGTCATGCTGACTGGCTGGACCTATCAGGATTCGCTCAACAAAGGCGTCTACCTGACGCTCCGGAACCTGACGCAGGGAGTCACCTCCATTGATGTCAAACGCAACGGCGTGCAGATCAACACCCTGACGGCCGGGTCGTGGTATATCGATTTTAGGGCCAACATCGACAGCGTCTATGATTACGAATTCTTCGTCCGGTTCATTGACAACACCACCGGCACGTTCAATTACCATTATATTCCGACCGGCGGCAACGGGAACGGGCCCACGGCCTACTGCGGCCCGGTTTCCGCAACACTTGACACGCTTCTGAACGCGCCCCGCAGGCTCTTCTTTTCCACGGAACCCACGGCTTTCTTCCCCATGACCAACGTGGGTAATTTCTTCACGGACAGCCATTACGGCGGGTGGGTGCTCCTGCGCGGTATGGACAGCGCAAGCGCGGTCGACACCTTCGTCCTTTTGGGCATAAGCCCGATGTCGTGCGACCAGCCGGCCCTGATGCATGATTCGCTCATTTTTGTCCGGGCCAAGGAGATGCCGCGTATTGAGTTCAAGGCCTGGTACGATATCGGCTACGGCAGAATACATCTGCACTGGGCCTTCATGGGTGCCGGGGACTCGCTCTTTCTGTTCCGCGACGGAATGCAATTCGCCCGGATCAATGTTTTCCAGCAGTCCGGTGACTGGATCGATTCGATAGGGGATCCCGCCACGGACCACGATTACATGGCCTATGCTTATCACGAGGGAGGAACACGCGATTCCATGAGCGCGCATTACTCCCGGAACGGAGGGGGCGGCGGCAACGGAGGCTGGAAACCGGACGGCGCCTTTGCGGCCTGGGCCAAGTATACGCGGAACCTCATGGCCTACACCGGAAATTCCGCGGACCTGAACCGGAGCGGGTTGGGCGTGGAATATGCGGTCAATACCGATTCCGTTCAGGTTGACAGCGCTGCCGGGACCGTGACCGGGCCGCTTTCGCTCTCCATTTTCTTCAAGGGCCAGACCGATGCGTCCTATCGTCTGCTGAAGACGGTCACTATCACCCTGATTGACAGCCTGAGCGGCAAGTGCTGGTTTGACACCACGCTGACGGCCGGTCTCTACAACATCATGGGTGTCATGACCTACCGTGGCGTAATGGACACTTCCATCGAACGTTTCCCGGCCGGTGTCTATTTCCGCCTCACCATGGGCCAGAGGCTCACGGTCGACCTGCTCAAGCTCGCAAAGAACGCAGGCTTTGTCATTGGCGCGACCGCGGTCAGCAACGTCACGCTGGACGGGGTTGAGCAGACGGTTTCGGGCGGTGTTTTTACTCACACGCAGACTGCGCGGACCGAGAACACCCAAAGCCGCATCGTCCGCTACCAGGCGGACACCTCATCCATGGACTTTCTCATCCTGGAAAACAGCGGCTTTGACAACAGCGCGACCTTCCAGCCCTTTGCCGGGACCCTGGATCGCGGCGCGGTCACGCTGGATGGTTGGGTGCTTGCCGGTGCCAGGGGCGACGGCATTGAGGCCTGGAACAACGGGAACGGGAGCGGCACGCCCGATACCTCCAGCCACCGCGATTATGTGCGCTTTAACGCGGCCGCGGTTTGGACCGGCTCCCTACGCGATTCCGTGAACCTGCCCATCGATTCCGGGTATATCCATTTCAACACGGGCGCAACGGTCGGTAAGAAGGTCATTCAAATGGCGGCTTACGACTCACTGCTGGGGGTTTCCATCAGCGGGTTCGCGGGCCAGATATTCCATTTGAATGCGTCCGACCGCACGGTCACGGGTATCAAGCCGGATGATGCCAAGGCAAACTACCTGACTGTTGAGGAAGCCCTGGCCGCGGGCGCGAACCGGATCCAACTCGGTCCGGACTATAAGGGCATGCCCTTCGAAATCAAGGAGAAGAATGGCGTCTCCATCACGGGCCAGCTTGCGGGCGCGGCCAAGACGCTTATCGACGGCTCCTACGGGCCCGGCGGCGTGCACGTGGCGTTGTCACGGAACATCAGCCTCCGCGGCCTCGAAATCTCGGGCGGCAACGGCGGCATCGGCATCAACGGCGGCGAAAACGTGCTCGTGGACCGTTGTTACGTCCATGGCACCTACACCGGCGTGTCGGCGTTCCGCTGGGGCGTTTTTGAAAACAGCGGCCCCGACACCGTGTCCGCTGCCTTGCCAAAGGAGGTCCGGAACGTCACGGTCATCAACTCCATCCTCGATAGCTGCGAGGGCTACGGCGTGATCCTGGATATGCCGGATAATTGCCGAATTGTAAACAACACTATCCGCCGGACCTGGCTCGGCGCCTACCTTGGGCAGGCGGGCGGACCGGGCGGAGGCTCCACGACGACCGTGTTAACCGCGACCCCGGTGGTCAACAATATCTTTGACCAGTGTGTGCTGGGCGGGGTGGTCATCGGCAAGGCGAACGTCTCGGATAACCTGCCGGTTTCCATCAAGAGCAACCTTTTCCGTGCGTGCGATTCCGGCGCGGTGGTGACCCTCCTGACCCTCGAGGACGGCGGGTACACCGTGCTCTCCCGCGACCTGCCGACCACCAACCTGCCGGCCGCGTCCGCGGATCCGTTGTTTGCCGTGGAGGCCTATCCCTACGCGCTCGCGGACAACAGCCCGGCGCGCAACATGGGCCGCCGCGAGGCGGGCCTCACGCCCGGCACGGACTTTCTGGGTGCGCCGCGGCTTGTTTCCGACAGCCTTGACATCGGCGCGCGTGAAATCGTCGCGTTTGTGCCGGGCGTGAACCTGCTGTCGCAGGCCGCCGCGGCCGGCTACGCGAAAATCGCCTTTGTCCTTGTTCCGCCGGACACGGCGGATACGCTCGCGTCCACTCATTTCGAGGTGACGCGGAACAGCGCGGCCTATTTGCCCGTCCGTCCAGCCCTCCTCCGCACCGAGGGTGCGGCCCGGGTGCTCGAACTCTATCCGCTTCCGGACGGCGACTACGGCTATTCGCTTTCCGCGCGCTTTGCCGGTCCGGAGACCGATACCCAGTACATCGCGTCCGGTTCCTTTACCGTGGCGGGCGCCGAACGGACGCTCGCGTCCGGCACCTGGGCCATGGTCGGGTATGCGGATCAGAGCGCATCATCGCCCAAGACCGCGGGCGATCTTGCCGCGCTCAACGACTCCGCGCTCTATGTCTGGGACCCGGACAAACAGTCCTACCTCGACCTTGCGACCGTGGACACCCTCTTGCTTGAGCGCGGGAAGGCCTATTGGAACCTGCCCGACACGGGTCTGACGGTTGCAATGGCGGCCGATGTTTACAATAGGCCCGACACTTCGGGATTTACGCTGATGGTCAAACAAGGCTGGAACATGGTCAGTTCGCCCTTCCCGTTCCCGGTCACGATTCCGCGCACGGGCAGCAAACTCCATTTCTACAACCTGCCCGACAAGCCACTCGCCTACACGACGGTCAGCACGTTGCAGCCGCTCCAGGGCTGTTGGTACTTCAGCGAAACCGCGGACACGTTCCATCTGGCCTATGCGCCGCAGATGCCGGTCAAGCTTGAAAAGGCCGCGGCTGCGGTCTTGTACAAAGGCCCGGCGGACTGGGCGCTCCGCGTCTCCGTCAAACTCGGCGCCTTTTCGGACGACGACAACCTGGCGGGTGTAAAGGCAGGTCCCCGGGTTGGTTATCCCGAACCCCCGGCGCCCATGGGCGGCATTACCGCTTATTTCGAAGGCGCTGAAAACGGTCTGGGCAAACGCCTGATGGAAAGCTACCAGGCGCCCGGCGCGGGCACGACGCTTTGGAACCTGGTGGTGGACCCGGCGGGCAAGACGGGTGAGGCCATGGTTGCCATCGAGGGCGCGGCCAATTTCGGGCCCGATGTTTATGTCTTTGCAGGCAGTCCGGACATTGGTTTTGTTGATGTGAAGAAAAACCTGGTACTGGCTTTCAAGGCCGCGGGCGTAAAGCAGCACGTGGTGCTGGTCGTGACCGACAACCCGGACTTCGTGAATGCCATCACGCACGCATTTGCGCTCGCACAGAACAGCCCCAACCCGTTCAATCCGTCGACGCGCATCAGCCTCTTTGTGCCTTACGCGTGGGATGCCAAAGCAGGACTTTCGACCGGCATGCGGCGCGTGGACCTCTCGGTGTACGACATCAAGGGACGCAAGGTGGCCACGCTGGTGAACGGCGAATTGGCGGGCGGAAAACGGCATGAGGTGGTCTTTGGCGCGGGCTCGGGCGGAAAGGCCATGGCGTCCGGCGTCTACTTTTACCGCCTGACCGCAGACAACTTTACGCAGACGCGTAAGATGCTGCTGATTCGGTAATTGTCTTCTGTCAAGGAATGGTGTCTTTGTTAAGGCGCCCGGCCGCTGTCCTCCGCGAGTATTCCTTCGCGAAGGTCCCACAGCCGCCAGGTGCCTTTTTTCATGCACGTTTTTTCAGCGTCAAGCAGGGCCAGGAACTTGCGGACCCCGTAGGGTTCATTGCCATTGCCGTGGATGAGAATGATGCTGCCGTTTGACGGGGTTTCGTTTTTGGAGAGCCAGGCGTCACTTCCGACCGGAATGAGCCCGTAGGCCGTGACACGGTCAAAGAGGGCGCGGTCCGAGACAAGGCCCGGAAAACGGAAGAAGATCGAAGGCCTCTGGTCGTGTGCCAGCAGCATTTTTTCCGTCCCAAGGATCTCCTCGTCCAGGTTTACGGCCGTGTCGAGCAGGTATTTTGATTTGGCGGGCTGCGCGGTGTCGGTCCGGTGATGGAACGAATGGTTGATCCAGAGCGGCGCGATGCGCCGGCTGCCGACCTGCGCCAGCAGCCATTCAAAATCCTCGGGATGCTGGCGGACCCAGGAGCCGGTGATTGAGAGCCCGATGGGCACGGGCGTTTCCGTTACCGAAAAAGCCTCGCGGACGCGCAGAAACAGGTTTCGGTCCATAGGTTTTTGCGCAGGGCAGAGGTCCACGGTCAGGACCGTGCCCGACCGCGCCCCCGGCACATGCGTCAGGCCCGCGTCATGGAGCGTGTCGCTGTTTGCTTCGGCCGTGCGCAGGGCCCGCAGGTAGGGAGTGGCGCGGAAGGTTTCCTTGAGCGTGTCCCAGGGCTCGTTCGTCACCGTCAGCCCGGCCAGGGGCCGCCATTCGGTTGTGAGCGTGGACGGATCCGCAACGAGTCCGTATTTCGCGCCGTCCATTTCCCCTTTGCGCAGGACAATCAGCGACCGTCCGCGGTCCGCTGTTTTTCCAATGAAGCGCGTATAACCCGTGATAATAGGCGGTGCAACCGGGGGGATGGATGCCGGGACCGTGGATTCCGCCTGCAGCAGCGCGGTGAGTAAAAGAAGGAAAGGGCGGGATATTGTCATGGTTCGATGTTTATAATTGAAAATATCCCTATTTGCCTGTCTTCAGCGCAAATAAAAAGGCCCGGTTCTCACGGTCCTTCTTTCATCCTTAACATTTCATTTCTCTCCAGGAAGGACAACAGTGTATCTTTTCTTTCAGTCGTAAAACGCGGCAGAATGAGTTCGATCTGTAGAACCTGAAAGGATCCCTTTTATATGATCAAGACCCTTTCCCTCAACGGCGCGTGGAAATTCCGCGAGGCCGGGAAAGGCCCCTGGCTTGCGGCCACGGTGCCCGGAACGGTCCACACCGACCTCCTGGCCAATAAAAAGATTCCGGATCCCTTCTGGGCCGACAACGAGCAGCGGCTGCAGTGGATTGATACGAAGGACTGGGAATACACGCGCGAGTTCCATGTTGCGGCCGCTTTGCTGAAGGAAGAACGGGTGGAACTTGTTGCGGACGGTCTTGACACGCTCGCGGAAATCCGCGTGAACAACGTCCGCGTTGCGGCCACCAACGACATGTTCATCGAATACCGTTTCGACATTAAAAAATTCCTGAAGCCGGGCAACAACCTTCTTTCCATCCGTTTTGCAAGTCCCCGCAAATATATCACGGCAAAGCAGAAAATCAAGCCCATGCTGTCGTGCAGCGACGGTGACACCGGGAGCCCCCACATCCGCAAGGCGCCCTATTCCTTCGGCTGGGACTGGGGGCCCCTCTTTGCCACGAGCGGCATCTGGAAGCCCCTCCGTATCGAAGCCTGGAGCCGTAACCGCATCCTCACTGCGGCCGTGACCCAGCAGCACGGGAAAAAGGGAAGCGTCCTGCTCCGCATCGAGCCTGAAACCGCGCGCCCGCTGCAGACCGGGGAGGAGTTCCGTTACCGGCTCTGGTTCCACGGCGTCTGCATGGCCGAGTCGGACGCGCCGGTTATTGAGGTGGACGATGCCAAGCTCTGGTGGCCGGCCGGACTGGGCGGACAGCCGCTTTACACGGTGGAGGTTGAACTGCTCGAATACGGCCGCGTGCTCGATTCGTGGTCGCACCGGGTAGGTTTGCGCGAAATCAGGCTGGTGCGCAAAAAGGACACGTGGGGCGAAAGCTTTTATTTTGAAGTGAACGGGCTCGCTGTGTTCGCCAAGGGGGCCAACTGGATTCCGGCGCACAGCTTTGTCACCGAAACGACCCGCGCCCAATACGACGACCTGCTTTCTTCGGCCGTCATGGCCAACATGAACATGCTTCGCCTCTGGGGCGGCGGCATTTTTGAAATGGACGATTTTTACGACCTCTGCGACGAAAAGGGGCTCCTCGTCTGGCACGATTTCATGTTCGCATGCGCCCTGTACCCGGGCGATCGCGAATTTGCAGCACTCGTCAAGGCCGAGGCCGAATGCCAGGTGCGCCGCCTGCGGCACCATGCCTGCATCGCGCTCTTCTGCGGCAACAACGAGGGCGAACAGATTTACCTCAAGCAAATGAAAGGCAGTCCGGCCCGGCGCCGCGACTATGAGCGCATCTTCCACAATGTGCTCCCATCAGTCATGGCGACCGAGGCCCCGCAGATTCCCTACTGGCCGAGTTCGCCGCATAACCCGTCGTCTTTCCTCACGTTCTGCAACAACCCCAAGGCCGGGGACGCCCATTTCTGGGACGTGTGGCACATGCGCAAGCCGGTCAAGGAATACGAACGTCATTTCTTCCGCTTTGTGAGCGAGTTCGGCATGCAGTCCTATCCCTCCGTGGCCGAGGCGCGCACTTTTACCGGCAAAGCGCTCAATGTCTTTTCGCCCGAGTTCGAAAACCACCAGAAGAACGGGGGCGGCAATTTCCACATCCTTGAGTATCTGCTCAAACGCTACCGTTTCCCGAAAGACTACGCGTCGCTCTCCTACCTCTCGTGGCTCAACCAGGCCCACTGCATGAAGACCGGCGTGGAACATTACCGTCGCTGCATGCCGCGCACCATGGGCTCGCTTTACTGGCAGCTCAACGACTGCTGGCCCGTTGCCTCCTGGTCCAGTCTCGAGTTTTCGGGCCGCTGGAAGGCGCTCCATTACGCGGCGCGCCGTTTTTACGCGCCCGCGCTGGTGTCCGCGCACGTGCCGGGTGACGAGGCCCGGGCCATCCAGAACGTGCTGAAAAGTACGGTCGACAAAGTCCACCTTTATACGGTTTATGATGGACGCGAACCCCTGAGCGCCGAACTCGGCTGGGCGTTATATCATGTTGACAATCGCGTGCTCGCGCAAGGGCGGATGGCGGTCACGCTCCGGTACAACGAATCCCGTCTGCGCAAAACGCTCGAACTCGCACGCGACATCCAAAAATACGGCCTGCGGAACCTGTACGTGCGTACCTGGCTTGCGCGCAAGGGCGAGCTCCTCTCGCAGGACACTGTTTTTCTCACCGCACCCGCGCAGATGCCGCTCATCAAAGAGGCGCTCCGGCCTTCGGTGCGGCGCGTGTCGGACACGGAGTACGCGCTCACGTTCAAGGCGCGGAACTTCCTGGTGCAGGCTGCGTTTGATGTTGCGGGCGCGCAGTTCCGGGCCACGGACAACTTTTTTGACCTCTATCCCGGATTGACCCGCACCGTGCGTGTGATGCTCAAAAAGCCGCTCTCACGGGCCGCGTTCGAAAAGGCGCTTACCGTGCGCTCTCTTGTTGACTCGTATGAGTCTGATTAGATTTTTCCGGAAGCTTTTTTCCAAGCCCAAGGCGCCTCCTTTCGAGGAGGCATTCCTGGAAAATGTGCGGCGCTTTGAAGCGCACAATACCCGCCGCCTTGAGCTGCTGCGGAGTAACCTGTCCGAAGCGCGGCGTAATGTCCTGGACCTTATCCCTTTCCTTTTAAACGAGGACGCGGAAGGTCTCCCTGGCAACGACCTCGGCCGGCCGCTTTCAGGCGTTTCCTGCTTCACGTTCACCCCGCGCCTCCAGCAGCTCGCAAAGCGCTACTTTCCCGAGTACCGGATCCGGCAGCGGGGGCGGCCCTCCATGGCCGTGGTCTTTCTCTCGGTCATGGGGTCCGCAGGCACGATGGCCTTTACAGGTGAAAGCGACATTGACTTCTGGGTGGGCATCGACGGGACTCGGCCCGACCCGGCCGCGCTTGCGGCGCTCGAGAAAAAGCTGCGCGCTATCGAGGATTGGGCCTTTGCCATTGCGGGGCTCGAGGTCCATTTTTTTGTCGCGGACCTGGAACGCGTCCGGCGCGATGACTACGGCGAGACCGGGGGCGAGTCGTGCGGCACCGCGCTCGGCAAACTGCTCAAGGACGAGTTCTACCGAACGGCCATCTTCCTCGAAGGCCGGCGCCCTTATTTCTGGGCCATGCCCGTGGGCGTGGACGACTGCGCTTACCACGATTATCTCGCCCTGCTCTCCGCTTCTCTTTTGTTCCCGAACGCGCGCTTCACGGACCTGGGCCATGTGAGCGCCATCCACCCCACGGAATACTTCGGCGCCGCGTTGTGGCAAATCCTCAAGGGTCTCTACTCGCCGTTCAAGTCCGTCATCAAAATGGGGCTGCTCGACGCCTATACGGGCGAATCCGAGGGCCGGCTCCCGCTTTGCGAACGTTATAAAAAGCAACTTTTTGACACACGTGCCGAACCGCCCGACCCCTACCTCTTCATGGTCGAGGAGGTGCGCGCGTTTTATTCCGAAACCAGCGCCAAGGACCCCCAGCTTCTGCTCGAACAGTGTTTTCTCATCAAGAACTTTCTTACAGCGGGACAGGGCACGGCCGAGGCGCGCGCGCAGTTTGACCGCTTCCTGCCCGTGGCGGAAAAATGGGGATGGGGCCGCAAGGATCTGCTCGATGTCGCAGCCTTCCGCAGCTGGGACTACGAACGGACCGAAACGCTCCGGAAGCGCATTGCCCGGTATTTTCTGGACGCATACAAGCGCATCCGCGACCGTACCCGCGAGGCCAACGTGCGCATTTCGGACCGCGACCTCACGGTCATCGGGAAAAAGCTGCATTGCTTTTTTGCACAGGAGCCGGGCAAGGTGCCCTTCGAGTTCATGCTCCTCTCCGCAAAGGACATCACGGGCATCGTCATCGATGAGACGCCCGAGGGCGCGGGCCGGCCTTCGGTCTGGAGCGTGAAGATTGCCGTACGGGGCACGGGCGGCTTTTCGCAACAACTGCTCCGGAAATTTGAGAACGTGATGCCTGCCATCGCCTTTTGTAGCGTCAACCGCCTCCGCTGTCGTGAGCAGAACTTTATGCTGAAAGGGAGCCAGCGTCTCTCCCTGAACGACGCCGCGCACCTGCTTGACGCGCTCTCCGGCTTCTTCCCGGTGCGCGAACTTGACGCGGTCAGCGCAAACGACACGCTCTCGGCCGCGCACGCCACGCACCTGTATATCATTCCCAACTGGAACCACCCGCAATGGAGTTACGGGGTCACCTCGCTCTTTGTCTTTTTCCAGAACACGCTCGGGGAGCTGCATTACGACCAGTATCACGGTGAAAAGGCGTTGGAGTGGCTGGTGGAAAGTGTCCTGAAACCCAAGGTCGGCGCGGCCCGCCTGCGCGGCCTCAAGTGGGCCGTGCATTCGCCCCGGGAAAAGGTCATTATGCGGAAGAAGATTTCGGATGCGTTTGAAGCGAAGGTGCGGGAGTATGTGGAGAAGGCGGGGTAAAAACTTTAGCCTTCCAATGCTTCGGCGTCCGCGAGGTCCTTGAGCCTGCCGGTGGCGCGTTTGTTCACCAGAAATTCATTTTTCCCGATATAAAAAACAGGAAGGCCCGCGTAATGGCCGGGCTGTTTGTTAGCGAACACTGTTTCATTCAGCACGCCGGTCACGGATGTTATCAGATCGATGCGAACCGGGGGAACCCCTAATTGAAAAATGGTGCCGGGTGTTAAAATGTCTTCGCGCTTGAATTCAATTGCGGCAAAACCGAATTCTTCAAGGGCTTTGAGGAGTCGATCCGCATTTTCCGGGGAAGGCATGACAAGAAAATCAATGTCGCCCGTATAGCGGGGAGAGCCGTAAAAGGCCCTGGCATACCCGCCCACGATGACGTATTCAACGTTGTTCGAATTTAACAACGCGACAAGTTCTTTGTAGTCTTTCTGTGTTTCCATTGAATTGAGATCGTAAGTAATCGACCGCCGCAATCCGCTCTTCCGGAGGCAGGCCCAGCCAATATTGGAGATCGTACTTTTCCAGGTCCGGATCGTCCATTTTCCGAACCGCCACTGTTTTTCTGTTGACCATGTCATTAATATATAAATACGTACGCACTATTGCAATTCGCATAACCCCGGTGCATTTCTCCAGCCGTGATCCCGGTCACAGACACCGCTTCCTGCAAATGATTATTTTCTCTCTTCCATGAATCCCGCACCCGTTGCCCCGACCGGGCTCGACCCCGCCATTTTCCGCCTGTTCCGGCGGGCCGTGCGCCTGTCGCTTGCGCGGCCGTCGCGCGCGCTCTTTTTTCTGCGCACCCTTTTTCGCCAGCGGAAGGCCGCGGCCTTGCGCCGCGCCCGCGCAAAAGAGGGGCTCGCGGTGCCGCCTTTTCTCATCCTCAGTGTGACGCGTGAATGCAACCTGAATTGCCGCGGCTGTTATGAAAAGGCGCTTCCCCGTCCGGATGGCGCTGAAATGGACGCCGGCTTGTTGCAGCGGACGCTTTTTGAGGCGCAGGAGCTGGGTGTGGGCATGGCGCTCCTTGCGGGTGGCGAACCCCTGATGCGGCCCGGGCTCCTCGACACGCTTTCGGGGTTTCCTGGCATGGTCTTCCCGCTCTTCACCAACGGCCAGCTTCTCGATGATGCAATCACGGAGCGTCTTGCCGGACTGCCGCAGGTGGTTCCGGTCATCAGCCTCGAAGGCGAAGCGTTGGAAACGGACCGGCGGCGTGGGTATGGGGTGCACAAGCGCGCGATCGCGGCCGTGGAACGGTTGCAGGAGGCGGGCCTTTTTTTCGGGTTATCGCTCACATTGACGCATGACAACTTTGACGCGGTCATGGAAATCAATGCGGTATCGGACTGGATAAGAAAAGGGTGCGGCCTTTTCTTTTTCATCGAATATGTGCCCGCAGGGGAGGGGACCGAAGGGCTGGCGCTCACCCCGTCCCAGCGCGCCCGTGTGCTGCCGCTCACAGATTTTTTCCGCAAGGAACTGCCCGCGCTCTTCCTCTCCTTTCCCGGCGACGAGGCGGACTTTGGCGGCTGTCTGGCAGCAGGCCGCGGGTTTGTGCATGTGAGCGCGGACGGACGCGTGGAGCCCTGCCCCTTTTCCCCTTATTCCGATTCGGACCTGAAACAAACTTCGCTGCGCGCGGCCTTGGGGTCACCCTTTCTTAAAACCCTGCGTGAAAACCCCTCCGCGCTTTCGGAGGCTGAAGGCGGGTGCGCCCTGTTCGCTAAAAAAGAATGGGTCGAAACGCTGCTGAAAAAGAGCGTCCCTCATCATTAATATAATTCAAGCCGCACCTTTCTGTATGAACCGCAACCCCTTTCTCTTTTTGCTTGATTTCAGGATTCTTTGCCGTCTATCTTAACCCTGCGAAGCCTAATGCCATGCATTTACGAACGGATAAACGTGGACAATAAAACAGCCGCTAAGCATAAACTGTCAAATTTGATTGATGAATTTGTCGAGCATTATCAAAAAGGGACATTTAAAGGCCAGTCCGAAGCCACGGCCCGGACATGGGTGGAAAGGTTCCTGAATGTTTTCGGTTGGGATTCCTCCGACCCGCACCAGGTCCGCCAGGAATATCGAATACAGGGTCGTGCCGCCCGGCGGTTAAAATCCGAAGGGACAACCCATCGAAGGCCTGACTATTGCCTGCTTTCCAATGGAATTCGCCAGCTGTATATTGATGTAAAAAAAGTCGATGCAAATATCAAGGACGATGCGGGCATTGCCTATCAGGTACGCTGTTACGGCTGGTCCGAAGGATTCACCGTCAGTTATGCCTTTGACTTTGAGGAACTGGCAATCTACGATTGCCGGATACGTCCCCGGGGCGAAGACGAAGCGGATTTCGCGCGGCTGCATTATATACGTCACACCGATTATCTGAATGAATTCGATGTTCTATGGGATTATTTTTCAAAAGACGCGATTGATTCCGGTTCTATTTCAAAACGCCACCCGGACGGTGAAAAGCCCAAGGGCAGCAAACCGCTGGATCAGGACTTTGAGGAAAACCTTTCGTCATGGCGTAAAGAACTGGCGAAAACCATACTTCGGTACGGAAAAATCCGCGATGCCTCCGTCATTTCCGCCGCTTCACAAAGAATCCTTGATAGAATTGTTTTCCTCCGGATATGCGAGGAATTCGGATACGAGGAAAAGGGCTCATTGCTGGAGATGGCCCAAAACGAGGACGGATTCTGGCCCTTGTTTCTTGAAGAGCACGACAAACGTTACAGCAAGGTTTACGATGGCATATTATTCCCGGCATCCGGAGAAGACGACCCTACCGGCATAGAAGGGTATCTGCGTTCCTGGTGGCTCAAGGGACGCGTCTTTCGCGACATCGTCTCGACGCTCTATTACCCAAACCCCTATAAATTTGATGTTGTCCCGATTGAATTGCTTGGGGGCATTTACGAACGATACCTCGGCAAACGGCTCAGGGTGGTTGGCAACGATGTCCAGGATGAGTATAAATTCGAATATCAGCGGACCAAAGGCGCTGTTTATACCCCTCCCTGGGTGGTACAGCGTGTCATCCGTGAAACCCTGCTTCCCCTTATTGAAAAGAAGAATCCGGAGCAGATTCTCCAACTCAAAATTCTGGACCCGGCGTGCGGCAGCGGCAGTTTTCTCCTTGGCGTGTACGATTTCCTTGAAGAACAGATAATTACTTGGTATAAGCGCAATCCTAAAGATGCACACAGCTCACACTATCTGGTTGTAACGGACGATGGAATCCAGATTTCATCCCATGCGGCCCAGACGATCATCAATCATTGCATTTATGGCGTTGATATCGACGCCGAAGCCGTTGAAGTCGCGCGCATGTCCCTTGCATTACGCTACCTCGAGCGAACGGCGGCGCAGGGCGGAGAACCGCACCTTCTGCTTAAAGGAATCGGCTTGAGCATACGACAGGGCAATTCGCTCGTAGGCCCCGACATTCTGGGCCTTGGAATCGATGCGGAAAGGGTCATTCGAGAGTGCATGCCTTTTGACTGGAACAACAAATCAACGGGTTTTGGCAATGTCATGTCCAAGGGCGGATTTGATGCGGTTGTGGGTAATCCGCCCTATATTGAAGTCAAGCGGTACAAGGAATGGATGCCGTCACAATACAGGTACCTTAAAGAGAGCGGCATATACGAAACAACCGCGCAAGGCAAAACGGATATTGCAATGCCCTTCATGGAGCAGGGGCTGAAGCTATTGAATAAAAATGGCCGCCTTGGTTTCATCATACAAAACAGGTTCTTTAAGACCGATTATGGCGAAACGGTCAGAGGCTGGCTGTTGAAAAACAAGGCCGTCTCACAGATTGAAGACTTTTCAGATTTGCAGATATTCGCCGGCCGAACCACCTATACCGCAATCCTTATCCTTCAAAAAGGAAGCCCTTCCATCCATTATCGTACTTACGCCACTCTCGAGGATGCCGCTGCCCGAAAGCCCCGCGTTGACTGTAAACTCAAATGGGATGTCATTGACAGTAATGTATGGTCGTTTGACCAGCCCGACCTTCTGGAAATCCATAATGATTTATCCAGACGGCACGGCACTCTTGCCGACAGGACCGAACTCCAGATATCCGTCGGCCTTCAAACACTCTATGGAAAACTGTATCAATTTGAGCCTGTCGAAGTAAAATCCAGGACAGTGGTCGGTAAAAACGGCGAAGGAGAGGTTGTTACCCTTGAAAAAGCGGCGCTTCGCCCCCTGTGCCGCAACCGCGGATTTTATCCTTTCAGGACAAACAATGCTGATGCCTGGGTCATTTTCCCCTATGATATCATTGACGGTCAATCCAGCGAAATAGGATGGAAAGAATTCAAGGAACGGTTTCCCAAGGCCGCGTCTTATCTGGAGGAACGGAAGAAAGCGCTCTTGAAAGCGGTTGAAGGTGAAGAAGGCGCAAACCGGTGGCATTTGTACACACGCCCGCAGAACCTTGTCGTTCAAGCGCAGCCAAAGGTATTGTTTCCGTCAACCATCGAAGATGTTATAGCAGCGGTCGATGAAAATGGAGATATATACCAAGACAATGTCCGGATCAATTCAATCTCATTCTCTCATGCAACCGTTTCACAACTTAAATCCATTGCTTGTGTTTTCAATTCAACCATTTTCAGTACGCTTGCAAGACTCAAAGCTGGTCTAAGTGATTCTAGTTGGCGGCAATTTAATAGACAATTCGCCGAACTCGTTCCATTCCCTGTCGGCATAATACGCAACGATGCAAACATGAAACTGTTGTCTTCCCTTGCCGATAAAATAACCGAGCTGCAATCCAAGTCAGTCGGTTCCTCCCAGGAAGGCGCGCGCACCGGTTATCGGGCAGCTATTGAATCCCTTTGGGATCAACTTGATAAGGCGGTCGAGACAATTTATGGGCTTTCCAAGGCGCAAAAAGAAATTTTAAAGAGATATCCACGCCGGGTAAACCGGTTCGACCTGCTGACGCGACAGACCGTGATTCCCGAAGATTCTGAATAAGCATTGCCACTCATTCGCCACAAGTGGATATCCAATCTCATTAATATATATCGTCATGATATGCCGCGCGAATGCTGTCTGATTTGTGTGTTTTAAAGGGCTATCTAAATCAACAGGTTAAACGCGTGGGTCTGTCTGGCCGAATCCTTGCAATTTCGCTAAATCAGGGTTGAATGACGGGAATTTAGCAAACGCGAAAAGGTATATTTTAATCACAATGGGTTCAATTCCCCGTAGCTTGCTACGGCTTGTTTGTCATTCCGGGCTTGACCCGGAATCCATCATCAGGTGGTGGATTCCCGCTTTCGCGGGAATGACAGAGAAAGCCTCTTTGCCTTTCGATACCC
>JAZDKP010000233.1:0-24889 GCA_043802925.1 Fibrobacterota bacterium | reverse complement strand
CTGGGTGGCCGTGGTCACGCGGTCGATTTCGCTCATGAGCGCCGAGTATTCCTGGTTGGTGTAGGAGCGCTCGGTCGTGGTGAGCGTGTCGTTGGAGGACTGGACCGCGAGTTCGCGCATGCGCTGGAGCATGGACGAAATTTCGTTGGCCGCGCCTTCAGCGATCTGCATGAGGGCGATGCCGTCCGACGCATTGCGCTTGGCCGCGCCCATGCCATTGACCTGCGTGCGGAGGGACTCGGAGACCGAGAGACCCGCGGCATCATCGCTGGCACGGTTAATGCGAAGACCGGTGGAAAGACGTTCGAGGGATTTGTTCAGACCCTGGGTGCTGCGTGAAAGCGCGCCCTGGGTGATCATGGCGGAAACGTTATGATTGATTCTCATTTGTGTAACCTCCCTGTTACTTTGTTATTAAGACTTCCTTGATTGGTGAAACCTGGAATTTTTGTTCACGGCCTCCTTTCTGCTTTAACAAAGAATAATATATCCCCGCTAAGATATCGGCAGAAACGGGCAAAAACTTTAACTTAATTTTTTTAAATCTTTTTCCCATTAAAAGCATTGTCCGGTTTTACGCAAAGGGATTATTTTATTCATTGAATGAAAACACAATTCCTGATCCTCCGTCCCTGGAAGCGGTTTTTACGGGTCTCTGTGAACGATCAACGGCTTTATCTTGTTGAAAATCATAAAATTATCCGGCGATACCGGGTTTCCACCGCAAAGGCCGGGACCGGGAACAAAGCAGGCTCCGGACGCACTCCCCTCGGCATTCACCGTATCTTCCGAAAAATAGGCAAGGGTGCGGTCAAGGGAACGGTTTTCAAGGATCGCATCAATACCCGCGAGGTCTGGGACGGAAAGAGTGTGTTTGGGGACCTCATCCTTTCACGTATCCTCTGGCTGGATGGAGTGGAACCCGGAGTGAACAAGGGTCACAATATTGACACGCGCGCGCGTTACATCTATATCCACGGCACCAACCATCGGAAGGGCATTGGCCGGCCCGCTTCGCACGGGTGTGTTACCATGAAGTGCGAGGATATCATTGATTTGTTCGGCCGTGTCCGACAGGGGGACCGCGTTGTCATTACCTGATTTAATCCATTCACATTATCATTATGTTGGCGTGGCGGGTTCGGGAATGAGCGCACTCGCCCAGTTCCAGGCCATGCGCGGCGGAAACGTCACGGGGTCCGACCGGTCGCTTCCGCCCGTGTGGGCCGCCCATTTCCAGCAACTCGGAGTTCGCTGTTTTCCACAGGACGGTTCGGGGGTTACCCAAGGCGTCCATGCCGTCATCCGTTCCACGGCTGTGGAGAACGACAACGCGGACCTCGCGCGCGCCGCAGGACTCGGCGTGCCGATCTTTCACCGCAGCGAGGTTCTCGCGGAATGGGTGAACGGCCTTAAAACATTGGCGGTAGCCGGCACGAGTGGCAAGTCCACGGTTGCGGCCATGGCCTTTTGCATCCTTGATGGCGCGGGCCTTTCGTCTTCCATCATCACGGGCGGCAACCTGGTCGAACTGCAGGAAAAGGGCCTTGCGGGCAACGCCTTTTCAGGCTCCTCCGATATTCTTGTGGTCGAAGCCGACGAAAGCGATGGCACGATTGTGGAATATCGGCCCCATGTTGGCCTCATCATGAATGTTGAAAAGGACCACAAGGAGATTTCCGAACTCCTGCACCTGTTCGGACAGTTCCGCGCGCAGAGCCGCCATGGCGTGGTCAATGCGGACGCGCCGCTTCTCGCGGAATTTGTGAAAGGGTCTTGTACCTATTCCATAATAAAAGACGCGGACTTTAAAGCCGGGAACATCCGGTTCGAGCCACGCGGTTCTTCCTTCGCGGTCAACAATGTCCCCTTTACCCTGCCTGTGCCCGGGCTTTACAACGTTGAGAATGCGCTCGCGGCCATCGCGTCCTGCGCCTGCTATGGGGTGCCGCTTGATGCCATGGTGGGTCCGCTGGCCGCGTTTAAAGGCGTGGCGCGGCGCTTTCAGCTCATCGGTCAAAAGAACGGGGTGGAGGTCATCGACGACTTTGCCCATAACCCGGCCAAGGTGGCCGCGGCCATTGGCGCGGCGCAACTCCGTTCCACGCGCGTCCTTGCGGTGTTCCAGCCCCATGGCTACGGACCTTTACGCTTCCTCAAGGACGATTTTGTCACGGCTTTCCGTTCCGCGCTGCGGCCGCAGGATGTGCTCCTCATGTCCGAGGTCTATTACGCGGGCGGCTCCGTGACACGCGACGTGTCGTCCGAGGACGTTATCCGCCCATTGTTCGATGCGGGGCGGTCGGCGGAATTCATCGCGGAGCGGAAGGACATCCCGGCACGCATCCGGGCGCTGGCGCGTCCGGGCGACTGCGTGCTGGTCATGGGCGCGCGCGACGCCACGCTCACGGATTTCTGCAGGGAGATTCTGGAAGCGCTGGGGTGAACAGACAGGCCTGATTTATGAAGGCGGGTGGGCCATCCGAAAAACCTGAAAATCAGCGAGAATCCGCTTGGTTTCGGATTCTCGCAACTGGGCCTCTTTAGCGAATTCCGTAAAACGGGACAGAGCGGCATCCACCTGCTTTATCACTTTGGGAGCGGTCCCGATGCTAAAGCGGCCCGCCACGGCCAGACAATCATCGCGCGTGATGCCGGCGAATTTTCCGTTGACCGACATGAACCGCTGATGGGGCCACTCACCTTCCGGGTTATAGGCATGGGTGATGTCGTAGGCTGGCGCCAGTTCCCATTTCCCATTCTGCACAAGCATGAAGGAGATATTCTTGCTGTGATCGTCGCAATTGGCGGATAATACATTGAAAACCATCCGGCGAAACGCCTCTTCAAAGTCCGCAAACGGGAGCTGTAATCTTTTCATCGCCAGAAAAAGCTGATTGTAATTATGGGCGGCTTTCTGGCGGTAATCCATTTCCGCTATGGCGCATAACGTTTGTAAATGATGTTTACGGTTGCCGGTACGGTCAAATCGTTTTGTCATGAAATGCGCCCTGCCGTTTTCATGCAGTAGGCGGCATGGGGACATGTGTATGTTTGCGGCACAGGCCATTTTATAATAGGCGTATTCGATTCGGCCATAATTCTCCGAACCGCCCAATTCAATGTCGGGTCCCACGCCGTCGAACTTCAGGAGCCAATGCTCATACCCCTTTGGAACGTCGAACTGGCCCGACCGGATTTCATTTGTTTCGGGATTCCAAGCAATGACTGCTTTGGCTCTTGCGCCACCGGCCGAAGTGCCGACCCGAATCATTTGCGATAATGCGGTTTCTGTCGGGGGTTCGGTCAGGAGGGATCCGTGGATGGCCTTCCGTGCCGTTTCGGTCAGCCGGGAGAGTTCGATGGCCGTGGGGCGGCCTCTGACGGGGCTTCGTTCGGGGTGAAATTCGAGAGCACCTATACCGCGCCGGCCCATATAGGCAAGACGGTCCAGGGGCGTAATGGCCGACTTCTGGACACCATGACCGGCCATCCAGGCGTTTATCAATGCGTTGCCGAAATCATCCGGAAGCGCGTCCGCCAACAGTGCCGGAAGCCTCTGATAGGTTCTTTCTGGCAGAGTTTCGAAAATGAATGGTACACTGGCTTGCGCAAGCGGCATGGAAAGCGGCGCCAGTTCAATACCCGTATCAATGAATTCAGGAGAATACTCAAAAGCATAATAGCCGCGGCTTGGATCCAGCGCAACAGCCCCTACCCGTTGGCCCCAGATACGGACTTCAACGACTCGGACGGGATTATACATTGTTTTTACCCCTGGGTCTGAACACCCGTTTGCGAAGAGCCCTTGATTTTAGCGCCTGCAGCGGACTGATAGACACTGTGGGCGCTAATGATGTCAGCCAGTCCGTGCGGTCCAGAACGCGCAGTACATGGATAAGCGATGAAAGGGTGGAGCCTTTGCCGTTTTCAAGATGCTTTACAGAGTTCAGGGAAATACCTGCCTGCGCGGCAAGGGCCTGCTGGTCAAGATTGTGGCGGATTCGGAGCGCGCGAAGGTTTTGGCCAAGCTCCAGTTCAAATTCTTTAACAGTATTATAAAGCATTTAATAGTCCTAATTGAGTATATTATATGTTTTATGTGCAATTATATCCTAAATATAGTCTATTATGGTTATGCTTGCAATATAAAATGGTCGAACAGGGTATCCGTGAGACGCTGAGCTGAAGCCCCTAAAACTCCGCCCCCAGCGACACATAGTCCTCGCGCGGGTGGCTGGGCCCAAGCCGCCAGGCCCGGTCCCACTTTATAACAAACCCGCCGAACAGGTTCATGCGTAGGCCAAAGCCCGCGCCGCCCTTGATTTCATTTTTGTCCGGGGCCGTCATGTCCCCCTTGAGCAGGGGGAAGACGTCCGACAGGTGGTTGCTGGCCGCGCCTCCGTCGATGAAGAGCGCGCCCATCACGTAGTTGATGGAAATGGGGAGTGGAAAATAGAGCGACAGGTTCTGGATGAAGGGGAAACGGAACTCGGCGTTGGCCAGCGTGTACTGCGTGTTTCCGTCCGGATTGGCGCCCGCAATGGTGTACCCGCGGAGCGGCATGACAATGGATGAGTAGTAATTGGACTCGAGGGTCTGGTCAAGGTAATAGGGCATGAAAAGATCAGCGAGGTTGCCGGGCACGCCACCCAGGTACAAGAGGTGCGGATTTGTGCCGTTGAACATGGGTGCGCTTGCGCCCGCGGAAAAACGGAGGGCCAGCACGTATTTTTTGAGGAAGTGAAAATAGGTGCGTGTGTCGAGCAGTCCCACGCCGTAGCCGTATCCCGTGCTTTTACTGTAAGGTACCAGCGAGCCAGAAAGCCGCAGGCGTTCGCCGTTGACCGGGCCCGTATGCCCCCAGAGCGTGTTGTCAAAGACCCCGGCCAGGTCCAGCGTATAATGGGAGAGGGAGGTGTCACGGTCGCCGGCCGGGGCCCATTCGCCGGTGCCGGTGGTGTCCCAGTTGTAGAACCGCGTGGCCCGCGTGATGAGCGTGAACCCGGCGGCGCCTTCGAGCCGGAGATAGCGCGAGAAGGGGTACTGCGCCTGCAGGCTGGCGTTGTGGATCGCATCGACATAGAGCGAGTAGCGGAGGCCCGTTTCGTCCTCGCTGCCGAAGATGTTCACGTAGCGCGAAAGCGTGCCGCCCACATCGAGCCGGTAGGGCAGGTAATAATAGGACACGTAGCCGTTGAAGGCGTCCCAGGTGCTCTGAAAGCTGTTGCCGTAGATGTTGGCCATGATCTCGATGTGATGGTTGCCGAGGATATCCGAGAGCGCGAACGCGGCGGAACCGCCCACCATGTAGCCGCCCGGGCCTACGGCTGCGCCGGCCATGGCCGAGATGGCGTCAAAGGTGAAACGGGGCAGGTATTCATTTTCGCGAAAGCTGCCGTTCAGGTTTTTGTAAGCCAGCGTGTCGTGGAGAAAGGCGCTGGTATCCGCGGGCAGGGGCTTCAGGCGCGCGCGGCGGTTTCGGTAATAGGCATCGGGCGCGAACGGGTCGTTCCGTCCGTAGGGGTCGAAGGGGCTTGCGAGGTCGAGGGAATCATCGGCCTCTTCTCCCATCCGTTTTTTTATTGCGGCCCGCGCAGAGTCACTGCGGAGGGTGTCTTGGGCCTTTGTGAGCGAATCGCGTTGCGCGGTGTCGGCCGGGACATGGAATTCACGGCGGAGTTTGGCGAGCCACAGGGAATCCCCGGGGTCGGGCAGGATGACCTGTTTGCGCCAGAAGATGAAGCCGGAGTCCGTCAGTGAACGGGCATAGTCGGTGAGCGGCAGGTCCGCGGTCTTGACATGTTTGAGCGGCTCGTCCATGCGGTAAATGTCCCAGCCGCCGTTTGAAAAGACGGAGAAGGCGAGAAAGTCGTTCTTTCTTGACAAGGAAGGGTTGAAGCAGCCGGTGAAAATATTGGTGAGCGGGTGTGCGACAAGGGAGTCGAGGGTGAGCACATAGAGGTTGCGAAGGCCCGAACGGTTGGAAACGAAGTAGATGTATTTATCGTCGTTGGAAAAGACGGGCATTTCATCGTCAAACGGGGTGTCGGTGAGTTGCCGCAAGCCCGTGCCATCGGAGCCGATGAGGAAGAGGTGAAGCCCGGAACTTCCGGGGTTACGCTTTCCCCATTCAGAGACAAAGACGATTTTTTTGCCGTCCGAAGAAAAGCGGGGATAGGTGTCGTAGTTGGGGTCGGCCGTTATTTTTTTCAGCGCCCCACTCTGTATGTCAAGAGTATACAGGTCCGAGCTGCCTGCGACCAGCCCGGAGAAGACCACGTGGTTGCCGTCCGGCGACCAGTCGGGGTGTTCGATGCGTTCCATGCGCACGGGAAGCGTCCGCACGACCTTTCCCTTTTTCACGTCGAGGATGCGGATGGCGTCCTGCCCCTGCGTTTGCGCTACAAAGAGGATCCGTGCGCCGTCCGGGGACCAGGCGATGCCGCTTTTGTACGAATGGAAAGACTCGAAGTTGTCGGAGGTGCCGGACTCGGCCAGCTTGCCAAGGCGTTTGCCCGTGCGCGCGTCGAGCAGGTAGATGCCGATGAAGTCTTCGCGGTCGCTGAAATAGGCGAGGGTGCGGCCGTCGGGAGACACCGAGGGCTGGATGTTGATGTGGGCCAGGGGGTCGTTGTCGGGCTGGATTGTGTAATAGCCCGCGGCCCGGTGTTCGGTGAGCCGGCGCGCGGTTTCAAAGGCGTGTTCGCGGCGGCCCAGCTCGGGCCAGTACTTTTTCTTGAGTTCCATAAGAAAGCGCTCGCCCGCTTTTTTGAGGTCGTCGTGCGTGGCGTAGCGGAAGGCGCGTTCCACATCCTTGTAGTTGTAGAGGGCCTTTAAAAACTCGCCGATGCAGGCGCTGCCGTACTGCACGGCCATGTAATTATAGAAGGCCATGCCCGCCTTGTAGGCGAGGTACATGGAACCGAACTCGTTTCGCGGCTCGTCAATATAGCCCGACACCACCGCGTCCATGAGGTACATGTCGCTTTCGAGGTTCCACTTTGCGGACTCGTACTCGGCCCACCCCTCGGCCACCCAGAGCGGTATCTGGAAGCTTGCCTTGTAACGAAAGGCGTTGAACACATTCTCGAAGATGAGGTCGTACATGACCGCGTGCGTAAGCTCGTGGTGGATGACGTGGCGAAAGTCGGCGTAGGAGCCGGTGAAGGGCACCACAATGCGGGACTTGAAAATTTCGGTGAAGCCACCCGTGCCTTCGTCGATGTCGTCGAGGATGACGTTGGTCTGCTGGAAGTCGGACTGCGACTTGTAGATGATGACCGGGATGCGCTTTTTTACAGGGTAGGTGATGCTGCGTGTGATGGAGTCGAGCGCGGGTTCGATGACCCCCGCGGCGTACACGGCCAGTTCCCGGCTCTGCTCCGCGTAATAAATGTCAAAATGCGTGGTCTGGAGGAATTGCCAGTGCTTCTTTTTGTATTGCACCTTGTTCTGCCCGAACTGGGCGTGCGCAAGGACGGACAGGGCGAGGAGGGTCGGGACCATCAGACGGAGAATAGTCATGGTAGGTAAAATTTATAATAATGGGAGGGTAAAATCACGGTATTTCGAGTTGTTGCATCCTCTTTCTGTAATACCTATTTTTCTATGACGCATGGACGAAAAAAACCTCCTCATTGTCATCCAGTCCAACGACGAAAAGGCCATCCTTGACGCTCTGCGTTCGGTCGAGGAGGGAGGGGGCATTTCCCTGATCAAGACCGTCATTGCACTCCTCAAGCACCCCAACAAGCTTGTGGCCCGGCAGGCCGTCATCAGCGCGGCCGGTCTCATCAAGCGCCAGCTTGTGGATTCGTGGGGCGACATTGAAAAGAACGTCAAGGACGGGCTCGCCAGCCTCCTGATGAAGCTCAATCCCGCGGTCATTGACCACATCGCCAAGGACCTCTATTCCGAAAAGGAGGAGAACCGTCTCCGCACGCTCCAGGTGCTCGGTCTTCTGGGCCAGGACGACAAAATCAAGCAGGCGGTCTCGGAAATGCTCACCGACCCGGACGAACGCTTGCGCGCCACGGCCATCAGCATCCTCAAGAACATGATGAACGCGCGCGACGCCAACCTCATCTACCGTGTGCTTCACGATTCCGATCCGCGCGTGCGCGCCAACGGCGTGGAGGCGCTCGAGACCATGGGGCTCAAGGCCATGGTGCCGTCACTTGCGTCCCTGCGCAAGGACCCGAACAACCGGGTGCGCGGAAATGTGCTCAAGGCCCTTTTCAACCTGGGGTATAAAAAAATCGACCCCGACCTTAAGGACATGCTCGAGCATTCCAACCGGTTGATGCGTGCGACCGCTGGCTGGGTGCTGGGTGAGGTGGGGCAGTCCGGTGAACCGGTCTTTATATATTTGATAGGCGAATATGGGCTTGACCGTGATTTACTTGTCCGGCAAAATATGATAAAATCGTTAATAAAGATAAATAACGATATGTCTCTAAAAATATGCAAATACCTTTTTGATGAAGACGAAGTGGCTAAATCCAGGGCTGAACTTGAAAAAATGCGGAAATTCAGAGGAAAGTGAGTTCAAAGCTAAAGAAGAACCTGAAAATAACCGATAAAAGTATTAGAAAGGGTTTCCAAGGATGGAATGGGTACTCCAAGGATGGAGAAACCCTTTTTAAAAAAGAGCGGAGATCATTATGAATATTGATGGGTTAAGCCAATTCAGTCTGAATGCCCTGAAAAAGCAGGTTGAAAAACCCGTGGTTGATTCCAAACGCGCTCCAGAGGCAAAAACACGCCTCGCTGCGGATCGGTTCCAGAAGAGCGGCCAGGCCCAGGGCGAAACGGACACGGCGCAACTCGTGCAGTTTGCCAAGGAAGCGCCCGAGGTCCGTACGGAGAAGATTGAAGAGATCCGTGCCAGAATAGCGCAGGGCTTCTACGATTTTCAGGAGACGCAGGAAGCGATCGCCGCCCGCCTTGCTATCTATTTGTAAACACTTTTCACGCCCCCGCACATGACTCCCTGTTGACTCCATCCCCGCCTTTTTTTTATAATCATTAACTATGAAAAGAATCCTCGTGGTGGATGATGAAACGTCCATCCTTGAACTGCTGAAGGAATTCCTGACCGTTGAGGGTTTTGACGTCGCGATCGCTCCGGATGGTCTCGCGGCGCTGGATATCCTCAAGAACGATTCCGCCTTTGACCTCATCCTTTCGGACATCAACATGCCCCGCATGAAGGGCTTTGAACTGCTCAAGCACGTGGAGGCCGGCTACCCTTCAATCAAGCGAGTGCTCATCACGGCCTACAATGTCGAAGACTACCTCGCCCTGGCCGTCCAATACGGCATCACCAACATCATCACCAAGACCACGCCCTTCAATTTTGACGAAATCCTCGGCATTTTGAACCACCTCATCGATGGCGATTTCTTTGGGCTTTCGGTCTATCTCCAGCCGGGTTCCATCGTCCGCCGCCTGCCCATTCTCGAGCCTCATCGCATTCACGAATACGCGATCCAGCCCGTGTGCGAACTGGGCGTCACCCGGTTGGTCCGGAATTACGAAATGGTGCTGGTGGAACTCATCAACAATGCGGTCTATTACGGCATCAAGGACTTTGACCCGGAGCGAAAGGAGGGGTGGACCGAAACATTTTCTCTCCGGGACGGCGAGGTCGACCTGTTCTACGGCCGGGACGCGGAAAAGTGCGCGATTTCGGTGCGGGACAACGGCGGCAAGCTCACCAAGGAAAAAGTGCTGCACTGGCTGTCGCGCCAAATCCAGAAGGACGGCTCCGGCCTTCCCCTGGGGCTCCTCGACATCCACGGCCGCGGCCTCTTCATTTCACGCGAATACGTGGACCGGCTCGTCATCAATATTGACAAGGGCAAGCGGACTGAAATCATCACGGTCCTCTACCACGAGAACATCTACAAGGGGCACAAGCCCCTGCTGATCAACGAAATCTGATGCGTCCAATCCGAATCGTAACCGCCACGGCCCTCTTTGACGGCCATGATGCCTCCATTAACCTGTTCCGCCGTCTGCTCATCAAGCGGGGCGCGGAGGTCGTGCACCTCGGCCACAGCCGTTCCGTGCGCGAAGTGGTGCAGACCGCGGTGGAGGAGGACGCGGACGCCCTGCTCGTCAGCTCCTACCAGGGTGGCCACAACGAGTACTACCGCTACACCCTCGACCTCCTGCGCGAGCAGGACGCGCGCGGCGTGCTCCTTTTCGGGGGCGGCGGGGGTGTCATCCTGCCCTCCGAAATCAAAGGGCTCGAGGATTACGGCGTGGAGCGCCTCTACCATGCGGACGAGGGCAAGCGGCTTGGCTTAAACGGCGTTGTGGACGATATCCTCGCCCGCATCGGGCGCAAGCGGCGCCCCACGGCTTCTTTGGTCATGCCGCCGGCCTCCCCCCTGCAGAAGGGGGCCCTGGCCCGCGGCATCACGGTCCTCGAGGACGCGGCCGCGGACCCCGCGGCGGCTGAACGCCTGCGCGCCGCGTTCCGTCCGTGCCGCGGCGTGGTCGTGGGCATCACGGGCACGGGCGGCAGCGGCAAAAGTTCGCTCACCGACGAACTCATCCACCGCTTTCTCAAGGTTTCGCCCGATATCACCATCGCAGTGCTGGCCGTGGACCCCACCAAGAGCACCACGGGCGGCGCCTTGCTCGGTGACCGCATCCGGATGAATTCCATCTACCACGACCGTGTTTACATGCGCAGCCTCGCCACGCGCAACAGCGACTCCGAGGTCAGCGCGGCCGCGGCGGACGCGGTGCGCCTGCTCAAAAGCGCCGGTTTCCACCTCATTCTCGTTGAGACCGCGGGCATCGGCCAGCGCGACCATGCTGTCAAAGCGCTCAGCGACTGCACGCTCTACGTCATGACCGGCGAATTCGGCGCCCCGAGCCAGCTCGAAAAAATCGACATGCTCGACCTCGCCGATTTTGTTGCGCTCAACAAGTGCTGCAAGCCGGGCGCGGAGGACGCTTTTCGCGAGATTACGCTCCACCACGTCCGGAGCCGCGGACTGTCCGTGCCCGCGCCCGGTCCCGGCGCTCTTTTTAAAATGAACTTGCCGCTCTTTGCCACCGAAGCCAACGCGTTCAACCACCCGGGTGTGAACGCCCTTTTCCGCGCCCTTCTTTCCGCGGTACGCGCCAAAGGGGCCGCTTTTTCCGTGGACCCCGCGGCCGAGGCCCTGCTTTTGTGTGATGGGCACAAGGATTTTTCCGGCTGCGTCCAGACCGCGGGGAACGCGCTTTCGGACATCGCGGCCACGGTGCGCCGGTACCGCGCGCATGCCCTCCGGGAATCCGCCCGCGCGGAGGAGTGCTACGTCCTCCGCCGCGCCATTGACAGCTTGCCCAAGGATTCGCCGGCCGTGACCGAGGTCCGCGTTGCTTCCGAAAAAGCCTGGGAGGCGCTCTCGCCCGAAACGCGCCTCCTGATCGAAAACTGGGACAAGGTCCGCGCGTCCTATACGGCCGACACCATCGCTTACCGGATCTCGTCGCGCGATGTCCAGTTGCCCACCTTTCACCTCACGTTATCGGGGCTCCGCCTGTCCAAGGTGGCGCTGCCTGCTTTCCGGGCCTGGGGCGACCTCGTCCGTTTCCTCTATTTCGAAAACCTGCCCGGCCGTTTTCCCTTTACTGCGGGCGTCTTCCCGTTCCGGAGCACCTTCGAGGACCCCAAGCGCCAGTTTGCGGGGGAGGGCACACCCGAAAAGACCAACCACCGGCTCCATTTCCTCTGCAAAAACGACTCCTCACGCCGTCTCTCCATCGCTTTCGACCCCATTACGCTCTACGGCGGCAACCCCGAGTCCCGGCCCGACATCTTCGGTAAAATCGGCGAGAGCGGCGTCAGCGTGAGCACGCTGGACGACATGAAGCGGCTCTTCCGGGGTTTTGACCTCGCGGACCCCATGACTTCGGTCTCCATGACCATCAACGGACCCGCGCCTGTTCTCCTCGCCCTGTACTTCATGACCGCGGTGGACCAGGCTGCGGAGAAAAAAGGGGCGCCGCTCACCGGGGACGAAACGCTTGACCTCTTTCGCCGGCTCCGCGGGACCGTGCAGGCCGACATCCTCAAGGAGGACCAGAGCCAGAACACCTGCATCTTCTCCATTGACTTTGCGCTGCGGATGATTGGCGACGTGCAGCGCTACTTTGCGGCCCACCGAATCCGGAAGTTCTACTCGCTCAGCATCAGCGGCTACCACATTGCCGAGGCCGGGGCCAACCCGGTCACGCAGCTTGCTTTCACACTCGCCAACGGTTTCCACTATGTCGAGTATTTTCTCTCGCTCGGGCTTTGCATCGACGACTTTGCCACCAACCTCTCGTTTTTCTTCAGCAATGGGCTTGATCCGGAATACACGGTGCTGGGCCGCGTGGCGCGCCGTATCTGGGCCGTGGTGCTGCGCGACCGCTACGGGGCCGGCGAAAAATGCCAGAAACTCAAGTATCACATCCAGACCTCGGGCCGCTCGTTGCACGCGCACGAAATTGATTTAAACGACATCCGGACCACGCTGCAGGCGCTTATCGCATTCAACGACAACTGCAATTCGCTTCACACCAACGCCTGCGACGAGGCGATCACCACGCCCACCGAGGAATCGGTGCGGCGCGCCATGGCCATCCAGCTCATCGTGTCGCGCGAGTTCGGCCTTTCGGGAAACGAAAACCCCATGCAGGGCGCCTTTGTCTTTGAGGAGCTCACCGGCCTTGTGGAGGAGGCCGTGCTCGCGGAGTTTGACCGCATCGCCGCGCGCGGCGGCGTTCTGGGCGCCATGGAAAAGCAGTACCAGCGCGGCCGCATCCAGGAGGAATCGCTCTATTACGAGGAGCGCAAGCAGAGCGGCGCCCTTCCCATCGTGGGTATCAACACATTCGTCCGCAGCGAAAACGCGGCCGTGTACGATCGGATGGAGGTCCGGCGCGCCGCGCCCGATGAAAAGGAAAGCCAGCTCGAGGTCCTGCGGGCGTTTGATGCAGCGCATGCGGAAGCGTCCGTGGCCGCGCTCAAACGGCTGCGCATTGTGGTCATCAGCGGCGGGAACGTGTTTGAGGAGCTGCTGAACACGGTGCGGGTCGCATCGCTTGGTAAGATTGTGGCCGTGCTGCTCGAACTCGGTGGGCAGTATCGAAGGAATCTGTAACTTACCCCCGCCTCATCCTCCGTTCCCCCCCCCCCCCTTCTCTAGAGGACCGGAGAAAGGGGTTTTGTTTAGAGATTATCTTTACTCGTAAAAAGATGGAAAATAATGCTTTAAGAACCTATATTTATATCAAGCATGCCGACAGTATTATTGATCAATGGATGGCGGTTTTATTTTTATGCCAATGAACGTAACGAGCCGATACATATCCATTGTAAAAAAGGGGAAAAGGAAGCAAAATACTGGATTGTCAAAGAACAGTTCTCTGTTGAAGAGGCCTTTTCATTTAGAATGAACAACCGGGATCAACGACAGGTTAAGAAAATCATTTATACATATTTCGAACTTATTGAAAAAGAATGGGAAGCCTTTAAGAAAGGTGTCAGAAAATGAAGCCGATACATGCCGTGAAAGATGTGAAAATCGCTTCCGGTAAGCTTTCCATCACTATTGATGGGCGCAGGCATGTCTTCGAACTGGCTTCAATATCACCTTGCCTGCTTAAAGCTGATGATGCTGCCCGGAATGTATTTGAGATATCCGCCAGTGGCTACGGCATCCATTGGCCGCTACTGGACGAGGACCTGTCCATCGATGGGCTATTGGGAATTGTTAATCGACCGACTTTTGACACCAAACGCAAACAACGCGTCAATATCTGACGTATTTTGTTCCTGGCAGGCGAGTTTTATCCCTTAATATCCAGCGGCTTGTAGGCTGACAGCCGTTCGCGCGCGTTGAAATAATACGAATTGTCGCCGAGGCCGAACGGGATTTCCGGCTTCAGTCCCATCATCGAAAGCTCGCCCTTCACACCGTCGGGGGTCATCTTTCCCTGTTCGAGCATGCCGTTGAATCCGTCGCGGTCGATTTTTTTGAGTGCAAGGTGAACGAGCGAACGGATGGTCTTTTTCCGCGTGTCCGCGTCCGCATCCTCCTTCAAGTCCACGGTCACCTTTTCCTTCTCCGTGATGCTGACCGCGACCGGCCCCTTGTCCGTACCTTGACCGTATTCGAACATGAAGCCCGGTTTGAAAGGAACCGTGTTGGGTTTGGGCTTTTCCTTTGGCGGGCCTTCGAGATACTGCACTTCAACGGAAGGATTCGGCGCCGGAGCAATGGCTTCGGGGCCTGTTGGTGCGTCATCTTTTTTCTTCATCTGGTCAAAAACCAGGGCCCGGTTATAGGCCTGGCTGACAACCGATGGATTAAGCCCGATTTGGTTTATAGACATGGCTGCTATTAGAATGCAAGGGACATGCCATTTTATCAGCTTAATCGACAATGGTTAATACGTTTAAATACAATAGGTTGGAAGAACTTGAAGTAACTAAAACGGGTTAAGAGGGAAGTTAGAAGGGTACTTTTTGCCTTACAAGAATTTTTTGAATTAGCGGGCGGTGAATGGATATATTATTCCTAGACGATGTACAAAATTCTTGCCATCAACCCGGGTTCGACCTCCACAAAGATAAGCCTGTACGAGGATGACCGGGAAATTTTCACCGAAGACCTCCCGCACCCGCACGCGGAACTGCTCAAGTTCGTGCGCGTCACGGACCAGCTTGACTTCAGGAAAAACACCATACTGGATACGCTGCGAGCCAAAGGTGTGGCGGACCTTTCCGGGTTCGCGGCCGTGGTTTCGCGCGGGGGGCTTATTCACCCGGTGCAGACCGGGGTGTATGCCATCAATGATGCCATGGCCGCGGACCTCAAGGCCGGCGTCCAGGGCGAGCATGCGGCCAACGTGGGTGGGCTCATTGCGCTCGAACTCAGCCGCCGGTACGGCATGCCCTGCTACATCGTGGACCCGCCGGTCGTGGACGAGGTCGATGACTACTGTAAAATCACGGGGCTGAAGGAGGTCCGGCGCAAGGTCATCTCTCACGCGCTCAGCCAGGTGGCGAGCGCCAAGCGGTACGCGGTCGAACAGGGGACCGTGTACGACGCGCTCAACCTTGTGGTGGCGCATCTCGGCGGCGGCATCAGTGTGGGTGCGCACCGTAAGGGCCGTTACGCGGACGTCAATGACGCGCTCTCGGGTGAAGGCCCCTTTTCCCCCGAACGCAGCGGTACCCTGCCCCTGTCCGCGCTCCTTGATATGTGCTTCTCTGGCCGGTATACGTATGCGGAAATGAAAAAGAAAGTCAAGGGACAGGGCGGCCTTATGTCGCTCCTTGGCACCGCGGACTTTCGCGAAGTCGAGCGCCGCATCCTTTCGGGCGACGCTGAGGCGGAGCGTGCGGGACGGGCCATGGCCTACCGCATCGCACGCGAAATCAGTTCGCTTTGGCCCGCGTTCCGCGGCGAGACCGTGAACCAGGTCATCCTCACCGGCGGCCTTGCCAAAAGCCGTTGGATGACCGATATTGTGACTGGTTTTTTGAAGGGGCTCAACACCGGGGTCACTGTCTATCCCGGTGAAAACGAAATGCGCGCCCTGGCCCTGGGCTGCCTCCGGGCGCTTATGGGACAGGAGAAAGTGAAGGTCTATGAAGGGCGTTAATGGAATTATACTGGCCGTGCTTGCGCTTGCGCTCTTCGCGGGCTGTGTCAAAAAAGCGCCGCTCTCGGAAAAAGCCGTGACGGAATTTTACACGCTTGTGTCCGGTGAGGCCGGTGATGCGGCTGTCAGGAAATACTACCAGAAGCACATCAAGCCTTCGCTCAAGGCCTTCAACCCGGCCGCACTTGAACGCGTTTTCCAGTACACTCACCGGACCGACTATACTGCAGCGGAACTGAAAGGGGGGGTGCGGCTGGCGCTTTTGATGGACCTGCAGAAGGCGGCCTCGCCCGCGGCTGTGGCACAGGCGCTCGGGCTCCTGATGCCGGCCCTGCCAAAAGGGGGCGCCGGCCAGGCCGGTCTCCTCGATTCGTTGCGCGCGTATACTGGCGCCCCGCGCCATACACGGCTTTGCGCTTTGCTCGCAGCGGGTCTTATGACACAAAGCCTTTCCGGCCTTGAACAGACGCGCCCCGCTTCCCCGGAGACCGCGCAGCGCCATCTCGCAGACTTTCGATTCGCGTTACTGGCGCTTCCCGAAGACCAGAGCGAGGTGCTTGATATCACCCGCATCGTCTGGCAGGAGACGTTTGCGGATGTCAATGAAATCAACCTTGATAGACTGCGGAACATTCTGAAGGGCGCCTACCCGGGGCTGTTTGTACAATAATCTATAAAAGGTCGCGTCCTGATTTATGTTTACACTACCTGGAGGTGTTTGACTGGGGGCTTATACAAAAGCCCCCCTCTCTAACGCCGCGTTAGAGAGGGGGGAAAGGGGGGTGAGTTATTGCGCCAGCCGCGACTTGGCCTGCATGGCCTCGTCCGAATAGGGAAACCGGGCAATAAGATCGTTCCAGACCTTCTTCATTGACGTCGTATCGTTCAGCTTCTGGTAGCACAACCCTGACTTGAACAGCGCGCCGGGCACCATGTCGCCCTGCGGATAGCCGGTGGTGACGCGCTGGTATTCGGTAATCGCTTCTTTGTAGAGTTTGGTGACATAAAGGCATTCACCGATCCAGAAGACACAGTCGTCGGCCGTTTCATCCTTCGGGTATTTGAGCAGTATTTCTGCGAACTCCTTTTTTGCCCGGTCGTACTCGCGCGCGTTAAAGTCGCGACGCGCAATCTGGAAGAGCTTCTGCACGTCGAGTTTGTCCTCCACTACGACCGTGGAGTCCGCGGGCCGGCCCGAATCGCCCGGAGCGCCCGACTTGATGAAGATTTTTCGTTCGGACAGCTTTTCTGTTGTCTTGCTCAGGGACTTGAGGTCGTACTTGTTCTCCTCGAGCTGGCCCGAAAGCCTGGCCATGCTGTGGTTGATGTCCGTCAGCAGGAGGGTCAGGTCCGCCTTGAGCAGCCGCAGCTGCTGGTCCTGGGCCGCGCCCTGCTTTTCCATCTGCGCCTCGAGGCCGCGGAGGTTGGACTTCAGGGCCTCCTGTTCGGCTTTCTGGCGGTCCCACTCCGCGCGGTCAATGAGCGCCACTTTTCCGGCGCAACCCGTGAGGAGAAGGGCGGAAAGAACAATCGCTATCTTTTTCATGTGCGTACCTTCATCTAAGGTTTAATGTGCGTTTCTCATCCGGTTAATACTTGGACCACTCGGGCGAATCGAGGTTGCCGCTGAAGGTGATACGCACCGGGTCCCCGCCGTCCTCGCTTATAAGATAGAGGTCCGTGCCCCCGGCGCGCGTGGACGAGAAGACGAGGAGCCGCCCGTCGGGCGAATAGCTCGGGTGCTCGTTGTTGCCCGCGTCCTTTGTCAGCCGTTTGGCGTCCGTGCCGTCGATGGCGATGGTATAGATGTCGAACCGGCCGTCGGCCATGGACATGTAGGCGATACGGTCGCCTTTGGGTGACCAGGAGGGGGCATCGTTGTATTTTCCCTCATAGGTAAGGCGTCGCGTGCCGGTTCCCTCGTTGTCCATAATATAAATCTGCGGGTTGCCGGTGCGATCCGAGGTATAGGCGATTTCGTAGCCGTTGGGTGAGAAGCTGGGCGACGATTCGAGGGCCGCGTGGAAGGTGAGCCGCTTTAAGCCCGAGCCGTCCTTTTCCATGGTATAGACCGCGCAGTCGCCGTTCATGGACGAGGCAAAGGCGATTTTGTCCTCCACGCCGTTCCACACAGGCGCAAAGTTGAGGCGGTTGTTCTTTGTCAGCCGGTCGGTTTTGCCCGTGTAAATCCAGGTGACATAGAGCGCGGGCGTTTGCTGCCGGTAAGAGGTGTAGACAACGCCCTTGCCGTCGGGCGACCAGGCCGGGGTGAGGTTGAGCCAGCCGTTGTTTGTGACCCGTGTTTTGCCGGCCCCGTCGTAATCAACGATGCTTATTTCCTTGGCCTTGCCCGCCTTCTCAACGCACACGAGGCGCGTTGATGCGATGCCCTTATCGCCAAAAAGCCGGTACACCACCTCGTCCGAAAAGAGGTGCGCGGCGCGGCGGACCCGTCCTTCCTCCACGGAGTACTGCTTGGCCACGATGAGGTTTCCGGACAGGGCGTCATAGAGCAGGCCGTCGAGAATGACCTTGCCTTCGTGGAAGTCGTAGAGGCCGTCGATGTACACGGCTATGTTTTTTGAACGGAAGAGCGCGGTGTCCGTGGATGCGGTTTCGGTGACCGTGAACCGGCCCGAGAGTGCGAGGTCATTTGCGATGACCTTCCAGGGCAGGTCCGCAGGTTTTTGCGTCAGCCCCGGGGTTTTGGGTGAAAAAGGCTTGATCGCGATGTTGATTTTGACCGCTCCCTGTGCTGTGCTTTCAATGAAGAGCCCTTCGGGTTGGGCACAGAGCAGCGCCGGAAAAAGGAGGAGTGATGGTATAAGCCGTGCCATTCGCATCAGTCGCTCCGCCGGAGCACGAGCCGGTAAGTGATGGGCAGGGAATCGTCATTGCCGGGGATGGGGGGGATTTTGGCTTTTTCAATGGCGCGGAGCGCGAGTTTGTCGAGAATGCTGTTCCAGGAGGATTCGAGAATCTGAAGCTCAGAAACCTGGCCGTTTTTGCGGATGACAAAGGTGATCACCACCACAAGCTGGCTTTCGCTGCCCAGCAGTTCCTGCGGCGTGGTGCGCCAGTTCTGTTCCACTGCGTTGCGTATTTGCGCGCCGTAATAGCTGAAAGGAAAGTCTGATTTGCCGATGCTCATTTCGTTTTGCATGGGTGCGGCCGCGGCCTCTTCTTTTGCGTCAACCTTGTCATCCGAGGGGCGTTCATCCGCGCTTTCCACGGATTTGGTTTCCTCTTTTTTCGGCGTTTCTTTCGTCTTCTGGCTCGTGAAGTTTTTCCCAACCGCTTTTTTCGGAGCGGCCTTGGGGATGTTTTTTTCCTTTTGCGGCAAAGGGACGGCAACCGGGACAACGCTCCGCGGAGCGCGATAGCGGTAGGGCGTCTGCACGTTGACCATATCAAAGAGAAAAGGGGTCTTGGGGACTGTATCGCGGGGGTGAACGAGGCTTCCGATGACAAAGGCCATGAGTGCCGCAACGTGGAGCGCAATGGAAATGATGACGGTCTTCTTAAGACCATCGTCCGCCTGCATGGGGGATTCGTAGGGGTTCTGAACAGTGGACATTCGTTTTTACAGCTTGAGGGACTGGATGGCGTCGCGGCTTTCGGCCGGATCCGTGAGAAAACCGAGTTTGTCGACGCCGATATCCTTGAGGATGCCGATGATTTGCATGACAATGCCGTAGGGGATGCGCTTGTCGGCGTTGACGACCACCGGCTTTTTGCCCGCAAACGAGTAGAGTTCGCCGAATTCCTTACGGAACCGGGCGATGGGAATGAGCTTTTTCTGGCCCTCGTTCTCTACGAAAATGGTGCGGTCTTTTAATATGGAGATGGTGATGGTCTGGACGGTTTCGATGCTGGAGGCGTTAAGCTTGGGCAGGTCGACCTTGATGCCCTGCGTGAGCAGGGGCGCGGTGATCATGAAGATGATGAGGAGCGCGAAAGTGACGTCAATCAGGTTGGTCAGGTTCATCTCGGCGATGAGCGGCCGCCGTTCCCGCCTCATACGCGTCCCTGTTCCTTCTTGTAAAGTAGCTCGAAGAAATGGATTTTGATTTTATTCAGCAGGTGTGCGGAAAAGTTGTAGGCGTCATCCTCGAGCGTGCGGTTGCGGCTTGCAAAGGCGTTGTATGCGATGACCGCGGGAATGGCCACGCCGATGCCCCAGACCGTGGTGATGAGCGCTTCGGCTATCCCCGGGGCCACCACGTTGAGGCTGGCCTGGCCCATCCGGCCGATGTCGGCAAAGGCGCGCATGATGCCCCACACCGTGCCCAGCAGTCCGAGGAGCGGGCAGGTGGAGCCCGCGATGGCGAGCATCACAAGGTGGCGGTCGGTCTTCTGCGTCTCTTCGGACACGGTCTTTTCGACCTGGTCCTTGATGATGGAGAACTGCGTCTCGATATAAAAGGAGTTGATGCTGTCGCGGGGGTGGGACAGGACGCTTTCGAGCAGCCGGTTGAATTCGCCTACGCCCGTGCGGCAGATGTTTTCGAGGATGCCGCTTTTTTCCCGGTCGGTTCCGATGGGAACCTCGGGCAGTGTTTTGGCGCGGTTGAAGAGCGCGAGAAAATTTTTATTGGCTCCGAAGATTTTTTTGTAAAACCGCATCTTCTGGATGACGATGGCAATGGTCAACACGGAAAAGAAAGAGGTGAACAGGAGCACGAACCGGGCAAAGGCGCCCGACTTGGCGAGCATTTCAAGAACAGGAACATTGGATGCGTCCATAATGGTAAAAAAGATAAGTAATAGTTTACAGCCAGTCAATATAATCAAATATTGTTTAAAAGCCTGTAAGACCTTGGAAATGGCTTTGTTGGAAAAAAATTCAAGTAATCTGCAAAGTTTTCCTTGAAGAGCATGGTTTTAAACCGGAAATTAAGTGCTTAAACGCAAGAATTTGTGTAATATCAATGTTGGCATCGGTTTTGCAATTCATAACAGACGAAGCATTAAACTGAAATTAAGAAATTAACCTTTCTAGGAGAATAATTATGCTGAAAAAAGTAATGAGCTTTTTCCTTTTATTGACCGTGATTGCCTTCTGCGGGAATACCGAACTCGCGGATGCGCTCTCTGCCAAGTTTCCGGTTATCATGCTTGGAAAAGTGACGGAGGTCAATGGAAATTATTTCCAGGCCACCATCGACTGGCGCATGAAAGGAGTCCATGCCTCCGAAATTGTCACCGTGGCCAAGGACGACTGGGGCCCTTATGTCAAGGTCGGGGACCGTGTGATCATCGGTGTGAACCGCAGCCTTGAACGGCCTATGGATGAGACGTATCTTCCGGGCATGACGCTTACGCGCTTTGACATTTTTGAAGGGCAGAGCGCCTATCGCGTGCTTCATGAAACCACGGATTACGCGCTTGTGGGCGAAATCCATTCGCGCATCACCCGCGCGGAAATGGCTGTGCTTATTCCGTAAACAGAAATCAACCCCTCCCTCTCTCTGAAAGGCCTGTCCGTTTCCGGTAGGGGCGCATCGCGATGCACCCCTACCGGAAACGGACAGGCTGTTTTATATTATTTTTATCCCCATGTCCCGTCTCCTTCTCATCGATATCGACGGCACGCTGTTGACCACCAACAGGGCGGGGCTGCGCGCATACAAAACTGCGGCTGACGCGGTGCTGGGCTCGCCGATAAAAATCAAGAAGCACCACTTCGCGGGAAAGCTTGACAAGGTCATCTTCAAAGGCTTCCACGACGAGTTCAACGTATCGTCTTTGAAGTTTGAAGAGGCCTGGCCGCTGTTCAGGGAGAGCTATCTGGAAGGATTACGCAAAGAGGCTGAAAACACGGAAGGATGGCTCGTTTATCCCGGCGTGCGCGAATTCCTGGCACGCGAGGAAAAGCAGAGCCGGATGGCGCTCATCACCGGAAACATCCGGGAAGGCGCGCACGTCAAGCTTTCGGCCGTGGGGTTGTGGGATTATTTCCGCTGCGGCGCTTACGGGGACGAAGGCGAGACCCGCGAAGCGCTCGCGGGCCGCGCGCTCGCAAACGCCTGCGCCTGCTTTGGACAGACGTTCAGCGAGGTCTGGGTCATTGGCGACACCGTGGCGGACATTGCCTGCGGCAAGGCCATTGGCGCAAAGACGCTGGGCGTGCGTACCGGGTTCTCAAAAAAAGGGGAACTGGAGGCGGTGGGCGCGGACGTTGTGGTGGAAACGCTTGCGGACGTGGTGTTTAACGCACACGATCCCCTGGATCGCGGCTCCGGCTAATTCGGCCAAGGCCGAAAATAAGAGTCTGTAAATCGGCAGCTTATCTGCGTTTTTCACGTAGAGGTTGTCGATACAGACTCTAAAACATCTCCGCCTTGGTAATCTTGTATTTCTTAATCTTCCGAAATAACGTTGCGCGAGAAATACCCGCTTCACTGGCCGCGTATTTGACAACACCATTGTTTTTTCTTAACAGTAAAACAAGATGCTCGCGTTTTAACGATCTGGAATTTCCCGACGGAAAGGTAGGCGCCAATGGCGCGTGGGCCGCCTGCGTCTTCTCGGGCATAAAATTAAGATGTTCTTTTTCGATCGTTTTTTTCTCACAATACAAAACCGCGCGTTGCACCGCATTTTCCAGCTCCCGGATATTGCCCGGCCAGTCGTATTCAATAAGTTTCTGAAAGCTTTCCGCGGAGAACCCCTTGACGGAACGATTGAATCGCTTGTTGTAAATTTGCAGAAAATGGGTGCACAGGTAAGGGATGTCCTCTTTGCGTTCTTGCAGCATGGGCAGTTGAAAATTGACAATGTTCAGCCGGTAAAAAAGGTCCGAGCGAAAGCCCCCTTGTTTCACCAGTTCTGACAAGGGTTCATTGGTGGCGGTAATAATCCGTGTGTGCACCCTGATCTTTTTATTGCTGCCCACGCGTTCCAACGTAAAGTCCTGCAAAAAATTGAGCAGTTTCTTTTGCGCATTGGCCGACAAATTCCCGATTTCATCCAAAAAGAGGGTGCCGCCTTCCGCTTCCTCGAGCTTGCCTTTTCGCGAATGGTCTGCGCCGGTAAACGCCCCTTTTTCAAAACCGAACAATTCGCTTTCGAGCAAGGATCCGGGCAGCGCGGAGCAATCCACCTTCACAAAGGGGCCCTGGGAATTAAGACTGTGCCAGTGGATGTAATGCGCCAGCACCTCTTTTCCGGTGCCTGTCTTTCCCTCAATCAATACGGTCACCGACGAGGCCGCGGCAATTTTCGCGTTTTCCTTGATGCTAATCAATTTCGGGCTGACTCCCAGCATTTCTTCACGTTCGCCCCCTCCCTGCATGGCCAGGGCCTTGAATTTATTCCGTTCCAGAAACGCTTTTTCTTTCTCTTCCTCCAGGGACTTGATGTTTCGGGTAAAGAACGAGACGTCATGCAGTAGGAACACATAATAAAAAAGGCCGTAAATCCGGGCGATTCTGCTGTCAATGAGTTGCGTAAATTCCACGGTCGTGTCCAAGCCGTTTTGCAGGACGCACCGGTTCACCGGCAACGCTGAACGCTGTTTATGGGAAAAAACAGACAATTGGATGGAATCCAGCGTTATTTTTCCTTTACCAGCAAAATTAGAATAAAGATATATAAAGCCCTCATGATTTTCTTTCATGTCCGGATCGCGGTAGCTAATCACCAATGTATGGTCCACCCATAATAAAATCTGATCCTGTTTTTTTGCAATCTCAATGGAATGCTTGTTGTGATCGGCCGGAAAAGCGCCGGCAACCGCATGAACGAGGTCCCCCTCCTTTTTGACGACATACTGTTGTTCAAAAGCGTCGAACCCCACCAGATATCCTTTATAATCCGGAAATAATTTCTTGTCCCATTGGCTGCCTCCCAAAATCACCGAAGGAAACAGGCCTTTATTTTCCCCGATTTGCAGGGAAATCCGAAAGTCGAATTCGCTGAAATCCAATGGCTTAAGCAACGGTAATAGCCCTTGATTTTGTTCCTGGGGCGTCCAGCGCCATACTCCGGCAAACTGGGAAAGATCGGTCATGTTCAAATTCGCAGAAATTTCTTTTGGGGTTGTCCGTAAAAAATCAATTGAAAAAACTTTAATCCATTTCTCGCGTTGTTCTGCCGCAGAATCAAGCCCTTGGCCTCGAATGACGTCCAAGGGGTTGGGGCTTAAAAAACCCTCAATGTCCTGCGCAAGAAGCGTTTGCGGTAATCGAGGCGTCGTAGAAAAAAGGCTTAGAAATTTCTCATTGACCCCTTTTATTTTACCCTGCGGATCCAGAATGATCAGGGGATAGGGTTTGTAATACACGCTTCGTCGAAAGAATTCATTGAATTCTATGACTCCCAAAATTCCGTAACCCTCCACCTGCGATAAATAGAGCCTGGAAAAGGGGATTTCCAGGTAGAAACCAAAGAATTTATCAAGATCTTCATATAAATTCTTTGACAGATAGCAGAATTCTTTATTAAAGTAACTTTCATTTATAAAAGTATCTCCCTGTTGTATGATTGTAAATGCCAGGTCCCTTAACGGTTTTTCAGCAGGCAAATTGTATAAATCCCTGATATTTTTCTTTAGCAGATGATTAAAATTAAAGCCATAAAGTTTTTCACGAAAAGGTATTTCGGTAATTTCGCCATCTTCCTTTATCCTCACGGCCAATCCTACAAAATTTATAAATCTTGAAATAGCCTCAATAAAATGGATTTGTATTTTTTTTGATGAAAAAAAGTCCAAATTTTCCATGCTTAAAATATAATCAACCATGATTCGCAATTGCAACTAACGTGGCACATGAGCGTCATTAGAGTAGCATTTGCGACGCGCTTAATCGTTAAAACAAATTGAAGGGTCAAATCGCAAGTTCTATCTCGTTATATTACAATTTGTTGCATAAAAGATTTTGTTTGTGAGAATATGGTACAAAAATCGCATCGCATTATGCATAATCAATCATATATAATTAAACACAGAAGGAGTTTTTATGCGCCATTATTTCTTTGTTTTGGTATCGGCGTTAGTGCTGGGTTTATTTGTTCCCATGGCAATGGCTGCAGAAGAGGGCGTTTTACGTCTCTTTGGATGGGAAGCAAGTGATGGCGTGGATTCGTCCAGTTGGAAGGCCCCGAGCGGTTACCCTTACACTATTTCCAATATCATCACGGATGATAAGAGTGAAGGTTTAAATTCAAAATGCCACGATTTGTCTTCCGGCTGGTTTGCTGGACAGCTTAAAAGCGGCAC
>JAZDKP010000232.1:0-9075 GCA_043802925.1 Fibrobacterota bacterium | reverse complement strand
TTGATGGAGTTAAGCGGGGTCCTGAGTTCATGCGACATGTTGGCCAGGAATTCAGATTTTACCTGGCTGGATTGTTTTAACTCGGTGGTCAACGCATACAGCTTTTCCTGCGTCTGCAGCAGTTCTTTGTTCCGGATGACTGCCGCATCGTAGGTGGAGAGGAGCAGGTTGAATAATTGCTGCTGGTCCGCCGTGATAAAACGTTTTTTCCCGGCAAAGGTGAATTCCACTCCCACCAGCACTCTTTTTGCTCCACACAGATCTTTGTTGGCAAGTATCTGCCGGACGCCTGCGATAAGGTAATCGTCATTGTAGGGTTTGGTGATAAAATTATCAGCCCCACACGCCAGTCCCTCCAGCACATCTTCTGAATGTGAAAGGGACGTCAGCAGAATCACGGGAATGTTCTGGCTGGACTTGTCCGATTTGAGCCATTTACAGAATGAGTATCCGTCCATCTCCGGCATGACGACATCACTGATGATCAGGGACGGTTTGTGCGCAGACAAAAGGGCAAGGGCCTGCTTGCCGTTGTTCGCCGTCGTCACGCGGTAATGATGCCGCTCCAGGAGGTACTTCAGTTTCTCCTGCTGCGTGAGACTGTCTTCGACGATGAGGATCTCGACAATGTCTTCCGCGGATTTTGTCTGAGCGCTCATGATGGTTTCTCCTTCGTCTTTTTTACCAAGGCAACTAAAAACGTTGCGATGGTTTCCGGCGGAAGAACATAGGTTGCCGCGTCGAGCCGGATGGCCTCGCCCGGCATGCCGTGCACGACAGAACTTGCTTTGTCCTGGGCAAAAGTGATCGCTCCCTTGTCTTTCATTACCTTTAATTCCTCCGCTCCATCCTTTCCCATGCCGGTGAGCAGCACGCCGATTGCGGCCGGACCCAACACCTGTGCGACAGAACGGAATAGATACGAGACCGAAGGCCGCAGGCCGTTTTCCGGAGCAAGACCACTGAGCGCGATTCGCAGGCCGCTCTCCAACCCCAGATGAAAGCCATCCGGAGCCACATAAACATGCCCGGCCGCAACACGCTCGCCGTGTGACGCAACGCGGACCGGAAAATGGGACGCGCCTGAAAGCCACTCTGCAAAACCTTTCACAAACCCCAGCGCAATGTGCTGAACAATGAGTATGGGAACAGGAAAATCCTGCGGCAGACCTGAAAGAATATTTTTCAGCACCGGAGGCCCGCCGGTGGAAGCGCCGATGGCAACGGCTTGGATTTCGATTGTTCTTTGCAGTGGGAGTGATGTTGCCGGCTGCGCGACAATGCACGCTTTAACTGTGCGGGATATTCGTCGGACGACCTTGACCTCGGACATCAGTTTTACCGTCTGTATTAATTCTTTCGTCGCAGCCTCAAACTCCTGGTGCTTAATGCCTGGCGGACGGCGGACAACGGCCAGGGCGCCCGCTTCAATCGCTCGGAATGTGGAGGCGACCTCTGTGCATTCGGCACTTCCGCTGACGATGACGATTGGCGTCGGCGCAATTTCCATTATTTGGCGGGTCGCCTCAAAACCGTCCATAATGGGCATGTGGATGTCCATGGTAATAACATCGGGTTTTTTCTGCCTTACGGCTTCCAGTGCTTCCACGCCGTTGTTTGCCGTTCCCACCACCTGAATATCAGGGTCCGAAGTGAAAATATAGGTCAGAAACTCCTGCGCCACAGGTGAATCTTCAACTATAAGAACTCTGATCATATGTTTTTCCCGGTTGCCCTGTTTTTAGAGCAGTCTGCGAATTACTTCCAGTAAATTGCTTTGGTCGAAACTGCTCTTGACAATGTAGGCGTTCGCGCCGGATTCAATGCCGCGCTCTTTGTCTTCCCGTGATTCGAGTGCGGTCACAAGCACCACCGGCAACTCGCCAAGCTTTTTATCGGCCCTGATTTTTGTGGTAAGCTCAAAACCGCTCATCCTCGGCATATCCACATCCGATACCACCACGTCGAATTCGCTGCTCCTGGCAAGGGTAAAGGCCTCTGCACCATCGACGGCGGTCGCCACCTGGTAGCCCGCGGTTTCCAGGATGTTCTTGAGCAATGTCCTGGCGGTAATAGAATCTTCAGCCACGAGTATCCGTCCTGTCCTTGCCGGGATTGTTCCGGTAACTGCCTCCTTGCGGGCAACGGCGGTTAATCTTATGGCGGATTTCATCAGGTCCTGGACATTAAGCACAGGCACGACCTTACCGGTACCCAAAATTGTAGCGCCGGCAATGTTGCGTATGCGTTTTAACTGCGCGCCCAGTCCTTTCACCAGCACGTCCTGTTCCTGCAAAACCTCATCGACTAAAAAAGCCATGCGTTTTTCCGCGGAGGTTAGAATAATGACGGGCTTGTAGCTTGCCTCTGACTGGCCGGGAGCTTTTTTTGCTGCAAACCCATTGTTCCGGACCGGCAATTCCAAGGTATCACGCAGCCGGGCCATTGCCAGTATTTGTCCGTCCAGCCGGATGGTTTCACGGTTTTCCACTGTTTTAATATCGTCCTCACGCACCCTCAACACACGTTCGACGTTAATGGCGGGCAGAACAAATAAATACTCGCATACCTGCACCAGAACGCCCCTGAATGTGGCGAGCGTCATGGGCAAAAGAAGCCGGAATGTGGTCCCCGCGTCTTTTTCACTCTTCACGGACACGGTGCCTCCGAGCTTTTCCACTTTTTCACGCACAATTGCCAAGCCTAAGCCCCGCCCCGAAATATCCGTAATGATGGGGCTGGTTGAAATTCCAGAATGAAAAATAAGTTGCACGGTTTCCTGGGAATCGGGCCTTTTTTCGGCATCGGCCTGCAAAAGGCCCAGTTTTACCGCCGCCACCCGGACTTTGTCAAAATCAACGCCCGAACCGTCGTCCGATACGGAAATTTCCATCTGGCGGTTGTCTTTTGCGGCAAAGTTGAGACGGATTGTGCCGCAGGGCGGTTTGCCATCTCGCGTGCGGTCTTCAGGTTTTTTTATGCCGTGGTCAACGCAATTACGGACCATGTGGATGAGCGGGTCTTTCAGTTCTTCCAAAATTCGCTTGTCTATTTCAATCTCCGTCCCTTGAATGGTCAGTTCAACTTCTTTGCCCTGGGCGCGTGCAAGATCGCGGGCAAGCTTGGGGAGGACCTCCACCAATGAACCGACCGGAAGCATCAAAAGCTCCTTCATTGCCTCCAGGTGATCGTCCACCATACGTCTGAGCGCGCGCTGGTCCTGTTCAACGGACTTAGTTGTGGCCGCCACCTGGCTTTGAAGTGCATTCAGGCGCTCCTCGTTCCGCTCCAACAACTCGACCCATTGCGGTCCAAGGGATTGCCGATCTTTCCATTTTTCTGATTCCGTCTTCCATAAAGAGAGCGTGCGGTTGATTTCCTGCAATTCACCTGCGCGCTGGCCTGCGGCCGTTTTGGCCGAAATCATTTCTTCGGCCTGGAGCAGCAAGGGGTCGAGTTTTGTTGTTGGAATCCTTACGGTGTCCGCATGCATTGGCGAACTCTCTACGCCCTGCCGCGGCACGGGGGAGGCCTGGTTTTCCGGCATTGCGGCGCTTTTGGCCGCTTTATTCAATTGACTGATTAGCTCTCCGGTTTGCGGTTGATTTGTTTTTCTCCGTTCCGTTTCAACCAATGGGGTGAGGCGTGCGATGTTGTCCACGGCTTGATGCAATAAATCCAGCAGTGTCGGGTTTAAGGCAATCTCCTGTCGTTTGAGTGCGGCGAACAGGCCCTCCAGGGCCTGACAAAGGGACTCGATGTTCAGCAGGTCCACGGAACGGGCTGCGCCCTTAAGACTGTGGGCCTCACGGAACAGGGTTTCTATTATCGTTGCCCGTTTTTCCGCGTCCGGGGTCTTTTCAAGTTCGATTAGACCCGTGGACATGGCACGGACATGTTCCCCGGCCTCAATACGGAATGTCTCCTGAAGCCGTTTGAGGAATTCGCCGTTTTTCTTATCCATCGTATATCGTCGCCTTTACGCTTTGAATTGTTCCACCAGTCCCTTGAGCTTTTGTCCCAATTCATGCAGATTCCTGGCCGCCGTTTCCGCCTGCTTCATACTCGCAGCGGTCTCGGCTCCCGCCTGATTGACGTTCTCCATGGCCGTTCCTATCTGGTTCATTCCCACGACCTGCTGCTGGTTGGATGCCACAATTTGCATTGCGGCCTGGACCGCCTCTATGCTGCTCTCTGCCAGCACCCTAATGGCCTCCCCTGCCTGCGCAGACTGCTTCACCCCGGCCTCCACGGCCTTGCGTCCCTGCTCGGTGGCCATTACCGCGGCGCTTGTGGCCTTCTGGACGTCATTCAAAATGGTGCGCACCTGCGTTGTGGCTTGTTTAGACTGTTCGGCAAGGCTTTTTATCTCCTGCGCCACCACAGCAAATCCTTTGCCTTGTTCCCCTGCCCTGGCGGCTTCGATGGCGGCATTGACCGCCAGAAGATTTGACTGATCGGCAATGTCGGTAACAGAGGCGATAATCCCGCCGATGGATTGTCCCTGTTCGCTCAACCTGACAATGGTCTGGGCTATGGACTCCATTTGCTCGCGGATGTGGCTCATTCCGGCTTTTGTTTCTTCCACGGCCTTCTGTCCGGATTTGGAGACCTGTTCCAGGCGCTGTGCGCTGTCCGATACGTTTTTCGCCTTTTGCGAGGAGAGTTGCATGGCCTGCCGCACTTCCTCCACCGTGGTGGTGGTTTCGCTGATGGCGGAGGCGTTTTCAGCGGTGCCGGAGGCGACCTGGGTGGTGGCAGCCTGGATCTCACTCGATGAACTGGTAAGCGTATTCACACCCTCTAAAATTTCCTGCATCTGTTCTCTCAGTATCCCGACCATTTTGCCGAAGGACTTTATTAGTACGCCTACTTCATCCCCACGTTTCTTATATGTGGAAATATCTACGGTCAGGTCTTTTGAAGCAATCATGTTGGCCGCCTGGACGCATTCCTTTAAAGGTCTGGTAATACTCAAGGTAAGAAGAAAGGCTATCGCAATGGCCAGCGTTATGGCCAGCGCTCCAAGTATAAACATGGCAGTTCGTGCATTTTCCTGTGCTTTCGTTGCCTCATTGTAGCGAAACAACGAACGTTCTTCATTATGCTTGATAAAATCCTGATTGTCTTTTATCCATTGTTTCACAGTCGGATAACCTATGCTAAGCATTGTTCCGGTTGCATCATGTACCTTACCCGCCAAAGCCAACTCAATCACCTTGTCTTGTATCTGGCTTGCACTGTCTCCGGACGCCTCAATTTTGCCGAGCAGATCAAATCCTTTTATATCATCCTTCAAAATTAATTCTTTGATCTCGGTGATGCTCTTTTCGTACATTCTCCTGTTTTCGGATAGTCCGTCTCTCAATCGTTGCGAGTTTTCGTTTGACTCATTACTATATTTCATTAACAAGAAGGTCCTGATGTTTATGGCCGTTTCTCTGGCGTTACCGATAATATCATTGGCCAGCCGAACTCGTACATTAGTTACGTTTACTATATAGTCAAGATGAGCCTGATTAACCGCCATCTCCTTTATACTGACGGTTATTATTGCAATCATAAAAACAATTACCAGGCAAAAGCTTAGCGCCAGGCGCAAACCGATTTTCATGTTATTAAACATTTCACACCCCTTTTTTATGGTTACTATTTGTTTTTATGTTCAGTGACAAACTCATTCACAATTATTTTCTCGTCATTCAATATCCTTTTCGCGTCAAGGACGACGGTGCGTTCCCCCGTAATCCCTTTCAAATATTCCGCCCCAATTCCGGTAACCGTTACCGGTGGCGGTTGAATCGTGTCAAACGGAACGGACCGGGTCCCGAGAACAGCATCGGCCAGGATCCCGAATTCCATATGGCCGTTATACAGGATAATCACCTTGTTGAGCTCGCCCAGTCCTTTGTCCGGCAGATTGAAAAGTTTTTTGAGATCAACCACCGAAAGGATCCGCCCGTGTACATTGACGATGCCGAACACAAATGACGGCACTCCCGGCAGCGGCGTAAAATCCTTAAGCTGGTAAACTTCGCGTACAAAGGAGGATTCAATCCCATACGTTTCCGACGCCAGACGGAACTCGATTATTTCAATGAATGACCGGCCCGCGACAGTGAGTTCCGGTTCCTTCGCCAAAGCGCGCGCCCGCGCTTTCAGGATAGAGTCCTTGCTTTGCATCATCTGGTCCTGTCTCATGCCAAGGCCCCGGTTTCCATGGTGGCCAGAATAATTTCCCTGAATCTGCCGGCCGTCAACCCCTCGGATTCGGCGAGGATGTCGTCGGGCCGGTTCTTTTCTAAAAGCGCAAGCACGTTCCCGAAATATTTATTTGCAGCGCGCCCATTGCCTTGCCGCAGTCCCAGATTACCGAGTGCAAAGTGCGCCAGAAGGAAATCCGGATCGAGATAAAGCGTCCGTTTCAAGGAAATACCAGCTTCGTCAACTTTATTAAGTTCCTGAAGAATGATTGCGCGCAGAAAATGCAATCCGGGATTAAGTTTGTCGGATGCCAGGACTTCTTCGCACAAGGCGAATGCTTCGTTTAGTTTGCCCTGGTCGGCAAGCGCCTTGATCAAAGGAGCCTTTGAAGGCAATATTTCTTCTCTGGTTTTTTCAGGTGTCTCCAGGCCGGTTGCCTGTACGGTTTCTTCCAAAACAGTGGCAATAAATTCCGCCTGCGGCAGTGCCGTTGTTTCTTGAAAAGTTGGCGGCAATTCATACGGCAAAACATCCGGCAATGGAAACCCCTGCGTTTTCTTTTGGTACACCATTGCGCCGGGAAAGCGGACAGAGGCGAATTGCGGAAAATAAGCTTGAGAAAGTTCGCTGGCGCCGACCATCAGCCATCCGCCCTCTACGAGAGAGCGATAAAGGCCCTGCCCGACTTGCTGGACGCGGTCCGGCGCAAAATACATGAGCACATTGCGACAGAAGATGATATCCATGTCGTGGGTGTTGATTAACGGAGAGGGATAACGGTCTTCCGCAAGATTCAGACAGGCGAACGTTACCATTTTTTTGATTTCGGGCAGAATCTCAAACCTCCCGTCATCTTTGCAATGAAAATAACCATCTATAAGCCAGGGCGGTGCATTACGAAACGACCATTTACCATAGACGCCGGCCCTGGCCTTGTTCAGAATGCGGGTATTGATGTCCGTGGCCAGAATGGTGACAGGCCAATCTTTAAGGGCAGGGTTAGCCCTGCGGAGCGCTATTGCAATGGAGTACGGTTCCTCGCCTGTGGCGCAGCCCGCGCTCCAGATTCTTATGCGCCGGCCGCTGCTTTCCCGTGCGTTGACAAGCGCGGGCAGGACGTGCGCTACCAGGGCGTCAAAAACCTGGGGTTCGCGCCAGAAATAGGTTTCGTGGATGGTCAGATAGCCCGCCAGGACATCCATCTGACCGGGGGTCAATGGCGAAGACAACACCCATTGTATGAATTCATCTTTTCCGGTAAACCCGAATTCTTTGGCCGCGGAACCTACTTTGTATTCCAAATCGCCCCACCGCTCAGGGGCAAAGTACAAGGCGGTTTTTGCTGTGATTAATTGGCTCAGCTGCGACAACACGCTGTCAGGAAGGGTGCGTTTCATTCTTGACCCCCGGTCAGGGCGGCATCCAGACCTTTTATCTCGTCCAGTGAAAGGAATTGATCGAGGTCGTAGATTAGCACCAGATTGTCTTCAAGCTTGGCGACTCCTTTAAGATGTTCCGCAAAGGGCAACGATTGCTCCACGTTCACCCTTTGCCGATCCGTAACCTGGCGGACTCCTGCCACGGAATCAACCACCAGCGCAACGAGCCGTCTGGAGGTGCTCGCAATGATGAATCGATCGTCTGTTCTTATTTCACGCGCGGGCAGGCGAAAACGCCGGCGGACGTCAATGACGGGAATTATCCTGCCCTGCGCATTGATGATACCGGGCACGATTTTTGGCGCTTTCGGTAAAGGTGTTATTTCCAGGGCCCTGACAACCCGTTCCACCGCGGACAGATGCAAAGCGTAGTATTGCTCATCAAGAATGAACAACACCAGCATTTGGTCTTTTGCGGGTTCTGACATGGGCCGTAATACCTTTAACGGTTAGTGTGATACATTAACATACCGGTTAAATCACTTGATAAACCTGTTGATTATTTCAACAAAGGTACGCGTATTTATCGGCTTGCCTATAAATCCGGCATTATCGATGGCATTGATGGCTTCCCGGCCTTCTGCCATTACAGAAGCCGTTACAAAAACAATGGGGATATCGCACGTCTCTTTGTTTTGTCGTAATATCTTGGCCGCTTCGGTACCCAGCATATCGGGGAGCCGCACATCCATGATGATAATATCCGGTCTTTCTTTTTTGGCAATGGCAATGGCCGTTAAAGCATTTTCAGCTACAAAAACTTCGAAGCCTGCAACCTCTAACAAATCTTTCTCCAACAACAGATTCTTATCATTATCATCGACCACTAATGCTTTCTTTCTCATCTTACGCTACCTTCCTGGATATAATAGGCAAAGTGAACTTTACCGAGGTGCCTTTGTTCAGCCCCTCTGATTCTACAAAAAACTTTCCGTTATGCAGTTCAACGAGTTTTTTTGAGAGCGGTAAACCCAGCCCCGTCCCCTCCGTTACCCGGGAATAGGGGGTGTCGACACGGAAGAAACCTTCAAATATTTTATCCATGTTTTCAAGCGCAATACCGATTCCCGTATCCCAGACCTCTATCTCTATATTTGGACCGGCTTTCTTTGCCCGCATGCCAATGTTACCGCCATCCGGGTTGAATTTGACTGCGTTTGAAAGCAGGTTGTAAATTATCTCTTTTACCTTGAGCTCATCCGCCTCAATATCCGGCAGATCCTCGGATATTTCAAGCAACATCTGAAGTTTCTTTTTACTGACCATATCCGCGGTCAGCATTGAAATCTCATTTACTAATCAGTGCAATATATAGTTACCATAACGCCTCGTAACTATCCTATATTATATGTGTGAGGACACAAGACTTCCGCTCTCTCCCTGCCACCGCCCAGGTGGACATTCGTCGCAAAGCCGTCCAAGCTGTTCTGGA
>JAZDKP010000231.1:0-2007 GCA_043802925.1 Fibrobacterota bacterium | reverse complement strand
CCTTCTGGTTGCGGAGCAGGGCATCGAGGGCGAAATGAACCAGACACGCGGTCTTGCCCTCGCCCCGGTGTGCGGCGAAGACGCCGACATTGTTTTTACCGAGGCCGCCGTGGGTGCTGTTTTCGAGGATACGGATGGGGCTTTTTTTATTCAATTCTTGGCGTATCATGTCGGAAAACCCTTATTTATTCCCCTTTAATTTCTTTTCCTGAAAATCCTTTATCAGGGCTTCGCTTTTTTGCGCGGGCACTTTGGCGTATTTTAAGAATTCCATGGTAAATTCCGCCTTGCCTTGCGTGGAGGAACGGATGACCGTGGAATAGCCGAACATTTCAGATAAAGGGACTTCCGCGTCCACGCGCGAGAAAACGCCGTTGTCGCTGGCGAATAGGATGATGCCGCGCCGCTGGTTGAGCGTGGAAAGGATGGATCCCTGAAACTCCGAGGGGCCTTCCACCGAGACCTTCATAATGGGTTCGAGGATGACGGGCGCGGCTTTCAGGTAATATTCGCTGAACGCGTTCTGCGCCGCCACCTGAAAGGCCATGTCCGAGGAGTCCACGGCATGGGAGGCGCCGTCGTTGACCACGACCTTGAAACGCACCACCGGGAACCCGATGAGTTTTCCCTTGCGCACAGAGTTCTGGAACCCTTTTTCAATCGCAGGGATATATTCGGTGGGGATGCTGCCGCCCTTGACCTCGCTTTCGAACAGGAAATCCTGTTCCATGCAAGGTTCGAACCACCCCTCGATTTTCGCGAATTGCCCTGAACCGCCGGTTTGCTTCTTGTGCACGTAACAGAATTCCAGCTTCCGGGTGATGGCCTCCCTAAAGGCCACCTGCGGGGCGCCGGTTGTTACGGTGACGCCGTATTCGCGCTTGATGCGCTCCACATAAACGTCGAGGTGCAGTTCGCCCATGCCCGAAATGATGGTCTGGCTGGATTCGGGATCCACATGGGCGCGGAACGTGGGGTCTTCTTTTGTAAAGCGGTTGAGGGCCTTGGAAAGCTGGTTTTCGGATTTGGTGTCCGGCACGGCGACCGACAGTGAAATGACCGGATCCGGCACATGCATTTTGGTCATGTGCAGGTTAAGATTGGGATCGGTGAACGTGTCGCCGGAGGCGCAGTCCACGCCGAACAGGGCCGTGAGTTCGCCGGGTCCCGCGCTGGTGATTTCTTCCATTTCGTCCGCGTGCATGCGGACAAGACGGCCCACCCGGATGGTTTTACCCGTGCGGGTGTTGCGCAGTTCGCTGCCCTTGCGCACGGATCCCTGGTACACGCGGACATGCGTGAGCTGGCCGTACTGGCCGTCCTCGAGCTTGAAGGCGAGGGCCACAGTGGGTTTGGACTCGTCGGCAAAGAGCGGGACTTCGGCATCGTCGTTGTCGAGGTCGTGCGCCTTTTGCGTGGACTCAAGCGGGCTGGGCAGGTAGTCGAGGACGCCGTCGAGGAGGAGCTGGACGCCCTTGTTCTTGTAGGCGGAGCCCATCATGACCGGACAACATTTAAAGGCGAGTGCGCCTTCGCGCATGGCCTTGCGGATGAGCGTCTCCGTGACCTTGCCCTCGAGCATGGCGTGGGTGAGATCGTCGGAAAAGAGGGAGAGTCCGTCGAGCATCTTATCGTGCGCTTCACGGGCCTGATCCGCCAGTTCCGGAGGGATTTCCTGGATGAGGATTTTTTCGCCGTTGCTTCCATCGAAATAAACCGCTTTCATGGCCACAAGGTCGATAAGCCCGTTGAACTGGGTCTCGAGGCCGATGGGCAGCTGGAGCAGGATGGGGTTAAGGCCCAGTTTATCGCGGAGATCTTTGACCACCTTGAGCGGGTTGGCCCCTGTGCGGTCGCACTTGTTAATGAAGGCGATGCGGGGCACGCGGTAGCGTTCCATCTGCCGGTTGACGGTGATGGACTGCGACTGGACGCCCCCCACGGCGCAAAGCACCAGGACGGATCCGTCCAACACCCGTAAGGATCGTTCGACCTCGATGGTGAAGT
>JAZDKP010000230.1:0-2297 GCA_043802925.1 Fibrobacterota bacterium | reverse complement strand
ACCGGCGGAAGCGGTTTTATCGGCAGGCATGCAGTCCAGCAGCTTGTTGAACGGGGATATGAGGTCCATGCGCTTCATTTTGGCGAACAGCCGTTACCGGACATCAAAGGGTGCGAGTGGCACATAGTTAATCTGCTTGTTTCCGGGGAGCCGACCGCTTTGATAAATAAACTTCGGCCAAATTATCTGCTTCACTTTGCCTGGGAAGCGCGTCCGGGTATTTACTGGGCCTCCCCAACGAATCTGGACTGGGTGCGGGCAAGCATTGAGCTGGTTCAAAGCTTTTATGCGGCTGGCGGATTACGGGCCGTTTCTGCGGGCAGTTGCGCGGAATATGACTGGACGGGGCCCGGGGTGCTGAAGGAGGGTGGAAACAACGTCCCAGCCACCCTGTATGGGGCTGCTAAAGCGGGTTTCAACGGGATTATCTCAAAATTTGCAGCCAATCAGCACCTTTCCTATGCCTGGGGAAGAATTTTCTTCGCTTTTGGGTCTCATGAGTATCCACAGAGGCTGATTCCCTATGTCATTAATACGCTCTTAAGGAAAGAGCCAGCGGAAACAACGATTGGCACCCAGACACGAGATTTTATATATGTTGAAGATGTGGCGTCCGCGTTTGTTGCGTTATTGGAATCGGAATGCCAGAGTGCCGTCAACATTGGCAGCGGAGAGGGAGTGCGGCTAAACCGGGTTACAGGGCGACTGGCCGAACTGTTGGGTTCTCCGGAATTGCTTAGAACCGGTAACCGTCCCACACCGGAAGGCGAACCTGATATGCTGGTAGCGGATGTTTCACGGTTAAAGAACGAAATAGGATTCAGGCCGAAATATACAATGGACCAGGCCCTTGAAAAAACAATAAATTGGTGGGAAAAACAAAGCCATTAGTAGCCATGGAGAACCTGTATGAAGTTTAGCATTGATACAACAGCCAAAGAGTTAATGATGGAAAACGGGGAAACCTTGCCTCTTTATTCCAAAGAAGGTTTTGAGCTTCTTTCAGACCTTTGGCTGAAAACAGGTTGGAACCAGAAATATGTTTATACCTTCACCTGGATGGGAAGGCCTATTATTCAGCTGCCCGAAGATGTTATGCGTATTCAGGAGGTCATCTATACGGTCAAGCCTGATGTTATAATAGAAACCGGGGTCGCTCACGGTGGTTCACTTATAATGTATGCTTCACTGTGTAAAGCCATGGGCAAGGGGCGTATTATTGGCATTGATATTGAAATTCGCGCCCATAATCGCAAAGCGCTTGAAGCTCATGAACTGTATTCTTATCTGACCCTTATTGAAGGCAGTTCCGTGGATACGGGTATTGTCAACAAGGTCAAAAGCCTTGTAAAACCCGGTGAAAGAGTCCTGGTTATTCTCGATTCCAACCATACCAAGCCGCATGTGCTCAAGGAACTTGAACTCTATTCCGGTATTGTGTCACACGGCTCTTATATTGTCGCTACCGATGGCAGTATGCAGGACTTGTACGATGTTCCAAGAGGCCAGCCCGAATGGACGCATGACAATCCTGTTGAAGCTGTAAACGAATTCCTGAAATCTCACCCGGATTTTAAAGTTGAACAACCAGTCTGGCGTTTTAATGAGAGTGAACTGTCCAAAAACATTACCCATTGGCCTAGTGCTTATTTAAAAAAGGTATCCTGACTTTGGCTGTATTGGAAAACTGCCCTGTTTGCGGCAGCATAGCCCTTGAAACTGTCCTTAACAGGCCCGTCATGCCTGTTATGCAGAACGTGGTCTATGACACCCGCGAAGCGGCCTTACGCGCACCCAAGGCCCCTTTTCAACTGGCTCTGTGTACAAACTGCGGTCACCTTTTTAACAGTCTTTTTGATGCCAATTTGATGGCTTACAACGAGCGATACGACAACCTGGTGCCTTCCGCGGCCTTTGACGCCTATTATTTGCAACTGGCGCGACATTTGGTTGATAGATACCATCTTGAAAAAGGTTTAATAGTGGACGTCGGTTGTGGCAAGGGACGGTTTCTGGAAGTTTTGCTTGAACAGGCTCCCGGGCTTACCGGCATTGGCATAGACCCAGCGCTTGAAAAAGAGGGGCAGGAGGGGCGGATTCAATGGGTTCGGGATATTTTTAAACCAGGCCAACTTGATACCACGCCGGTGCTGTTGATATGCCGGCATGTGTTGGAGCATATGCCGGGCCCTGTTGACTTTCTGAAATCTATACACGGTGCCTTGTCGGGGTTAAACGTACCCTGCTTTTTTGAAGTGCCTGATGCGGAGTGGATCATTAAGAATAAGGCATATTGG
>JAZDKP010000229.1:0-10293 GCA_043802925.1 Fibrobacterota bacterium | reverse complement strand
GCGCCTTTCTGTTCACCGGCGTGCCGCTCGTCGCGTGGGGGCTGTTTGACGCCCGCACTTACTTCGCCAGCCCTTTCCGGACCGTGTATACCGTCCTGATGCTGCTTGCGACTCTGCTTGTCGTCATTTTCGTACCCAAGGAAGGCCGAGGCGAAGGACTGGGTGTAAGAACACTGCCGCGCCAACGGTGGGCAATCCTCTATCTTCAACTGGCGTCACTCCTGTTTGTCATTCTTTCTCCGCTCGCGGACCGGCACGGCTGGCTGGTGTATTCGGGCGGGCCCCTGGTCCGAGGAACAGGACTTGTCCTGACTTGCACCGGTTACTTCTTCATGAGCTGGGCCGTCTTTGCCCTTGGACGGCAGTTCAGCATGAACGTGACTATCCAGAAGAACCACGAACTCATCACAAACGGTCCTTACCGCTTCATCCGCCATCCGCGTTACCTCGGCATCCTTCTTTTTTTCGCCGGTATTTCACTTGTATTCCGCTCCGGGGTTTCCATGGCGCTTGTGGTTGTGACGCTTTTTGTCATCCGCTGGCGCATCAAGGACGAGGAAAAGCTGATGCGCGGGGAATTCAAGGCTTATTGGGACGCGTACGTCAAACAGACGTGGCAACTGGTGCCGTTTCTTTTCTAACCAATCCGTGCGGAACATCACGTGACACGCTTGCGCAAATACGGCAGCCCTCCCTTCAATGTCGCGGTCCTGCATGGCGGGCCGGGTGCGGCGGGCGGCATGGAACCGGTTGCGCGTGAGCTTTCAAAATGCCTGGGCGTGCTGGAGCCTATACAGAACGGAAAATCGGTCGACGCGCAGGTTGAAGAACTCAAGCAGACGATTGAGGAAAACGCAGACGGACCGGTCGTGCTCATCGGCCACTCGTGGGGGGCATGGCTTGGATTTATTTTTGCAGCAAGGTATGGCGCGCTTGTAAAAAAGCTTGTCCTGATATCCGCAGGGCCGTTTGAGGAGCAATATGTCCGGCTGATTTCAGAAAACAGGCTGAAACGGCTGTGTCCTGAAGAACAGACCGAGTATAAAAAGCGGATTGAGATGCTCAAGGACCCTGGCCTGCCCGAAAAAGACAAACATCTTTCGCGTCTTGGTGCGCTTGCTGGAAAAGCCGATTGCTTTGAAGTGGGGGCGGATGTGCTTCCGTCAACGCCGGCTGATACGCTGACATCAAACTCCGGTGAAATTTACGCGGCTGTCTGGCCCGAAGCGGCCCGGTTACGGAAGAGCGGTGAACTGCTGCGACTGGGAGCAAGCATCATGTGCCCGGTCCTTGCCATTCAGGGTGATTGCGATTCCCATCCGGCCGAGGGCGTGAGGGAACCGCTGACAAAAGTGATCAAGGATTTCAGGATGACGGTGCTGGAAAAATGCGGCCACTCCCCGTGGTTGGAAAGGCATGCGGCCCGGGAATTTTACGGAATCGTGGAGGAACAGATACGGTTCGCTTAACCCATGCGGTTGTCAGAACTTGTCATAAAGATGCATGGGTGGAAAGGTTATTCCGGCTGGATGCGGCCCGTCAGGACGCGTGACAAAAGCGGACCGAATTCTCGCGGATGGGTGGGTTTGTAGAACGAGGCTTTGAAGCCGTGCTGTTCCGGCGCGGTGATGACCGGGTCCTCGGCGTAGCCGCTTGAGGCGATGCCCACAAAATCGGGCTGGACCGCGAGTATTTTCTGCATGGTTTCTTTGCCGCCCATGCCCCCGGGAATGGTGAGGTCCAGAATGGCCGCGTCAAAAGGGGCCCCGGCTTTGCGCGCCTTATGAAAGAGAGCCAGCGCCTGTGCGCCCGTGGCCGCGCATTCCACGGTGTACCCGAGCTGGCTTATGATCTGCGAGACCGTGTCCAGAATGAAATCCTCGTCATCGAGGAGCAGTATTTTACCGGGTTGCGCCATACCATAAATATACTTCCAATTCGGACGGACTGGACAGAGGTATTTTAGCACAGGTCAAGCAATGCGGAAAAATGTCGATACGGTGAAGGCCGGTTGACGATTGAAACCGGCGCAGAAAAAATATATCTTACAGTATACAAGAGAAGGTTTTTTATTCACGGTATATTTCCGGGAAACCAACGGAGGTCGCACATGAAAACAATGAAGGCGCTCGTAAAAAAGAAGGCGGCTCCGGGACTGTGGCTTGAGGAGGTGCCCGTGCCCGACGTCGGTATCAACGACGTATTAATTAAAATCCATAAGACCGCAATTTGCGGCACCGATGTGCATATTTACAACTGGGATGCGTGGTCCCAAAAAACCATTCCCGTGCCCATGGTTATCGGGCATGAGTTCGTGGGGGTCGTGGAAGAAACCGGAAGCAACGTGTACGATTTCAAAAAAGGCGATGTCATCAGCGGCGAAGGCCATGTGGTGTGCGGGCATTGCCGGAACTGTTTGGCCGGCCGAAGGCACCTTTGCATGAATACCCGCGGGGTGGGGGTCAACCGTACCGGCGCGCATGCGGAATACCTTTGCATCCCGCAAACCAATGTTTGGTATTGCGATCCCAAAATCCCCATGGACATCCTCGCGGTCTTTGATCCCCTGGGAAATGCCACGCATACCGCGCTGTCATTCGACCTCTTGGGAGAAGATGTCCTCATCACCGGGGCCGGGCCCATCGGGATTATGGCGGTGGCCATTGCCAGGCATGCCGGAGCGCGCTATGTGGTCATTACGGACGTCAATCCTTACCGACTCGAACTTGCCAAACGGATGGGCGCAACCCGGACCGTCAATGTCGCTTCCGAAAAATTGGAGGACGTGGCCAAGGAATTGGGACTGAAGGAAGGCTTCGATGTCGGGCTGGAAATGTCCGGTAATGAAGCGGCGTTCAAAAGCATGGTCGCCAACATGTGCCACGGCGGAAAAATCGCGCTCCTCGGCATTCAGGGACCCCAGTCCCTCATTGATTGGAACACGGTGGTATTCAACGGGCTGACCCTCAAGGGGATTTACGGGAGGGAAATGTACGAAACCTGGTATAAAATGACCGCCATGCTTCAAAGCGGGCTCGACATTTCCCCGGTGATAACCCACCGTTTCCGGTATCCGCTTTTTGAAGAGGGGTTCAATGTCATGCGGTCCGGCAAATCAGGAAAAGTCATTTTGGACTGGATGGATTAATATGTTCGGAGAAATGAAAAGACATTTAATCCGCCAGCTGGATCTCATCAAGGAGAGCGGGCTTTTGAAAGCGGAGCGCATCCTTGCCGGTGCGCAGGGGCGGAAAATAGACACCCTGACCCACCGGGGTGTCATAAACCTGTGCGCCAACAATTATCTGGGGCTTGCCGACCATCCCGAAATCATTCGTGCCGCAAAAGAGGGGATGGATAAATGGGGCTATGGCCTTTCCTCGGTCCGTTTTATTTGCGGCACCCAGGAAATTCATAAAAGACTCGAATCCAAAATATCGGAGTTCCTTGGAACGGAAGAGACCCTCCTTTACGGTTCCTGTTTTGACGCAAACGGAGGGCTTTTCGAAACCCTTCTTTCAGAGGACGACGCCGTCATCAGCGATGAGCTCAACCATGCCAGCATCATCGATGGTGTCCGTCTTTGCAAAGCGAAACGGCTGCGGTATAAAAATGGCGATATGGGGGACCTCGAGGAAAAACTAAAGGAAAGCCGGGCGTGCCGGTTCCGCCTTATCGCCACGGACGGCGTTTTTTCCATGGATGGGACGATTGTGAATTTAAAGGATATTTGCGGGCTGGCGGAAACCTACGATGCGCTCGTGATGGTGGATGATTCGCACGCGGTCGGGGTTTTGGGCGAAAACGGAAAAGGTTCGCACGAGCATTGCGGGGTCATGGGAAAGGTGGATATCATTACCGGTACCCTTGGCAAGGCCTTGGGCGGCGCCAGCGGCGGTTACACGAGCGGCCGAAAGGAAATCATCGATTATTTGCGGCAGCGGTCGCGCCCCTACCTTTTTTCCAATACCCTTGCCCCCGCCATTGTTTGCGGTTCATTAAAAGCGTTGGAAATCATAACGTCATCCCATGAACTTTTAAATAAGCTCCAAAACAACACCCGGCACTTCAGGGCAAATATGGCCCGGCACGGGTTTTCCATCAAACCCGGCGTGCATCCCATTGTGCCGATTATGCTGGGGGATGCCAAAATCGCGCAGCGCATGGCCGCCCAGTTGCTTGACAAAGGCGTGTATGTCGTCGGGTTTTCTTTCCCGGTCGTGCCCCAGGGCGCCGCACGAATCCGGACCCAACTATCCGCCGCGCATTCCCAGGAAGATCTGGATTTTGCGGCAAAAATGTTCGCCTCTGTTTTATAGGCTCCAATAACCATTCATGAATGAATGGCTTCAAGTTTCACAATGTGAACATTACCGCCGTTTTCGCCCTGCATGAGGCTGGCGTCCCCAGTCCGTTTCGGGCTTGGGCGTGACGGGCTTGGGCCGTACAGCGAGGCTCACGGCCGTGAGCGCGCTTTGGATGGCCGGATGCAGTCGGGCCATGGCGCTGAACTCCGCAACTGGAATTTCCGGGTGCGCGGAGACCTCAATGGAGGTGCGGATGATGCGCTCAATGTTGCGCACTTCGTCGCCCTGCGCGGGCGTGGCCAGCGAAATGGCGTGGCCTTCGCGCCCGGCGCGGCCCGTGCGGCCGATGCGGTGCACATAGTTTTCCGGGTCATCGGGCAGGTCGTAATTCAGCACGAGTTCGATTCCCGTGACGTCAATTCCGCGCGCCGCGATGTCCGTGGCCACCAGAATGCGGTATTTGCCGGCTTTAAAGCCCTCGAGCGCTTCACGGCGCTGGCCGAGGGAACGGTCCGAATGGATTTCAGCGACATTGTGTCCCGCTTTGTGGAGCACGGTCGTCACGCGTGCCGCGCCGCGCCGGGTGCGGGTGAACAGCAACACCGAGCCCCCGTATTCCTGGAGCAGTTTCTGCAGCAGCAGGGGCTTGTGCTCGTTCCGGACCACAAAGATTTCCTGCGTGACGCTTTCCGGGGCCGTGCCCGAGGGCGCAATCTCCGTACGCACGGGCAGGTGCATGTGCGCGGAGGCGATTTTGACGATGTCGGGCGGCATGGTGGCGGAAAAGAGCAGGGTCTGGCGTTCGCGCGGGACCTTGCGCAGGATGCGCTGTATCTGCGGCATAAAGCCCATGTCAAGCATGCGGTCGGCTTCGTCGAGCACCAGGATGTGCGCGTCTTCGAGCCGCACCTCGCCCTGCTCCATGAGGTCAATGAGGCGGCCCGGGGTGGCGATGAGAATGCGCGGGTTGCGGCGCAACGCGCTAATCTGGTTGGACATGGAGGCGCCGCCGATGAGCACCGCGGTGTGCAGGGTAAAGGCGCGCGCAAAGGGGTGGAGCGCCTCCTCAATCTGGATGGCGAGTTCACGGGTGGGGGCGAGGATGAGGGCCTTGCCCTTTTGCGCGGCCAGCCGCTGGATGAGCGGGATGCCGAACGCCAGGGTTTTGCCCGTGCCGGTTTGAGCGATACCGACCACGTCGTTGCCCTCAATGGCCATGGGGATGGTTTTATGCTGAATGGGCGTGGGGGTGTGAAAATGGAGCTTGTCAACAACCTCCAGAAGTCCGGGCGCAATGCCGAGACCGTAGAACAGGCTCGGAGGCATTTCAGCGGACTTTGCGGTTTCGCGGCCCGGCGCAATCTTGGGCATTTTTCGGGTCACGGAACGCTGGGCCGGGAGGGCCCGTGTAACGCGTTTTGCAGCCGGCGCAGGAACCGCGGGTGTGGGTACTGCGGGTTGGGCCTGCGCGAGGCTGGGGAGCAGGCGGCGGATGGCCGCGATGGTCTTTTTTACGAATGATTTAGGCACGTTATTGTCATCCTGTCACGGACACGCCTTCGAAGGCCATGGCCGGATAAATGGTGGATCCGCTGGAATCGTCCGTGTCCGAACTGATTTCCGTGATTTTCCGGAAGAGGTCGTAGACATTCCCGGATATCATGGTGTCCTTGACGCGGCCCGTGATCCCGCCGTTCTCAATTTTGAACGCGAGATGGGCGTTCAGCGAAAAATCGCCCGCGAGCATGTTGCTCTGGCCGCTCCCCAGGACCGAATGGATCCAGAGACCGTCCTTTGTTTCCCGTACAATCTGTTCCGTGCTTTTACTCCCGCACGGAATGACAAGGTTGCAGTAGCCCGGGGCTGGAAGCGACCCGGTGCCGCGGAAACCGTTGCCGGTTGGCAGAGCGTTTGACAGCCCCGCGGTCTGAAGATCATAAATGAAGCTTTTCAGGACCCCGTTTTCGATGAGCGCCTTTTTTGCGGCCGGCACGCCCTCATCGTCAAATACAACGCTGGCGGTCCGGTAGTCGAGTGAAGGGTCCTCGAACAGCGAAAAGCGCGGGTCCGTGATGGATTGCCCCAGTTTTCCCGAGAGCGGCGAAGTGCCTTTGAACACGGTCTTTCCGGAAATGGCGGTGGTGAAGGCTGCGACCAGCGAGGAAAGCACCGCGGGCTCCACAATGATTATGCGCGGATTCTTTGCCGGGACAACGCGGCTTGCTTTTTCGAGCAGGAAAAGGGTCCGGGCCACCTGTTTGTCCGTGCGATTATCCACGCGGCAGGAACTGTTGCCTTCGGACAGCCAGAGCAGGCCGTTTGCGTCAACCTTGAGCGCGGAATAACCGAAGGAATAGACGGTCCTTTGCGAGGAAAGCGCGAGACCGTGGGTGTTGTTTAGAAAGTCCGTGGACTCACTTGTTTGCGTCTCGAGGTCCACGGAGAGGCCCCTGGATTCGGGTGCGAGACGTTCGAGTACGCTTTTGCCGTGTGCTATCTTCTGTTCAATGGTGAGCGCCGGGACACCCGTATCCACGGTCTGGACCGCGAAATGCGCGGTGCAGGATGCGGGCAGTGAAAAGGCGGCCTTTTCGCCGAACCGGGCGCTCGCGAGCGCGCGTTCGGCCAGGGAGGCGAGGTTTTCGGGATCATTGCCCGAGGCGAAACCGACGCGGCCTTCAACGACCACACGGAGTCCGGCGCTGCACGAGATGTTGGCTTCGGCTGAATGGAGTTTGCCCGCCTTAAAGAGCACGGGACGCGATTCACCTGTCTGCTGGTAAAGTTCGGCCTCGGCGACCCGGCCTTTGAGCAGGGCAAAGAGTGCGTCCGGGGAAAAAGGGGGGCGCTTATCCATCAAGCGTCGTCGCCTTTGCCGTCCGCGCTGCCTTCGTCGTTTTCGGTCTCGTCGTCGAGGGGTTCGTCATCGCCTCCGAGCGCTTCGTCTTCGGGGAGGACCTCGGTGGAGGCGGGAATGGGACCGCCGGAAGCGGGCTCCAGGTTGGCGGCCACGGCCTCGGCGTTTTCATCCTCGGGCACTATTTTGGAGACGTCCATGACCAGGTCACCCGAGTCGAGGTTGATGAGCCGGACGCCCTGCGTGGCGCGGCCTATTTTGGCCACGCCCGATGCCGCGATGCGGATGGCGATTCCGTTGCGCGAGATGAGCATGAGTTCGTCGCGGTCTTCGACCGCAATAATGGAAACCACACCGCCGTTGCGTTCCGTGGTGCGGATGTTGATGATGCCCTTTCCCCCGCGTCCGGTGAGCCGGTATTCGCCGATGGGCGTACGCTTGCCGTAGCCGTTTTTTGTGACCGTGAGCAGCGTGGTGTCGCGCTTGATGACCACCATGGAGATGACCTCGTCGTCCTTGCCGAGTTTGATGCCGCGCACGCCGCGGGTGTTGCGGCCGAGTTCGCGGATGCCGGACTCGTTGAAATAAAGCGCGAGGCCCGTATGCGTGCCCAGCACGATGTTGGCCGTGCCGTCGGTGAGCGACGCGTCAACGATGGAATCGTTGCCGTCGACCTTGACCGCGTTGATGCCGTCCTTGCGCGGATTGCCAAAGGCGGTGAGGGGCTGCTTGTTGATGGTGCCCATCTTGGTCGCGAACATGATGTAGGACTTTTGCGCGTACTCGTCGTCGAACGACTTGACCGGCACCATGGCACGGATTTTTTCTTCGCCCTTGAGCGGGATGAGGTTGATGATGGCCTTGCCTTTGGCGATGCGGCCGGCCTGCGGAATTTCGTGGACCTTGAGCCAGTAGCAGCGGCCGGTGTTGGTGAAGAAACAGATGTAGCTGTGCGTGGAGGCGATGAACAGCCGTTCCACAAAATCCTCGTCCTTGGTCTCCATGGCCGTGATGCCCTTGCCGCCGCGGCCCTGCTTGCGGTAGGTGTTCATGGGCAGGCGCTTGATGTAGCCGCTGTGGGAGATGGTGATGACCATGTCCTCTTCGGCAATCATGTCCTCGACCGAGAACTCGCCGACCTCGTCGATGATCTGAGTGCGGCGGTCGTCGCCGTATTTTTCGGCGAGGGCGATGGCCTCTTCCTTGATGATTTCCATGCGCTTGCTCTGGTTTTCGAGGATGAACTTGAACTCCTCAATCTGTTTGATGACCTCGAGGTACTCGTTGTCGATTTTTTCGCGCTCGAGGCCTGTAAGGCGCTGGAGCCGCATTTCGAGGATGGCGTTGGCCTGGATTTCGGACAGTTTGAACGTGCTCATGAGCCCCTGTCGGGCGCTGTCGGTGTCCTTGGATTTTTTGATGAGCTCGATGACCGCATCGATGTTGTCAAGCGCGATTTTGAGCCCTTCGAGGATGTGCGCGCGCTTTTCGGCGATGTCGAGGTCAAACTGGGTGCGGCGGACAATGACCTCGTGACGGTGGTTGAGATAGTGTACCAGGCAGTCGCGCAGGTTGAGCACCTGGGGCCGGTTGTCAACAAGCGCCAGCATGATGATGCCGAAGCCGTTTTGCATTTGCGTGTTTTTGTAGAGCTGGTTCAGGATGACGTCCGCGTAGGCGTCCTTTTTCAGTTCAATGACCATGCGCATGCCGTCGCGGTCGGATTCGTCGCGCACGTCTGAAATCCCCTCTATTTTTTTGTCCTTGATGAGCTCCACGATTTTTTCGAGGAGCGAGGCCTTGTTGACCTGGTAGGGAATTTCGGTGACAATGATGGCCTCGCGGCCGTTCTGCCGTTTTTCGATATTTGCCACGGCGCGGACCGTGAGTTTGCCGCGGCCCGTAAGAAAGGCCTCGCGGATGCCCGAACGGCCCACAATGATGCCGCCTGTTGGGAAATCCGGGCCTTTGACATGGCGGATAAGGTCGTCGATGGAAATGTCGGGGTCGTCAATAAGCGCCACGAGGGCGTTTGTGATTTCACGCAGGTTGTGGGGCGGAATGTTGGTGGCCATGCCCACCGCAATGCCGGTGGAGCCGTTGACAAGCAGGTTGGGGATGCCCGAAGGCAGGACCGTGGGCTCGGTTTCGCTTTCGTCAAAGTTGGGTCTGAAGTCGCAGGTGTTCTTTTCGAGGTCGCGCAGCAGTTCTTCGGAAATGCGGTCGAGCCGCGCTTCGGTGTATCGCATGGCCGCGGGCGAGTCGCCGTCAATGCTGCCGAAATTGCCCTGGCCGTCGACCAGGGTGTACCGCATGGACCATTCCTGCGCCATGCGCACCAGCGTGTCGTAAATGGCGGAGTCGCCGTGCGGGTGGTACTTGCCCATGACTTCACCGACGATGCGGGCCGCCTTCTTATACGGCCGGTTGAAGTGGAGACCGAGCTGTTGCATGCCGTAGAGCACGCGCCGGTGCACGGGTTTGAGGCCGTCGCGCACGTCGGGGAGCGCGCGCGCGATGATGACACTCATGGCGTAATCGAGGTAGGAAGTCTTCATTTCGTCTTCGATATAAGTCGGGATGATGCGGGAGACCGTGTCCATAGAGGTGTCCTTTGTCAAACGAACGTGGCGTTGGAAGCGTATTTTTCGTAAAAAACGTTATCGGTCATGTCAATGGTGAGCGGCGTGACGGTCACATAGGCGCAACGGACCGCCTTTTCGTCGTAGCAGCAGTCGTCCGAGAGCGTTTTGTCGCCGAACAGCCAGTAGTATTTTTTGCCGGAGGGGTTGACCCGCTCCTCGAAATCGTCGTTGAAGGGGGCCGTTCCCTGCCGTGTCACGCGCGTGCCTTTGATGTCCTTGACCGCGCAATGGGGAAAGTTGATATTGAGGTAGGTGCGCCGGGGGTCGAAGTCGATGGAGTGGTCCACGATGCGGGCAAGGAACCGGTCGAGCCACTGGAGTGCGTAGGCGTAGTGGCTTGGGTCGAACAGGGAAAGGGAGAGCGAGAGGCTCCGGATGCCGAAGAAGGTCCCCTCGCGCGCGCCAGCCACGGTGCCGGAATAGAAGCTGCTGATGCCGGCGTTTTCACCCGGATTGAAACCCGAAATGACAAGGTCCGGGGTTT
>JAZDKP010000228.1:0-2929 GCA_043802925.1 Fibrobacterota bacterium | reverse complement strand
GATCCCGAATCCATGATAGTTTTCCGCGGTCTTTATCCAAATGGCCGAAACTATCTCGTCTGCCCCGGGGTCGAAGAGTCCTACGAACGCCGCTTGGGTAAACTGATTCTTCGGGTCACCGGTTGTCAGGGCCTGCTGCGGGAGTTGGGTGAGGGCTTCGATCCATAAACCGTTGCGGCTGCAAAAACGCCAAGGGCCAACTATCGCTTCATGACGCCCTCCCAAAGAGGGGATCATACCCCGTTGGGAAAATTGCAATCGTCGGGCCCTTAAAGAGTCCCGGTATTCGTAAATAAAACTTGAAACCCGTGGATGCTTTCCCCAATCCTTACGTCTTTAGGCGTCGGGTCGATGAAGACCAGCAGGCGGAAGAACGAATTTTTTCATTCGCGGCAAATTTACAATATTAAAGATTGATTAACTCGAAAAAAGCATGAAAATACTCTTTTTGGTCATTCCCGTGAAAACGGGAATCCAGTATTATCAAGTACTTACTTCTTCTCTGGACTCCCGCTTCCGCGGGAGAGACGACTTTTTACAAAATCATCAAGATTAAGGGAAAGGAAATGGAAGAATGATTCTGGATAAATTCTCTTTGAAAGGGAAGGTTGCCATTGTGACCGGAGCCAGCCGGGGGATCGGAAAAGTCATGTCTTTGGCTCTGGCCGAAGCTGGGGCAGAGGTGGTTGTGGCTGCAAGGACTTTAACGAAATTGCAGGACTTATCTGAAAAAATTCGTTCCTTAGGACGAAGGTGCGTGGTTTGCCGGGCAGATATAACCGAAGCTGAAGACATTGGACGGATGGTGAAAAATACCATCGATGAGTTTGGTAAAGTTGACATTCTGCTAAACAATGCGGGCATGAATATCCGCAAAAGGGCCATTGATTTGACCGTGCCGGAATGGGACCGGATCCTGCATACCAATTTGAAGGCTTACTTTTTTTGCGCCCAAGCTGCAGCCAGGGAGATGGCGAAGAGAAATGGCGGGAATATTGTAAACATCGCTTCCATTCGAAGCGTTGTTGCCCCTCCAATGGCTGCGGCCTATACCGCAAGCAAGGGGGGAGTCTCCCAGCTAACCAAAGCGCTCGCCGTGGAATGGGCGGAATATAACATCCGGGTGAATGCCATAGCCCCGGGTTATACGGAAACGGAATTAACCGCCCACTTTAAGGAGAAGGAAAAAGACCTTTATGAAAAAATTCGGGCGCGGACCGCCCTAAAAAGATGGGGGCTTCCCGAAGATTTTGCGGGTACTTTAATTTATCTCGCCTCAGATGCCTCGGAATATATGACCGGACAAACACTCTATGTCGATGGAGGATATTTGCTGACCTAGATAAAACCCCAATTGAGAGATTTCAAAACCACAGAGAACTCAGAGAAATTTTATATTTTGGGGAACATTCTCTGAGCTCTCACAAAGTAAATTCGTAAAAAGCAAATTTAACCGCCTTTATTAAAGGGAGGCAGGGAGGATTTGTGGTTCCCGCCCGGTTGGCCTTCAGATATTTCATGCAGTATTCATCCCTCCCCACCAAGGTTTCCTCGGTGGCCGGTTAGAGTCATTTCTGAAGTCGGACTTTATCGACTATTTCACCGTATACCCGCGGCCATCGAGACAGGCGCTCATCGCCCGTTGATAGTCCGCGCGCCTCTTGATATTCTGAGTTTCGGGCGTGCTTCCGGGCGGCTGCGTCGGGTCGAAGCCTGTCTGGTCCTTGGCCCAGCGGTGGCACTCATAGCGATCATCCGCCTGTTTCTGGTCGCTCTGGCCCAAACGGGGATAGATGAACATCTGGTCCGACGGCGGCGGCGCCTCGCTGACTTCCTTCTGCGGCGGCTCGACGACGACATAGCCGTCCCCTCTATGCGCGTAATAGACTTCGTTGGCATAGTAGTAAGGTACGCCGCCCACCCATATCGTAGTGAAATAGGGGGGCAGGAAGGGAACGAAAAGACCTACCGGAGGCAGGACGATGGCGAAGCGCGGCCCCTGCGGGCGGAACCAGACGCCTCCGGAGAAGTAGAATTGTGTGCCGCCGTGAACCACCACCCGGTGGTTGTGGGGCAATGCTCTGATCACCTGGCCGTGGGCCGGGTAATAACGGTCATGGTGATGACGCGAATCCTTGAATTCGCGTTGGCGGGACCCGCGGTCAGCCGCTTGCGCCGCCCGCGTCAATCCGGATAGTATCATGCCCGATAACAGGGCGAGCATCAGCCCCAATACGAGGTACCTGTTTGTTTTGTGAATATTGTTCATGGTTATTGCCTCCGTAAAAACAACTATGGATTTTCGCTACAGTTTCTGGGTATACCTTACCGCACGCTGTAGTCGCGCCCTTCCATGCAGGCGGACATCGCCCGCCGGAAGCGTGACGAATTCGCTTCAAGCCGGGCGTTGTTGGCACGCTCTTGCGCGGCATAGGCCTCCTCCTGCTGGCGAGCGGATTCCATTCTCGCCGAATCCGATACTGCGCCGGCTATAGCCCCCCCGGATGCGCCGATCATGGCGCCCCTCACGGCATGCCTCGGTCCGCCGAGCAGCGCGCCCAGCACGGCACCAGCTATCGCCAGAGTGGCGGTATCATGCCCCGGCGGAGGCATCGGCACTACCCTCACGCGCTGATCCTTCGGGATCGCTGACTGACCCGGATCGAATCCGGTCTGCTTTACAGCCCAGTTGTAGCATTCGTAATGGTCGCGGGACTGCTGCTCGTTCGCCTGACCTGCTTTCGGGTAAAAATAGAGCTGAGTGAGGGGAATCTTCGGAGTCTCGACAGCAACTTCGGGCATTGATCTTGAAGCCGTACGATAAGGCGCATAATAACATGCCGACAACAAAAAGACGGTCAGGAAAAACAAAAGCCAAACACAAGTTCTTGACACCCACTGCGTTGGAAGGTATTCGAATGTCTTTTCC
>JAZDKP010000227.1:0-6449 GCA_043802925.1 Fibrobacterota bacterium | reverse complement strand
AAAAATCATTGTTACTGCCAAGCAGGTTCCCGACACCCACAACATCACCGGCCAGGCCATGAAGGAGGACGGCACCGTCAACCGAGCCGCCCTGCCCGCCATCTTCAACCCCGAGGATTTGAACGCGCTCGAAATGGCCATCACCCTGAAGGAGCGTTTCGGCGCTCACATTACGATGATCAGCATGGGCCCTCCCCGCGCGGCCGATATTCTCCGGGAATCGCTCTACCGCGGCGCGGACCGCGTCATTCTGATTACCGACAGGGCGTTCGCCGGTGCCGACACGCTGGCCACGGGATATACGCTCGCCCAGGCCGTTAAAAAACTCGGGGGCGCGGATCTCGTCCTTTGCGGCCGCCAGGCCATTGACGGCGACACCGCGCAGGTGGGGCCGCAGTTGGCCGAAAAAATTCCGATGAAACAGGTTACCTATGTTGAAGAAGTGGTTAAAATCGAGAAAAAGCGCATCACACTCCGCCGCGCCCTGGGACGTTCCTCCGAACTGCTCGAAACCGCCATGCCCCTGCTTCTTACCATCACCGCTTCGGCCAACGAGCCCCGCTCCTTTGGCGCCAAGTACTTCATGAAGTTCAAAAAGGCCAAAACACGCCTCCAGGTCGAAGAAGAAATCAAAGCCTCGGCCGCGGGCGGCGACGGCTATGCCGAAGACTGGGCAAACGCCGAAGCCGACAAAAAATGCAAGGAGCTAAAATCCAAGGGCCTGCTCATCGAAACCTGGACCGCCGCGGACCTCAAGTGCATGCCTGAACAAATCGGCCTGGCCGGCTCCCCCACCAAAGTCAAAAAGATTGAAAGCGTGGTGCTCGCGGCCCGCGAAATCAAAACCATTCCGGCAAAAGAGGCCGACATCAAGCAATTCATCCACGAACTGATTGAGGAGAAGACTTTTGTCTAAGAAAAAACCCGCTAAAAAGAAGAGCGCAAAACCCGCTTCCAAAAGCGTGAAAAAGCCTCTCAAAACAGCTCCGGTGGTTGAATCTAAAAACGACGTTCTCATTTACATCGAAACCGAGCACAACGAGGTTGCGCCCGTAAGCATCGAGCTCGTGTCCAAAGCGCGCGACATCGCAGACCAGCTCGGGGTCAAAGTGTGCGCCGTGGCCATCGGAAAATCGCAGGCCAAATACGCGCCCGCGCTCTTTGCCTACGGCTGTGACATCCTTTACGCGGTCGAAGACGCCCGTCTCGGGTTTTACGAGACCCTGCCCTTTTCCAAGGCCTTGGTCCGGCTCATCCAGGCCACCCAGCCCCAGATTGTGCTCTTTGGCGCAACGCCCATCGGCCGCGACCTTGCGCCCCGCGTGGCCAGCGAGCTCCGGGTGGGCCTCACCGCGGACTGCACCTCCCTCGTCATCGGCGATCACGAAGACCCGCGCACCAAAAAAACCTATCAGAACATCCTCTATCAGATTCGGCCCGCCTTTGGCGGCAACATCGTGGCAACTATCGTGTCGCCCGAACACCGGCCCCAGATGGCCACAGTGCGCGAAGGCGTCATGAAGCTGGGCGCGCCCGATAAAACCCGCAAGGGCCGCGTGGTCCGGTTTCCGGTCGCTTTTGCGGCCAGCGACTTTGTCATCAAAATGGTCAAGCGCGTGGTCGGCAGCAGAAAAGTGAACCTCCCGGCCGCCAACATCATTGTGTCGGGCGGCGCAGGAGTCGGGAGCCGCGAAAACTTCAAGCTCATCTTTGAGCTGGCCAAAACCATCGGCGCCACAGTGGGCGCCTCGCGCGCGGCCGTGGATTCGGGCCTCATTGAGCACGAACATCAGGTGGGCCAGACCGGCACCACGGTCCGTCCCAAGCTCTACATCGCGTGCGGCATCTCGGGCGCCATCCAGCACCGCGCCGGCATGGAGCATTCAAGCAAAATCATCGCCATCAACACCGACCCTGACGCGCCCATGCTCAAAATCGCGCACTACGCCATTGTCGGCGACCTGCGCGAAGTCATTCCCATGATGATCAAGGCTTACAAATCCAAAGGATAAAAACGTTATGACCAACCCCACGAATTTTTATACCGACAACCCGGACATCGAATACAACCTCGAACGCCTTGATCTCCCCAGGCTCGCGGATCTGCTCGAAGCGGACTACCACGATGCGCAGGAATACGATTTTGCGCCCGAAAACGGCGCAGACGCGCGCGAAAGCTATCTGGCCATCTGCAAAATCGCGGGCGACCTCTCGGGCGGCCCTGTCATGGAACGCGCGCGCCAGGTGGATGAAGAAGGCCACACCTGCGACGGCATCGACGTCTGCATGCACCCGCTCGTCAAAAAAAGCATCGACGACTTCCGCAAGGCCCAGCTCCTCGGCCTTTCACTCCCCCGCCAGTACGGCGGCCTTAACATGCCCCAGGTCATCAAAGTGGCCATTTTAGAAATGGTCGCCCGCGCCGACGCCTCGCTCATGAACCTGGTGGGCCTGCAGGACATCGCCGAAACCATCGACGAATTCGGCACGCACGAACAGAAAATGACCTATAACATCCCGCTGGCCCACGGCGAGGCCACGGCCGCCATGGTGCTCACCGAGCCCGATTCGGGCTCCGACCTCCAGTCCGTCCGACTCGTGGCGCACGCGCCCGCAAGCGGCGATGACAAGGATGTGTGGCTTTTAAAGGGCGTCAAACGGTTCATCACCAACGGATGCGGAAACGTTCTGCTCATTCTTGCACGCTCCGAAGACGGCACCAAGGACGGCCGCGGACTTTCGATGTTCGTCTGCTTTCGCGATAAAACGGTCAAAATCCGGCGCATCGAAAATAAACTGGGCATCCACGGCTCCCCTACCTGCGAAATGGTCTTTGACAACACGCCCTGCTACCTCGTGGGCTCACGCAAGCGCGGACTCATTCGCTACGTCATGGCGCTCATGAATGGCGCCCGCATCGGCATCGCGGCGCAGGCGTTGGGGATAGGCGAAGCCGCCTACCGCGACGCGCGCGATTACGCCAAAAGCCGCGTCCAGTTTGGCAAGGCCATCGACCAGTTCCCGGCCGTGTACGAAATGCTCACCCACATGCAAATCAAGGTCGAAGCCGGCCGCATCCTGCTCTACCAGACCGCCAAGGTCGTGGACCTTTACAAGGTCCAGGAACGGCGCATCGATAACATGCGGGCCAAAGGCCAAAACGTGGACCCCGCGTTCCAGAAAGAGGTGAACTACTGGGACCGCCTGGCCGCGGTGCTCACCCCGTTCTCCAAGCTGTTCAACACCGAAATGGCCAACCAAAACGCCTACGACGGCATCCAGATTATGGGCGGCAGCGGTTTTATGAAAGACTACAACATGGAGCGCTACTACCGCGACGCACGTATCACCAACATTTACGAGGGAACCTCGCAGCTGCAGGTGGTGGCGGCCATCGGCGGCCTCATGTCCGGCTCCCTCAACAAAATCTACGACGACTTCTGCCAGCGCACGTTCCAGGATGACAAACTTGCATTCCTGGCCGAAAAAGTGCGGCATTGCATTGCGCAACTGTACAAATCCATCGAACATGTCAAGTCACTCAAAAACCCGCACTATACCGATTACGTGGCGCGCCGCGTCGTGGAAATGGGACTCGACACCTATGTGGCCATCCTCTTCCTCGAATGCGCCGAAAACAATGTTCGCAAGGCCGCAATCGCTGAAATCTGGGTGCGCGACACCAAGCTCAAGGTGAATACGAGCACCGAGTTCATCCTCGCCAACCGCTACCAGGTGATTGACCTGCACAAGGAAATCATCGGCGCGTAAACGGTGATGAACCTCGTCTATGTTTCACCGCATTTCCCGTATAATTTCATCGCGTTCGCCGAACGCTTGAATGCGCTTGGCGTCAACGTCCTCGGCTTGGCCGATGAATCCTACGATAATCTACGGCCCGAACTCAAAGGTGCGCTCCGTGAGTATTACCGCGTCGACAACATGCACAACTACGACTCCCTCGTGCGCGCCCTGGGATACTTCACCCATGGTTACGGAAAAATCGACCGGCTCGAATCACACAACGAGTACTGGCTCGAGACCGACGCCCGCCTGCGCACGGACTTTAACATTCACGGCCTCAAACTCGACACCATCCTTCATATCAAGCGCAAATCCCTGATGAAGGAACGGTACCGGAACGCAGGGCTGGCGGTGGCGCGCGGATGCGTGGTCCATTCCGAAGCGGAAGCCCTGCGGCTCATTGCGGAGACCGGATACCCGGTGGTGGCCAAGCCCGATATCGGCGTGGGCGCGGCCCGGACCTACAAAATCCACAATGAAAAGGAACTTGCGGATTTTTTTGCCAGCAAGCCCGGCATGGATTACATCATGGAGGAATTCGTGCAAGGCACGGTCTGCTCCTTTGACGGGCTCGCGGACCGCGACGGAAAAATCGTCTTCTATACGTCCCATGTTTTTAGCGAAGGCATCATGGAGGTCGTCAATCAGGACGATACGCTGTACTATTATTCCCTGCGGGACATCCCCCCGGACCTCGAGGATGCGGGACGGCGTACCGTCAAGGCCTTTGATGTGCGCGAGCGGTTCTTTCACCTGGAATTCTTCCGCCGGCACAGCGACAACCGTCTTGTGGCCCTGGAAGTCAATATGCGCCCGCCCGGCGGCATGACCGCGGACATGTTCAATTACGCCAACGACATCGATGTGTACGCCGAATGGGCCAATCTGGTGGTTTTCAACCAGTTCAAGGCCATCTACACGCGACCCTATCATTGCGGCTATGTCGGGCGGAAAAACAACCGTTCCTACGCCCATTCCCACAACGAAATTCTCAACCGGTACGGCCACGGTGTCTGCCACCATGACGCCATCAGCGGCGTCTTCAGCGCGGCCATGGGCAACGATGGATACCTCGTCCGCTCTCCGGAGCTGGAGGAGGTCCTTGCCATGACAAAATTTATTCAGGAAACTGTTTAACCGCCGTTATTCCGGTGACCCGAGGGAGAAGATGAGGCCCACGATGGCCTCGATGTCCCGGACCGACGGATTGTCCAGCCGGAAGCCGGTGAGCAGCAGGGAGGGGTTGGCATCTTTTTTTGACCAGAGACTCCGCGCCGCAACCTGAAGGACCTCCTGGCCAAGGATTTTCTGGGGTAAGGTAATCCGGAGGGTATAGTCCGCATTCACTGGAACGGGCTTTTCCGACACAAGAAGGAGCCCTTCGACATTGATATCCGCCAAACGGCCGAGGGTTTCGCTCGTGTCCGCGTTGATGACCAACAAGTTATACAGCAGGTGACGCCGCTTGAGCAATCTCTTTTCGTGCATAGGCCCTCCCCCCTGTTAAATATATATTTCCGTCCGTCTGTTTGTCACCGCACCCTTCGAATATTATATTTTGACAGCGTTGATAAATTCCAACACAAGGAGATTTGCCGTGAAAAATAAAGTTTTCGTATTTGCAGGCGGCCTGGCCCTGCTGGTGATCGCGCTTTCCTGCTCAACGGACAAAAAGCCGGCCGGACCGGCCATGACGGAACCGGTGGCGGACGCCATGAACGTGGTGCGGGACACCACCTCCGGTTCCCTCACACTGCACGGGGTTGGAGGAGATACGCTTCAGGTCCTGTTTAACCCCGTTTTCATGCATGCGAGCTGCAACGGCAATACACTTGAGCACGACACCACGGACACGGTTTTTATTGCTTATCTCCTGACCGGTGACAGCCTGACGACTTACAGCCCGAACGGCAACGGGGACATCGATACCAACCGGTATGCCCGCATCGGATCCGGTTCGGGTCTTATCGGGAACTGGAAGGACAGCCTGGTCGATTTTCGTTCCGGTTACCAGGATACGGTGCTCGAAACCATCGTGATCGGATCGGATTCATCGTTTCGCAAGACGTCCCTACGCCGTATCAATTTTGTTCACTATTACCGGACCCATTTTCTCACCGATGCGCTCCTGCAGCCGGAATCGGTCTCGCTCGAAACACCCGACGTCATGACGCTGGCCATCAAAGGCCTCATCACGCTCGAGACCGACACCATCCGGATGCTGCAGAACCGTGACGTCCTGTTCACCAGTTCCACACCCGCCAATGCGCCTCATACCTATTATTACAGCCCGGCCTCATGCCCCAATCTCACCCAGCCGGCCTGGTTCGACAGTCTGCTGAACAACAACCGCAAATGATTGCGCGCAAACGCGCCCCAATAAAAGAGGCGGCCAACCGGCCGCCTCTTTTATTGTAAAGATTCTTGTGGTCAAGGCTTACCTGACCAGGACCATGGCGCCTTTTTTGACCTGTTCGCCCACGGTCAGGCGGTAGAAGTAGACACCCGTGCCCGCCATGCGGCCGGCATTGTCCATCCCTTCCCACACCACCTTCTTCGTCAAACCCGCGTTCCCGACCGTGCCCTTGACAAGCGTCCGCACCAGCTGGCCGCGAATGTTGTAAAGGCTCAAGGCATACCGGACC